>NZ_JACBIU010000028.1:0-70060 GCF_013839555.1 Nocardia sp. GTS18 | reverse complement strand
GGCCCACGCTGCCCGAAGCCCGGCCCCCAACCGGTCCAAGCACCGTGCGGCGACTGGATGTGCGTCCCCGTCCCAGGTACATAACCCGTCGCCGACCCACGCACAGCAAGCCCTGGCGCTGGAAATCCAGCCGCCTCGGCCCCGCTCGCCACCGAATCCCAGGGCGACGGGGAACCAGCCACCCCATGCCCCGGCACCGCAGACACGATCGCACCGGCCCCCGATTCAGGCGGGCTGGATCCGACGGCGGACCCACCGGGGCTCGACGGATCTTGCGCCGGCAGACCTCCGGCGGCGTTCTCCCACCCCCCGTGCCCTTGCCCGGCCGGATGGCCTACCGCGCCCCACCCAGCCCGATCGGCACCATCGCCGGTACCAGAACCCGGCCGAACCTCGCTCTCCCTCGACGGCCCACCACGAGCCGCCGTCAAACGAGCCTGCGCGAGCAACCACCCGGCGGATTCCCGTCCACCCGACGCCACGCCGGCCTGCGTACCAGTCGATCGCCCGGCACAAGTCGGCGACTGCCCAGGCAGGGTCAACTGTTCACGCAGAACACCCAGATCCGCCCCGACACGGCCCAACCGCACCCCGAGGGTCGTCAGTTCGTCAGACAGGCGTGCGACCAGCGCAGGATCGATGGCGTTCATAGCCCCATGGTCCGCTCACCACGGTCGCCGGGCATGAGTAGAACCACCCGGATGGGGGTGGTCCCTACCTGATCATTGCCCGAGGAAGCGCCGCCATTGCACCATGAGGGGGTACTTGGCGGTGACCGAGCCGAAGCGGACGCGACCGTGGACCACCAGGTGCAGTGGGCCGATGGGTGGGCCGGTGCGGACGCGGTTGTTGGCGCTGGAGCCGATGAGGGTGAGGCCGTTGAGGTCGACGGTCGCGGCGGCGGGGACGAGCAGGGTGAGGCTCGTGCAGTAGTCGTCGACCTGGATTTCGACGACCTGGGTCTGCATCACGGCCGAGGTGAAGTCGAGGGTCACCCCGGACATCAGGCCGTTGAGGTGCAGTCTCGGCGGCACCTGCCACGGCCCACGCCGCTGCACGCTGGACAGCCTGCTGCGGATGACGGCCGGGTTGGTGCCGCCCGGTACGGGGGTGTGCCGGGGTTTCGGCATGGCGGCCGGTTGGGGCGCGCCCGCGATCCGCATGCCGGGCAGGTCGACGAGGACGGCGTTCAGTTCGCCGCGCGTCTTGGCCGCGAGCGCGGTGTCCATCCGCTCGGTGAACTCGCCGAGCGACAGCATGCCGAGGCCGACGGCGCGCTGTAGCAGCTGGCCGACGTGTTCGCGTTCGGAATCGGATACTCGCAGGTCGCGGTCGCCGACCGGGCCCGCCGTCGGCGTGCCGGGGACGAAGGCGCTGGGAGCGAAGAGGGAATCGGGACCACCCATGTTTCGAGGCTAGCCAGGAACACCGACCCGCGCATCAGGGCAAACCCCCAATTCCGTGTCCTACTCGAGGCCCTGTTCGATGGCGTACCGGGTGAGTTCCACCCGGTTGGCAAGCTGAAGTTTGCGCAGCGTGGCCTGCACATGGTTCTCGACGGTGCGGTGCGAAAGGTTGAGCCGCGCGGCGATCTGCTTGGCGGACAACCCCTTGGCGACCATCCGCAGCACCTCGGTCTCGCGGTCGGTCAGCGACGGCCGGTGGGGTTGGTCGGGTTCGGCGGGTGCGGTGGCCATGCGCCGGTATTCGCCGAGCACCACCCCGGCCAGACCGGGCGTGAACACCGGCTGACCGGCGGCGGTGGCGCGCACCGCGTCGATGAGTTCGGCGGCCGACGCGCTTTTCACCAGATACCCGCTGGCCCCGGCTTTGATCGCCTCGAGCACGTCGTCGCGTTCGTCCGATGCCGAGAGCACGAGCACCCGGCTGTGCGGTGATACGCGCAGCACTTCGGCGGTGGCGGTCGCCCCGTTGCCGTCGGTGAGCTGCATGTCCATCAGCACCACGTCGGGTTGCACGGCGGCGGCGCGGCGGGTGGCGGTGCCGACCCCGTCGGCGGTGGCGGCCACGGTGAACCCGGCCTCGGTGAGGTCGCGCGACACGCCCTCGCGCCACATCGGATGGTCGTCGACCACCATCACGCTGATCTCGCCCATCGCTGCTCCTAGCTCGCTCGGTGCGCCGCGTGGCGCGGGATCCGGAATTCCCATTCGGTGCCGAAGTCCTCGCTCAGCAGTTCGGCCGTGCCGCCGAGCGCCGAGATGCGCCCGACGATCGAGCGCGAAACACCCATCCGCCCTTCGGCAGCGGCTTCGGCCAGCCTGCCCGGCGCGATGCCGATACCGTCGTCGCGCACACTCACCACCAGCATGTCACCGGTGTCCTCCAGCAGCACATAGGCTTTCGCCGCCGCACCGGCATGCAATTCGACATTCGACAGAGCCGTCGCCACAGCGGCCGAAATCTCCTGGGCGACAAGCCTTCCGACGAGCACCGGGTCGCCGGGCGTGGCCACCGAGACCTTCGGTGTCGCGCGTGCGGTGAGCAACGGCCGCAGGTCGACCTCGGCCGCGCCGGAATCGGCCCGGTCACCCTGTTCGGAGAGCAGCACCCGAAGCGCCACCTCCTGCTCGCCCGCCCGCTGAGCGAGTTCGCTTGCCGCCCCGCCTATCTCGCCGCCGCGCCGTTTGATGTAGGCGAGCACCTGCAGTACCCCGTCGTGCACTTCACGCGCCAAGCGCTCGCGTTCCTGCGCGGCGGCGGTGATCCGCAGCGCCCGTTCGAGCTGCCCCTGCGCACGCCGCGCCGTATTGGCCGCCAATCCGAGCGCCAACCCCACGGACACCAGCACAGGCGCGGTCGCATCACCCCACACGTCCTGGCCCCACTGGTCACGCACGGTCACCACGACGGCCGACATCACCAGCCCTGCAACAACTCCCGCGACGGGTCCACGCAGAATCGCCATCGAGATCACCGAGTTGGCGATCCACAGGGTGGTCGGCAGGGTCTGATGCCCGTGATACCAGTCGTAGTCGGCGACGAGCCGGGTGGAGGCGATCAGCAGCACCGTCACCACTTGGTCGCCGACGACGACCCATCCGCGAATCCGGCTGGTCGCCTCGGGGAAGTACCACTGCGACAACATCAATGCCGAGGTACCCGACCAGATCGCCATCAGCGCGATCAGCACCCAGCTCAGCCGTGGATGCTGGTAGTAGGGCACCGACGCGATCTGCTGACCGATCGCGTACAGCAACGTGACCAGCCGGAATGCCTGGGCGGCCCGCCACAGGGGCGCGGTCGCCGCGTCGGCCGATCTCAGCTCAGCTGTGTGGGTCCGCATCGCCGGACTCGTCTGTCGCCTTGCGCAACCGCGCGGTCACGTCGAACCGGCCCGGCTCGGGTTTGTCGGGTTCGGCATCGAACAGGCCGCCGTCCCTGGCACCGGCGAGCTCGCCGTACGCCTCGTCGGGGGTGTCGGCCAGCAGATAGCGAATCGCGGTGTTGCCCACCGCGATCAGCGGCACGGCCAGCAGCGCGCCCGCGATCCCGCCGACGACCAGGCCCGCGGTGATCGCCAGCACCACCGCCAGCGGGTGGATGCTCACGGCACGCCCGAGCAGCAACGGCTGCAGCACATGCCCTTCCAGCTGCATCACCGCGATGATGATGCCGAGCACGATCAGCGCGGTGACGAAACCCTTGGTGACCAGCGCGATGAACACGGCGACGAACCCGGCCACGACCGCGCCGATGATCGGGATGAACGCGCTGATGAACACCAGCGACGCCAACGGCAGCGCCAGCGGAACGTGCAGAATCGCCAGCCCCGCACCGATGCCGATCGCGTCGACACCAGCCACGACCACGGTGGCCCGCACGAAACCGACGAGTGTGCCGAAGCCCAGTTCGCCTGCGGTGCGCACCTTTTCGCGATGCGGTGTGGGCACCACCCGGGTGATGAAGTTCCAGATCTGATCGCCGCCGTAGAGGAAGAAGATCAGGATGAACAGGATCAGGAAAGCGCCGGTGAGGATGTGACCGATGGTCGTCGCGGTGGTGAGCGCACCGCTGGTGAGGCTTTCGCGGTTGTCCTGGATGGTGCGCACGATGGTGTCGCCCGCACTGCGGATCTGCTGGTCGCTCAGGTGCGCGGGCCCGTTGATGAGCCAGTCCTGCACCTTGTGCACGCTGTTGGTGACCTCGTTGGACAACGCGGGCACACCGTCGACGAACTGTTCGACGACGAAGGTCATGATCCCGGCGAGCAACCCGATCGACCCGATCAGCGCCACCGACACGCCGATCGCGCGCGGAATCCCCACCCGCTGCATCCAGTCGACCAGCGGCGCGAGCAGCGCGGCCGCCAGCAGCGCGATGGCCAGCGGGATGACGACCGTCGCGAACTTCTGCACGATCATCCCCAGCGCGATCAGCGCCGCGAAGATGATCAGCAGCCGCCAGCACCACGCGGCCGTTTTACGGACCAGCGGATGTACTGCCTCGGCGTCGGAACGCCACGGCGTGGACGCGGGCCCGGAATCCGGCTTCTGGACGGTCACCCGAGAGAGCCTATCGGTCGCAACGCTAGATTGGTTGTCGTGTCGGCGCCTCTGGAAGCGGTCAAACAGACCATGCGAACGCGCTGGCCGCTGTATCTGACCTCAGTACTGCTGGCCAATGCCTTCGGCGCGGTGCTGGTCTGGGCGTTCATCCAGTACGGCCTGCCGGTTCCCGAGGGTCATCAAGGCGGCGTGCGCGAGGCGGGTCTGCTCGCCCCGCTCGTCGTGTTCGGTGCCGCCGCGGTGCTCAGCATCATCGCCGCTGCCATCATGTTGCGCCCGGTGATGCGCTGGCAGATGCGCGGTGGTCCGCCGAGCAGGCGCGAACAAATGGCGGCGCTGCACGTGCCGCTGCGGCAGTCGATCGTGCACCTGATCCTGTGGATCATCGGCGGCGCCATCCTCGCCGCGCTCATCATCGCCGAATCGCCGGAGCTGGCGGGCGCGGTGATCGTCACCGAATGTATGGCCGCCACCATCGTGTTCGGCTTCACCTACATGCTCGGCGAACGCATTCTGCGGCCGGTCGCGGCCGAGGCGCTCACCGAGGGCACCTTCGACCACACCCTCACCCCCGGTGTCGGTACGCGCATGGCGATGACCTGGGGAATGGGCACGTTCGCCCCGACCATCGCGATCGTGCTGCTGTGCGTCACCCAGATCTCCTCGGATGTGAAGTTCTCGGCGAAGTCGCTGGCCATCTCCATCCTGCTGCTGTGCGGTGTGGTGATCCTGCAGGCGCTCGCACTGTCGATGCTCACCGGATCGTCCATCTCCGACCCTGTTCGTCAGCTGTCCCAAGCCATCAACAGGGTGCAGGCGGGCGCGCGTGACGTGCAGGTGGAGGTGTACGACGGCAGCGAGATCGGGCTGCTGCAGGTCGGTTTCAACCGGATGATGGAAGAGGCCGCCAAACGCCGCAAGCTGCAGGAGCTGTTCGGTCAGCACGTCGGTGAGGAAGTCGCGCAGCGCGCGCTGGACTACGGGACCGAACTCGGCGGTGAGACTCGCTTCGTCGCGGTGCTTTTCGTCGACATGGTGGGGTCGACCGCCGCCGCGGCCGAACGTCCGCCCACCGAGGTGGTGAGCCTGCTCAACGAGTTCTTCCGGGTGGTCGTCGACGTGATCGATCGCCACCACGGCTTCGTCAACAAGTTCGTCGGCGACGCCGCCCTCGCCATCTTCGGCGCACCGCTCGACCGCCCCGACGCACCGACCGCCGCCCTGGCCGCCGCCCGCGAGCTGCGTGAGGCGCTGCGTGAAGTGACCACCCTCGATGTCGGCATCGGCGTGTCGGCCGGGCTGGCGGTCGCGGGCAATATCGGCGCGGCGAATCGTTTCGAATACACCGTGATCGGCGACCCCGTCAACGAGGCGTCGCGACTCACCGAACTGGCCAAAGAGCACCCCGGCCGCGTTCTCGCTTCGGGTAGCGCGCTGTACTTCGCCTCGGAAAGCGAGCAAGACCATTGGGAGACCGGCGACGAGGTCCAGCTGCGTGGCAGACGCAGAAAAACCCGCCTGGCCTGGCCGAAGCCGGTCGCGGCCAGGTCCGGCGTGGACCAGGGAGAACAGTCGCGTTCGCTAGGCTGACATGGTGACGGCCGACGGCGACCTAGCAGGCGATCCCGCCGCGCATCCCGTCGTGCGCCGGCCCAACCGTTTTCGCTGGGTGAAATGGGTGCTCGGCGCGATCCTGCTCGCGCTGCTGGTCGGCGAGGGCGTGTACCTGTGGCCCCGGCTGCACGAATCGTGGCGCACGCTCACCGAGATCCACTGGGGCTGGGTGCTGCTGTGCGTGTTCACCCAGGCCGTGTCGATGAGCGGGTTCGGGCGGGTGCAGAAGCAGCTGCTGCACGCGGGCGGGGTCGACGTGAGCCAGGGCAAGTCGGTGTCGGTGGTGTACGGCGCCACCGCCATGTCGCTGACGCTGCCCGCGGGCCAGGTGTTCTCCACCGCCTTCACCTATCGCCAGACCCGGCGCTGGGGCGCCAGCCCGATCGTGGCGTCGTGGCAGCTGGTGTTCTCCGGTGTGGTCGCCGCGGCCGGGCTCGCGCTGCTCGGTATCGCAGGCGCTGCTCTGGTCGGTCAGGGCATCGGCGTGAAACTCATCGCCACCCTCGTTCTGCTCGGTGTGGTGCTGGTGGCGGGCAATTATCTGGCCAGGCATCCGGGCACGCTCGAGGCGATCCTGCGCAAGGTGCTCGCGCTGGTCAACCGATTACGGAAGAAGCCCGCCGGCCACGGCATCGCCAAGCTGGCCGAGATCCGGGCGCAACTGGAATCGGTCGACCTGGGCAAACGCGACGGCGCGCTGGTCGGGGTGTGGGCGCTGGTGCACCGATTCGCCGACGTGGCCTGTCTCGGCGCGGCGTGTTACGCGGTGGGCGCCGATCCCAAGCTGTCCGGTCTGCTCATCGCGTTCGCCGCGGGCAAGGCGGTGGGTTCGATTCCGTTCGCGCCCGGCGGCATCGTCTATGTGGACGCCACCCTGATCTACGGTCTCACCGCCGGTGCGGGCCTGCCCGCCGCGCAGGCGGTCGCCGCCGCGTTCGTGTACCGGTTCGTGAGTTTCATCCTGGTCGCGATCGTCGGCTGGATCGTTTTCGCGTTCCTGTTCCGCACCAAGCAGGCCGACGACGAGGAATACGAGGCCGAGTTCAAACAGCGCCGGATCTAGCGCAGCGCACGCACAGCCGCGCGCCACCCGAGCAGGAACAGCGCGAGCACCGAGGCCGCCACGATCATGAAGCTCACCGCGGTCCCCTGCCCACTCACCGCCCGCAACACCATCCCACCGACGAACGTCGATCCCCAGATCACCACGCCACTCGGCCACAGCGCCGCCGGATCGAACCGCCTGCCCCGTGCGATGACCCAGGCGATCCCCCACCCGATGAGAAGCCCGACCGCGAACGGCCACACCGTCTTCACCAGCCCGGCAAGCACATCCTCGTCATGACTACGCCGCCCGATCGCACAAAAGACGATCACGAGCAGCACATCGACAGCGAGGGGCGCGAATCTCTTCACACCGTGCAGCCTAGTTGTGGGCTTCTCAAGCTTCTGGGGTGGCCAGGGACTTCAGGAGGACGGAGGCCAGGCGGGAGGTGGCGTCTCCGCTGTCGACATCGGCGATGTGTACCGCGAAGGCCAGATCCCCCATCGTGGCGAGCAGCCAGCCGTCGGATCCGCCGGTCGCGGCGAACGCGGTGACGTCGCGGAAGCCACGCAGCGCGGCGGTTTCCGGCTTGTTGATGCCCTCGTGCATCATCGCGCGCAATCGGTCGACGGCGGGCGGGGGCAGGGCGGGGATCGGGTTGTCGACCTTGCCCGGCTTGCCTGCCTCGATCATCGGCGCGGCCACCTCGCCACGCGCGATGGCGGCGGCGGCGAGCGCCATACCGAACGGGCTGGCCAGCACCGCATCGGAACCGGCGCCCTGACGCACCTGTTCGGTGCTGCGCCCGGGTGCGGCGATCCGCCCGGTGACCTCGTCGAGCCCGGCCACCTTGAAGTCGACACCCACGCCGAGCGCGGCGGCGGCCTCCGAGGCTTCCTGCACCGAAACATCTTGCGGCGCTTTGTTCTTGGTCGCGGCGGCCACGGCGCGGAACAACTCCATCGTGCCGCCCGCCGGGAACAGCCCGGTGAACGCGATGGGCCCCTTCTCGGTGGCGTAACTGTTCTGCGCCACCGCGACAACGGCTCCGGTCGACGGCTGGATCGCCACCACCGAGGCGGGCGTGCCGACGCTGACCACCGCGTCCTCGGCGGCCCGCTGCAGGCGCTGATCCATGGTCGCGGCGATATCGGGACCGGCGGGGCCCTGGTATCCGGCCACCTGGTTGACGAACCGTCCGTCGGCCTCGAAGATCTGCACGCCCCAGCCGGCCGTGGCCTCCAGACTGGCCTTCCACACCTCGCGCAGCGAGTCCAGCATCGGCGACCAGGTGCGGCGGTCGGCGGAGATCAGCTTGGGCTGCTTCTCCATCACCACGCCGGGCACCTTGGCCATCCTCGGCTCGAGAATGGCGAAATCGCCCTCGCGCAGATTCACCGCGACCACCGGCTTGCCCTGCGAGGCAGCGAGCTGCTCCATCAGGTAGGGCCCGGTGATGAGCGGGGCGACGGGTTCGATGGCATCGGCCAATGCGTTGGTGGAGGCGACGAGGTCGCCGGTGCGGGCGGGGTCGATCTTGATGACATTGATGATCTGTTCGGTCATCAGCGGCTCGCCCGCCAGGTCGACCACGCGCGGCGGCGGCTTGGCGGTGGTTCGCACGAGCTTCACGGTGCGGTTGTTCGTCAACTGCGGCATCACCACGGCGGGGTCCCAGCTGATCCGCCAGCCGATGGCGAGCTTGCGGACGGTGCCCTGCAGCGTGTAGCTCCAGTCCTTGTTCTCGCCGAAGTTCCAGGCCACGTCCATGCTGAAAATGGCCGACTGCGCGTCGAGGTCGATGACCTGGGTCTTCTCGTAGTCGACAGTGCCCGACTGCAACCCCTCGAACATTTGCTTGATGGTTGCCGAAGCGGCAGCGGGGTAGGAGGTCAGATCGGCGGCTTTGGTGTAGTCCTGCTTGTCGAGCAGGTCGGTGAACCGCTGGACGACGGTCTCGGACTCACTCGTCTTCCCACCCACGCCACACGAGCACAGCGCCATCGCGAGGGTCGCAACCCCCGCGATCGCCATTGCGCCCCGGACGCGAAAGCGGCGGGATCCCCACACATCCATATCGCCCACTCTTCACTCTTGCCACTCCGGTAACAAAACAACCGTACCGGAAGTTGACCCGTCTCCGATGCCCCGGTAAACGGGACGCTATCCGACCTCAGCACCTCGATTGTGCCCGAACTCCGACCCCGTGAGGGGATGATTTCGAACCTCGCCCTGCCAGTGGCAACAACTGGCGCGCTTACCGTACCGGCAGGCCCGCACACTTGTGAGTATCTCGCATCGTCTGGCGATTCACAGCGAGGGTACCCATCGCCACCGACAACCAATCGCCCGCCACCGATCATCCGAATTCGCGTTCACCCACGGCACAATCGCGCACCCGAATTTCGGCGTAATCTTGTAATCACTGCAACACATGCACTCTCCGACAGCAGGTGATCATCATGCGCAACGCCCATCGCGAACGCGGATTCGGCCGTCCCGGCGGCTGGCAACAGGCCGATCTACCCGACGCGGCCGATGCCGCCGACTGGTTCGCCGGACGATTGCCCGCCGACTGGTTCACCGGCCCGCCCGAACTCGACATCGACCGCGACGAGATCGTCGTCGTCGGCGAACTCCCCGATCCAGGCGACGCGGACGCACCCGCCTCGGCGGCGACCCGCGAGGGCGCGCTCGCCCGCTTCCGCGAGTCGACCCGCCCGGCGCGCATGCGCATCGCCGACGAGGCTCAGCGCCGGTACGGGCGAAGCGTCGCCTGGGGCGTTCGGGTGAACGGTGAACGAATCCTGTTCACCCACTTGGCCGTTCCTGTGATGACGCGCCTGCGTCAGCCCGAACGCCAGGTGCTCGACACCCTGATCGATGCGGGCGTGGCCCGTTCCCGCGCCGACGCGCTGGCCTGGACGGTGAAACTGGCGGGCAAGCACGCCGAGAGCTGGTTGGCCGAATTGCGCGAAGCCATGCGCAAAGTGGACGACCTACGCGCGGAAGGCCCTACCGGCTTCTGAGTTCCCGGCCCCGGCTGCGGGAGCGCTCGACCCGATGACGGTGCGACGACCCGAGGCCGGGGCCGCGGGTTAGGCTCGACCCATGGAGACGTCCGTGCAGGCCACCGGTCCGATTCTCGTGCTGAACGGGCCGAACCTGAACATGCTCGGCACCCGTCAACCACAGATCTACGGTTCCGACACCCTCGAAGATGTGGTCGCACTCTGCGAGCGCACGGCGGCCCGGTTCGGGCGCGAGGTGGTGGCGTTCCAGTCCAATCACGAAGGCGCCCTGATCGATCGGATCCATCAGGCGCGCGGCGTCGCGTCGGCCATCGTCGTGAATCCCGGTGGCCTCACCCATACTTCGGTCGCCCTGCGCGATGCCCTGGTGATTCCGGAGGTCCCGATCGTCGAGGTGCACATCAGCAATGTGCACGCCCGCGAGGAATTCCGGCACCACTCCTTCGTCTCCCCCATCGCCACCGCCGTCATCGCCGGACTCGGCATCCAGGGTTACGCGGCGGCGATCGAGTTCCTGAGTACGCGGGTCTAGGCCAGGCGGAAGACGGGGAATCCGGGCGCGATCGCGGCGAGTTCCTCGTCGGTCGAGTCCTTACTGACACCCTCGAAGAAGGCGCCGACCTCCCAGCCGAATTTCTTCAGATAGAGGCGCAGTACCGGCACCTTCTCCGCATCGGGAACCTCGGTGGCCGAGAAGGTTTCGGCCTTGCGGCCGAGTCGCAATTCGCCCCCGCCCGCGACGCGCAGATTACGCACCCACTGGGTGTGGCCGCGCGGCGCGACCAGATAGCGAGTGCCGTCGGCGGCGGCGAGCACGTTCACCATGGTGGTGCGCCATTCGCCGCTGCTGCGGCCGCGCACGGCGAGCAGCCGCGAACCCATGATGCTGATGCCAAGTCGCGGCAGCTGATTGACGACCCTGAGCAGGGTCGCCTCGATACCCGAGGGAGCCAGATAGCGACTCGCGTTCTCCATGCGCCAAGCATGTCAGTCGTCGACCGGAAGCGAGCATCGAGATCCGATTTGCCCGTTTTCGCGAAAGCATTGCCGCAATGAGATGTAGTACTTATGCTACATATCATCGAAAGTCGATGACTGGGAGGAATCATGGCTTCGAGTAACGGCGTCGTTCTCGACGTCCAGCGGTTGCGGATGCGCTACGACGAGGCGGATGTACTGCACGATGTGACATTTCAGGCTGCGCGCGGGGAGGTGCTCGTGATGCTCGGGCCCAACGGCGCGGGCAAAACCACCACGATCGAGATCCTCGAGGGGTTCCGCAGGAGGTCGGCCGGTCGGGTCGACGTGCTGGGGGCCGATCCCGAACACGGTGACGAACACTGGCGCGCCCGGGTGGGGGTGGTGTTGCAGTCCTGGCGTGATCACGCGAAATGGCGTGTGCGCGAACTACTGCGACACCTCGGTAGCTACTACCGCCCCTACGCCACGGCCACAGTCCAACGGCCTTGGGACACAGACGAGCTCATCGATCTGGTCGGCCTCACCGAGCAGGCCGACGCCAAGATCGCCACCCTCTCGGGTGGGCAGCGGCGCAGGCTCGATGTCGCGATCGCCATCGTCGGCAGGCCGGAACTGCTGTTCATGGACGAGCCGACCGCCGGTTTCGACCCGGCCGCGCGTCGCGATTTCCACGATCTGGTGCACCGGCTGGCCGATCTGGAGAACACCACCGTCCTGCTCACCACCCACGATCTCGACGAGGCGGAGAAGCTGGCCGACCGCATCTTGATCCTGGCCGGCGGGCGGGTGATCGCCGACGGCTCACCCGACGCGCTTGCCCGCTCGATCGCGGGGGAAGCACAGGTGAGCTGGACCGTCGACGATCAACGGTTCGTGCACACCACCACCGAGTCCACCAAGTTCGTGCACGAGCTGTTCACCCAGCACGGTGCCGACATCGCCGACCTCGAGGTGCGCCGCGCCTCGCTGGAAGACACCTATATGACCCTGGTCCGGCGCGCCGAGTCCGGTGAGACCGTCCACGCACTCACGGAGGTGACCCGATGAACACCGCTCTGCGCGCCGGTTTCGCCCGCGGCCTGATCGAACTGCGGCAGGTCTACACCAACGCACCCGATCTGATCGGCCAATTCCTCACCCCGGCAATCACTCTCGGCGTGCTGTTCCTGCTGCGCGACCGCGACTACGGCGACAGCGGGCTCGGTATCGCCGAGCTGGCGGTACCCGGCCTGCTCGGCAGCATCATCGCGTTCAACGGGATGTACGCCATCCTCAATGTGTTGGTGCTCGACCGCGAGGACGGCACGCTGCTGCGGGCCAAGGCGGTGCCCAAGGGCATGGTCGGCTACTTCGTCGGCAAAATCGTGAGCACCACGGGGGCGGTGGTGGCGCAGGTGGCTATCGTGCTCGGTGTGGGAATGGCGATCATCGGCGGCTCGTCGCTGAGCGGACCCGGCGCGGTGGCGACCTTCGCATGGGTACTCGTGCTCGGCCTGCTGGCCGTGCTGCCGATCGGCGCGATCCTCGGCAGCGTGCTCGACACCAGGACGGCCTTCCTGCTCACCATCCCACTGATGGGCCTGATCGCGATCTCCGGCGTCTTCTACCCGATCACCGCCCTGCCCGGCTGGTTGCAGGTGCTCGGCCAGCTGTTCCCGATGTACTGGCTCGGCCTCGGCATGCGCTCGGCGCTGCTGCCGGGTGAGGCCGTCGGCATCGAACTCGAGCAATCCTGGCGTCATCTGGAAACTGTTGGCGTACTCGGCATCTGGGCCGTCGTCGGCTTGGCTCTCGCCCCGGTGGTGCTGCGGCGGATGGCCGAGCACGAGTCGGGCGCGACCATGGCGACGCGACGGGACAAGGCGATGCAGCGTGCCTTCTGAGGTCATCTACAACCGCATCGCGATGCTGCGCGCCGAGCGTGGCATCTCCCGGCGGGACCTCGCCGAAGCACTCGGCGTGCACTACCAGACCATCGGCTACCTCGAACGCGGCGAATACAGCCCGAGCCTGCACCTGGCGCTGCGCATCGCGGCCTATTTCGAGGTAGCCGTGGAGGTGGTGTTCTCCACCGAGCCGTTCCCCCGGCTCGGCACCGGAACGGCCTAGAACGAGCGAACCGTCCGACCCCACGTCGGACGGTTTCGCTACTGCCTCAGGAGTTCTCGCCGCGCATCAGCTCATAGGTCGACACGGGCTTGCCCGCGGCCTCGGTGGCCGCGATGGCCTTGCGCCAGAACGACTGCGCCAGGTGCGAGAACGCCGCGTCGACACCGACTTCCTCGCTGGCGTCGATGATGTGCTGCGCGCCCGCGTCCATCATCTTCAGGCTGGCCAGGTCCGCCCAGCCGCCGTTCTGGTTCGCCACCGAGAACTGCTCCATGAAGTACGGGAAGGCCTCGCTGGCGCGGACCGCGAACGGAACGAACTGGGCGATGTCGTGACCGGACTTCGCGATCACGGCGGTGGCCTGGTCGAAGGCGAGCAGCCACGGGTGGAAGATCACCAGCAGCGCCTGGTAGAAGACCTGTGCGAGACCGTCGTCGGCGCCGAGGTACTCCTGCGGGCTCAGCGGGCGAAGCAGGTCGGCGTGCGCGTCGAACACCGCTTTGGGACCGCTGTAGAAGATGTAGGACGCGGGATGGGCGATATTGTCGCCCGCCGACATCACGCCACCCGAGAAGAACTCGGCGCCGCGCTCACGCACCCACTTCGCACCCGCCCGCGCCTTTTCGGGCGAATCGGAGGACAGGTTGGCGATCACCTTGCCGGGCAGGTGGTCGACCGCCTGGCCGAGCACGTCGTACATGGCGTCGTAGTGGGTGAGGCTGAGCACCGACACCTCGTTGGCGTCGAGCGCCTCGGCGACGGTCTCGGCCCGCTTGGCGCCGAGGGCGACCATGGCGTCGACCTTGGCGGTGCTGCGGTTCCACACGGTCACCTCGACGCCCGCCTCGAGGAAGGCCTTGACCATGGACTGACCCATCGGGCCCAGGCCGAGAACGGAAACTGATCGGGTACTCATGGTGTAGCCCTTCGCTTTTTCGATACGGATTGGTTCGGCGCCGGTTTCCATGGTGTCGGCGGCGGCAGCGCGCGGGAAGACCGCACGTTGCAGTGCGGTTGCTTACCTATAGGTTCGAAATACGGTCAGAAGGGTGCGCAGACGATGAGCAGTGACGCAGATCACCAGGTGTGTGGCATGAGCCTGGCCATCGACGTGGTCGGTGGCAAATGGAAACTGCACCTGATGTGGGTGCTCGGCGAAGGGCCGCAGCGATTCGGGAACATCCGGCGGCTGCTCGACGGTGTGAGCGAGAAGGTACTCACCGAGAACTTGCGCCATCTCGAGGCGGCCGGGGTGGTGCGTCGTGAGATCTTCCCGGAGATCCCGCCGCGCGTCGAATACTCGCTGACCCCGCTCGGCGAAACGCTGCGCGACGCGCTCGCCCCGCTCGAGGCGTGGGGCGACCGGCATCGCGCCGTGCTGGTGTGACCGGCGGCTACAGGTATTCGCGGGCGATGCGCTCGCCGATGCGTTCGAGTAGTTTCCCGGCGGTCAGCATCGACCGCGCCGCGTCGGGTTCCAGTTCGCTGAGCGGATAACAGGCGGCGAACCCGGCGGCGCGAATCTCGCCCGGCGACAGCATCGTTCGGCCAACCGCCGCCACTACCGGTACCCGCGCCGCGTTGGCCGCCGCCGCGACCCCCACGGGCGCCTTGCCGTGCATGCTCTGGTGATCGAGCGACCCTTCACCCGTCACCACCAGCGCCGCCCCCTTGACCAGCGCGGTGAATTCGAGCAGCTCGAGCAGCACGTCGATGCCGCTGCGCACCTCGGCGCCGAGGACGGCAAGCGCACCGAAACCGGTGCCGCCCGCCGCGCCAGCGCCCCCGATCTCGGCATAGCCGGTGCCGAGGATGGCAGCCCAATTGGTGAGTGCCGCTTCGAGTTTCACCATCATGTGCCGGTCGGCGCCCTTCTGCGGCGAGTACACCGCCACCGCACCGGCCGGGCCGAGCAGCGGGTTGTCGACATCGCAGGCAAGGGTGAAGCGTGCCCGCGCGACAGCGGGATGCAGGCCGGCCCGATCGACGGCCGCCACCCGGCTCAGCAGGGTGACGACATCCATCGCGGTGCCGTCCAGTTCGTCGTTGTTCTCGTCGAGCAGGCGCAGGCCGAGCGCGCGCAACAGCCCAGACCCGCCATCCGTCGACGCACTCCCACCGAGCCCGAGCACGATCTCGCTCGCCCCCGCGTCCAGCGCGTGCGCCACCACGACGCCGAGACCGAAGGTGTCGGCCCGCAACGGCGCGAGCCTGCCACCGGGAAGTTTCACCAACCCCACCGCCGCGGCCAGCTCCACCACCGCGGTCTCGTCGCGTATCGCGTACACCGCCCGCGAAGGCTCGCCCGTCGGCCCCGGCGCGTCGATCTCCACCCGCTGCCAACCGGCTGCGGCGAAGGCCTCGACCATTCCGTCCCCACCGTCGGCCACCGGCACCGCCCGCACATCGGCCCCGGGCGCCCGGCGCCTGATTCCCACCCCCAACGCGGCCGCCACCTCGGGCGCGGTCAGCGAACCCTTGAACTTGTCAGGGGCAAGCACCACTCGAGGACCACTCATCCCGACATTCTCCGGGCAAACCTCCGAACCCGCCACCGTCTTCGACAACCCCACTGCGCGAGTACGCACCACCCCCGCCTTCCCGGCCCCGCACTCCCCGACCTCGAGGAGGGGACGTCGCGAAGCGGCGGTTCGCGACGGGACCGGCGGGGCCGCGAACTCGAGCGCGCCAGCGCTCCAACAAACACTGTAGCTTCTACACATGGCGACCGAGGTCCGCGAAAATACCGCGCTTGAGCGGTTCGAACTCATCTCCGACGGTACCCCCGCCGGCTATATCGAATACCAGGACACCGGTGCCGAACGCGCCCTCGTCCACACCGAGATCTACCCGGAGTTCCAGGGCCGCGGGTTGGGGAACACGCTGGTCGAGTCGGCGCTCACGACCAGTCGCAAGGAAGGGTTCGAGGTGCTGCCGATGTGTTCGATGGTGCTGCACTTCATCACCGAAAACCCCCGCTACATCTCCCTGGTCCCACAGGGAGCCAGGGAGATGTTCGGGCTGCCTCAGTAGTTGGCGACGGCCCCGTCGACGGCGGCTTGCAGTTCGTCCTTGACAAGGCGGGCGATATCGCCCGGTCGCGCGGGTAGCTCGAGCACGGGTGTTCGGAAGTAGAAGCTCGACGACACCACCTCGTCGGCGCCGGGTTCGATCGCGTCGGCGGGGCGCGGCCCGTAACTCAAGCCGATGGCGACGAGGGCGGGCGGGGCGCCGAGTTTGGCGGCGCGGAAGGCGATGTGCCCGATACCGCTGCCGACCGGCTGCACCGTCTTGTGGTCGACGAGGTTGCAGGTGCCCTCGGGGAAGACCGCGAGGTGGTCGCCGTCGGCGAGGCGCTGGGCGCACACGTCCATCATGCGCTGACCTGCCGCGTTCACCGCGCGTATGCCGTGGTCCTTGCCCCGGAACACCGGGATCCCACCCATCATGTCGACCTTGCGGCGCTGTTCTGGATCGGCGAACAGTTCGTCCTTGGCCAGCACACGTACCCGGCCGATCTTGGCGCGCAGCGGTGACCGCCAGGCCGCGGCGGCGACGGTGTACGGGTCGCTCGTGGACAGGTGGTTGATGGCGTAGATGATCGGCCGCTTGCCGCGCACCAGCGCGGCGACCTGCGCCTTGGCGCCCTCGGCGTAGCTGATCCTCGGCCGGAATCGCCGGGCGAGCACCGCGTAGGAAGCCAGCGCCTTCCACCGGTTCTGCCGATGTCGCAGGTAGTAGTCGTACACGGCGTCGCTGTCGTCGAGCAGGACTTCGGGCGTGTGCATGCCGCGACCCTACCGGGCATCGCCGGGCCGGTCGGGATGAGATATTTCCGGTTCTCCCCGGGTCGAGGGAAGCGCGGGACACCCATCCAATGCGATGATGGGCCGGTGGCACGCGGAGACGACCCGGACGAACGCCGGACTCGCGACGGGCACGGCGACGACCGACGGCGCGGACAGCTCGGTGCCCGCATCCGTGCCGGTAACCTGCTGGTGTCCGCGATCGACCTGGTAGAACCTACTTTTCGGCGGACAGTCGTGTACGTCATCGAGCACAACGACGCGGGCAGTCTCGGCGTGGTACTCAACCGCCCGAGCGAGACCCCGGTGCGCGATGTGCTGCCGCTGTGGGCGGATCTGGTGGCCGAGCCGACCGAGCTCTACATCGGTGGACCGGTGAAACGCGACGCCGCGCTGTGCCTCGGCGTGCTCCGGGTCGGCGCCGAGATCGGCGAGGTGCGCGGGCTGCGCCGGGTGGACGGGCGGGTGGTGCTCGTGGACCTGGACGCCGATCCCGCCGAGATCGCCCCGCTGGTGGAGGGCATCCGCGTGTTCGCCGGGTACGCGGGCTGGTCGATGGGGCAGCTCGAGGGCGAACTCGACAACGACGACTGGGTGGTGGTGTCGGCATTGCCCTCGGACCCGGTCGCGACCGATCGCCACGACCTGTGGGCAGGGGTGCTGCGGCGTCAGCCGCTGCCGCTGTCGCTGCTGGCAACCCACCCGATCGAGCTGGAACGCAACTGAAGTCCGGCCACCCCTGGCGAGGTGGCCGGATCTTGCTGTCTCTCAGCGGGTTTGTTTGCGGAAGATCGACTTCGACCAGAGGAACCCGCCACCGGCGATCGCCGCGCACCAGGCCAGCGACACCCAGCCGTTCACCCCGATCTCGGTGCCCATCAGCAGTCCGCGCAGGGTTTCGGTGATGGGGGTGAAGGGCTGGTACTCGGCGAACTGACGCAGGCCGACCGGCATGGTGTCGGTGGCGACCAGGCCACTGCCGAGGAACGGCATCATCACGATGGGAAACGGTGCGTTGCTGGCACTTTCGGCGTTCGGTGACAGCAGACCGAGGGCGATGGCGAGCCAGACGAAGGCGAAGGTCACCAGCGCGAGCAACCCGAAGGCCGCCACCCATTCCAGAGCGTTGGCGTTGGGCCGGAATCCGATCAGCAGCGCCACAGCGGTCATCACCGTGATGCCCGCCATCGCTTGGATGAGCGCGCCGAGCACATGGCCGGTGAGCATCGAGGATTGCGAAATCGCCATCACCCGAAAGCGGTTCACGATGCCTTTACTGGCGTCGGTGGCTATCGACACCGCCACCGACACCGTCATGTAGGCGGGCAGCAGCAACAGCATGCCGGGGGCCAGGTAGTCGATGTACTCACCGCCGGAAGACTTTTCGAGCGCGCCGCCGAACACGTAGTTGAACACGAGCAGCAGCACGATCGGCATGATGATGATGCTGAACGTCATGCTCGGGTAGCGCTTGGCGTGGGTGATGTTGCGGCGCAACATCGTCATGGTGTCGGCGAACGTGTGATCGCGCCGGACGGTCTGGGTGGTCATCGCACGGTCTCCTGGATGGTCGGCTTGCCGGTGAGGGTGAGGAATACGTCGTCGAGGTTCGGGGTGTGCACCGAGATGCCACCCGCCTCGATGTGATGGGCGTCGAGCACATCGAGCACCGCGCGCAGCGAACGCACGCCGCCGTCGCCCGGCACGGCGAGAGTGAGGCCGTCGCTGCCTTCGAGCACCTGCGCCGAGGAACCGAGGGCGAAGCGCGCCGCGTCGAGGCGGGCACGGTCGGCGAAGTCGATGCGGATGTGTCCGCCGGGAATGAGCCGTTTGAGTTCTGCCGCAGTGCCTTCGGCGACGATGCGGCCCTGATCGAGCACCGCGATGCGGTCGGCCAGCTGGTCGGCTTCCTCCAGGTACTGGGTGGTGAGGAAGACGGTGACGCCGAGGTCGTCGACGAGCGTGCGGATGATGTCCCAGATGGAGCGGCGGCTGCGCGGGTCGAGACCGGTGGTCGGTTCGTCGAGGAAGATGATGCGCGGATTGCCCACGAGGGTCATGGCCAGGTCGAGCCTGCGGGTCATCCCGCCGGAGTAGGTGCTCGCCGGCTTGTCGGCGGCCTCGACGAGGTCGAACCGTTCCAGCAGTTCGGTGGCCAGACTGCGGATCTCCCGCTTCGGAAGGTGGTTCAGGGCGCCCATGAGCTCGAGGTTCTCGCGGCCGGTGAGCAACTCGTCGACGGCGGCGAACTGACCGGTGACGCCGATGAGTTCCCGCACGTCGTCGACCGAGGCGCGCACGTCGTGGCCGCCGACCCGGATCTCGCCGTCGTCGGCGCCGATCAGGGTGGTGAGGATCTGCACGGTGGTGGTCTTGCCCGCGCCGTTGGGGCCGAGCAGGGAGAAGATCGTGCCCTCGGCGACGGTGAGGTCGATGCCGTCGAGAACCGTGTGCTCGCCGTACGCCTTACGCAGGCCGCGGGCGGTGATGGCCGGGTGAACCATGGTCGTCCCTTTCCAGAAGATTGCATTCATTGGTGCGAATAAGTGCATGTTTTAACCACACCGCCCCCTCGGGGCTGCGGTGTCGGTGGGAGTTGTTGTGGTGCGCTAGATGTCGAGGTCTTCGATGCGCGGGTGCGCGGTGACTTCTTCGACCTTGCGGTACAGGTTGTCGGGGATGCGGTCCTTCAGGTCCTTCAGATCGTCGAGGATCTCGTACTCGTAGTCGCCCCAGTCGGTGGCCTGCTCGCCGATGCCGAGCAGGCGCCGCCAGTTCTTCCAGTCCTTCAGATCGCCGAGGTCGTCGGACGGGTAGTCCTTCCACTTCGCGGTATGGGTGGCGAGCACGAACTTGCCCTTGCGGCTGCGATACACCTGCTGATGCAGCGTTCGCTTGTCGGTCATATCGCGCCATTCGCCCAGCAGAACGCCCTGGAAGCGCACCTGCCGCACGCCGTCGCGACCGACCCGGAGCACGACCTCGTCGAACCCGGCCGCACGACCCTCCTCCGACTCGATGAGTTTGCGCAGTGCGCTGACCACCGTGCTGGAGAGGTTGCCGCCGACGAGCTCCTGTGCCCGCTGGAACACCGGCAGATCGTCGTCGGATACGTAGATCGTCTTGTTGGGCATGAACTCAATATACATAGATGTATACGTACACACAAGGGTTGGTATTCGCCCACCCTCTGAACTCGGCGTCGGCGTGCCACGTAATCCCAGGTGACAGCGGTGATCACCGCTGTGGATCTTCGTGGCGGAGAAGGAGTGCCGATGCCGGACCGTGTGGTGGACTACCTGGTGCGGGCGGTGGCCGACCGGGGCATCGGCCAGATCTTCGGCGTCGACGGCGCCAATATCGAAGACCTCTACGACGCGATCTTCGACGCGGGCGGCCACCCGGCCGGAATCATCGCCAAACACGAGTTCTCGGCGGCGACCATGGCCGACGGGTACGCGCGCAGCACCGGTGGACTCGGAGTCGTCGCCGCGACCTCGGGCGGCGGGGCAGTGAATCTTGTTGCCGGGCTGGCTGAGTCGTTCGCATCGCGGGTGCCGGTACTCGCGCTGGTCGGTCAGCCGCCGACAAGCCTGGAAGGTCGCGGCGCGTTCCAGGATTCCAGTGGACTGGCCGAATCTCTCGACGCGGCAGCATTGTTCGCGACCGTGAGCCGATACTGCGCGCGGGTCACCGAACCGGCGCAGGTGCCTGGGCAAATCGCCGAGGCAATCGCGGCAGCCGAGTCCGGTGGGCCTGCGGTGTTGTTGCTACCCAAGGATATTCAGCAGCAGATGATGCCGGACCTGATCGCGGCACACAGCAATGGTCAACGGCCCGCGCCGGTCGACCGGGCAGTCACGGTACCGACCACCTCGGCCATCCACCAGCACAGCGCCCTTGCCGAGGTCGCCACTCAGCTCGCCGCCGCCCGCAGGTTGGGAAAGGTCGTGGTCATCGCGGGCGATCAGGTCGCCCGCGACAATGCCCGCATCGAACTCGCGGAACTGGTCGAGGCACTCGATGCCTCGATCGGTGTGGCACCGGACGCGAAGGACGTGTATTCCAACACCGGCCCCGGCTTCTGCGGTGTCGCGGGCAGCATGGGTCACGCCGACCTGCTCGATGCGCTCGAATCGGCGAGTGCCTGCCTGCTGGTCGGCACCCGCCTGCCGGTGACCACCCGTGCGGGCCTCGGCACCGCTCTCGCGGGGCTTCCCCTGCTCAGCGTGGGCGCGCTCGCGCCCCATTTTCCCGCCACGCACGCCACCAGCACCGACCTCGCCACCGCGCTGACCGTCCTTCGTCCCGAGCGACACCGCCCCGTGGTCGGCCACGACTCAGCCGTAACCACACGCACCGAACCGCACAACACCGACCTCACCCTCATGTCCGTTCCGGCCGCCGACGGCCCCGGCCTGCGCTACCGCGCAGTCGTGGAGGCGATTCAGCGCGAACTCCCCGAGGGCGCCGACATTTTCGCCGACGCGGGTAACACCGGCGCCTCGGTGGTGCATTACCTACGGGTGCCCGAGGGTGGACGATTCGTCGTCGCGCTCGGCATGGGTGGCATGGGTTACGCGTTCGGCGCCGGAATCGGTTCGGCGTTCGCCCGCGGTGCCGCCCACCGCACCGTCGTGATCGCCGGCGACGGGTCGTTCTTCATGCACGGCATGGAGATCCACACCGCCGTCGAATACGACCTGCCGATCACCTTCGTGGTGTTCAACAACAACGCGCACGCCATGTGCGTCACCCGTGAACAGATCTATTACCGAGATCGGTACAGCTTCAACCGTTTCCGCACCACACATCTCGGGGCGGGCATCGCCGCCATGTTCCCCGGACTACCCGCCCACACCATCGACGAACCAACCGAACTCGACGCGACCCTGCGCCGTTGCCTGACCATCGACGGGCCGTCGTTCGTCGAAATCCGCTGCGACCCCGACGAAATCCCGCCGTTCCTGCCCTTCCTTTCCTGACCGACGAGGAGAACACCGTGACAACAAGTGCCCTGCCCGCACTCAGCGACATTCCCGACCGAATGGTGCCCGGCGTGCTACGCATCGAGAACTCGGATCGGGAGGCGACCACTCCGATCATCATGGACATGCTGCGTTCGGTGTACCCGCACGACCAGATCTTCGGTGACTACTGCCCGGTCCAGACCTATATCGACGCACCGCCACGCGAGGTCTTCGAGTACCTCGCCGACACCCGCTCGCTCGTGGAATGGACCTACAGCCTGCGTGGATTCACCGAAACGGCCGAACCGGGGCTGTGGCTTTCCTACGACCGGCTCGGTGACGAGACGAAGTGTTTCACCCGCACCGTCGCCCACGCCGACGCGATGACCGTCGATTACCACTGCGCGTGGGACCAGTCCGAACACCTGTGGATGATCTACCTGATGCGGGTGGTCGACGCGAAACTGGTGTTCGACAAGCCCGGTTCGGTGGTGCTGTGGGTGAACTGCAAGCACCCCTTCTACGACGAGAACGGTTATCCGGAGACCGCGCCGCCGAAGCGGCCGGTGTGGGTCGGCGATTTCTGGGAGATGTTCTCCGCCGGTCACCAGCTGGAGCTGGACAACCTCAAGGCCATTTGTGAATACCGCGCGGCCAACGGGCTGCCGATCAAGCCGGAGTGGATGCAGTGAGTATGCCGTCAGTGAGTCTGGTCGATGTCGCGAGTTACCTGCCCGGTGACCCGGTGCCGACCGAATACTTCACCCAGTTCTCCCGCTCGGAGCGGATGGCCAAGAACGTGATGTTCCGTTCGCCAACCGGCCGCCACCATGTGGGGCGCGACGAAACCGCCGTCGACATGGCCGAACGGGCCTTCGACGTGCTGCGCGAACGCCACGGCGCCGACCTCGCCGCCGAGATCGACATCATCATCACCCACACCCAGCTGCCCGACAATCCGGTGCTCGGCGCCGCACCCGAGCTGGCCCGCAGGCTCGGTGCGCGCCCCACCCAGGTGCTCGACGTGCACAACAGCGGCTGCGCGGCCTTCGTGCACATGATGGCGATGGCGCGGATGATGATGGCGACCAGCGACGCGAAGACCGCGCTGATCGTCGCGGCCCAGAATTGCGCGGGCCCGGTGTTCACCCAGCCCGATATCCGCAAACTCGCCCAGGCGCCGGTGCCCGGCGACGGTTGCGGAATCGGCCTGCTGCGCAAGGACGATTCGGCGCCGATTCTGGATATCGAATGCCGCACCTACCCCGAATTCGCCGGCGACATGGACTTCACCACCAACGGCACCCGCAAGTACTGGGAACCGGGCGAGGGCCAGGGGTGCGTGAGTTTCTCCGAATCGAAGATCACCAAGGTGTTCGCGCGCGGCAACCGGCTCGTCCCGGAAGTGGCGCTCGCGGTGTGTGATCGGATCGGGGTGAAGAGCCGCGATATCGATACCTTTGTCACCAATCAGCCCAATCGGCTGTTCCTGCGCAATTGGCACGACGCGCTGGAATTGCCCGCCGAACGCCACCCGGACACCTTCGACCGGTGCGGCAACCTTTTCGCCGCGGGCATTCCCGTGACGCTCGATGTGGAGAACCAGGCCGGACGATTGCGCAACGGTTCGGTTGTTCTGCTGTCGGCGTTCGCGCACGCGGGTGACTTCGCCGGTGCCGCGGCGGTGCGCTGGGGAGCGGCGCGATGAGTGTGCGGTTGGTCGAGCCGACCATCCCGTCGCAGCGGTTCGGCAGCGAACCGGTACCGACCACGTTCGACCTAGGACTCAGCGAGAATCCCTTTCCGCCTTTGCCTTCTGTTCTCGCGGCGGTGAAAGAGACGCTCGCCCAGGCCAATCGGTACCCCGAGTTTCTGCCGCAGGAACTGCCCCGGATCATCGCCACGCATCTCGGTGTCTCCTCCGCCGACGTGGTGGTCGGTGCCGGGGCCACCGGGGTCGCGATGCAGGTGATGCGTGCCCTGGGTGGCGGTGAACTCGTCACTGGCACACCGACATTCGACGGGTATCCGATCATGGCGGAGATGGCCGGGATGGCGGTCGTCCCGGTGCCGCTCGATCTCTCCGGCAACCAGGATCTCACCGCCATGCGGCGGGCGGTGAACCGGCGGACGGCGCTCGTCGTGCTGTGTAGGCCGCACAATCCGACCGGAACGGTGCTCGACGCGGGCGCCGTTCGCAAGTTCGTCGCGGCGGTGCCGCAGCGGGTGCCGGTGTTGCTCGACGAGGCCTACGTCGAATTCCTCGCGGCGGGCGATCGGCTCGATCTGCATGCTCTGCTGGCCCGGCATCCGAACGTGCTCGTTCTTCGCACGTTCTCCAAGGCGTACGGGCTCGCGGGGCTGCGTATCGGCTACTGCGTCGGGCGCGGTGCGCTCATCGAGCGGGTCCGCGCGCAGCAGTTGCCGTTCGGCGTCACCACCGCCTCGGTCGCCGCCGTGCGGGCCGCCTACGCGGCAGGCGAGGAACTGCGCGAGCGGGTGGAGCGCATCAACCGGGAACGCGATGTGTTGCGCTTGTCGTTGCGGGCATGCGGTTTCGACATTCCGGAGAGTCGAGCGAACTTCCTGTACCTTCCGGGCCCCGGCGTGGCGACGGCGCTGCGCCGGGCCGGGATAAAAGCCAAGGCCTATCCCGACGGCAGCGCCCGCATCGCGGTAGGCGATCCGGCGGCGGGACGCGCCGTGCACGCTGCCCTCGCCTGGCTGCGTGGAGGTGGTTTCATGACGACATGATCCGCAGGTGCACCCGAGAGTTCGTCGCCAACCCGGCTCCGGCGGTCGGCACCGCCAGCCGTACGCTGCTGCGCCTGCGGCTGGCGGGCCGCGACATCGTCGTCCGCCGCACCCGTATCGTTCCCGGCGGCACCAGCGGCTGGCATTTCCACGACGGAACACTGTTCGTGCTGGTCACCCGTGGTGTGCTCGATCATCCCTACCTTGCTCGCGGCCCCGCCGAATATCGCCGGTTCCGGCTGTTCCGGGAGCCGAGCGGGCCGGACAACGCCCACGTCGCCCGCAACAACGGGACCACCGAAGTCCGCATCCTCGTGCTCTACGTGAACCCGGCGGGTGCGCCGCTGTCGCGCCAGGTGCCTCCCCCACCCAACGGCTGACATCAGCAGCCGCCGCCTCCACCGCAACTGCTGCCGCCGCCCCCGCCACAGCTGCTGGACGAACTCGAACCGGAGTCACAGCTGCTGCTCGACGAACCGCCGTCCGACCAGCCGCCGGACGAGCCACCCGAATAGCCGCCGCTCGAATAGCCGCCGTTGTAGGTCCAGTCGCTACCACTGGACCAGCGGTCGTTCCGGTTCCGGCGCTGACGCGGGCCCGGCCGGTACTGCGGAGACTGCCGAGATCCCGAATCGAGTGCCGCCTGCAAGATCGCGGCGAGAATGGCCAGCGGAACGAATACCACCATCGCCACAACCAGTACAGCGACGCCAACACTGAGAACCGTGCCGACGAGATCGACAAAACTCATGGCTCCTCCTGATTCGGGATCTGCCTCTCGATCCCGAATCTAGGTGCGCCACCTTGCGATTCACTTACCGCGAACTAGCAGCGCCACCCGGTCAGCTGCCGCCTCCGCAGCCACCACCCCCGCCGCAGCCGCCACCACCGCCACCGCCATCTCCGGAGTGACCACCTCCGCCACCGCCCCAGTCGAAGAACCCCGCCGCCGACCAACCGCCACCAGTGGCACCCGCCGCGCCGGCACGACGAGCCTGCGGCTTCGTCAACAGGACCCGCTCACGCCTGCTCTGCACGATGCCGACGACGAACAGCACCCCCGCGAGCACGAACAAGGCGATGCCGAGCCAAGGAATGAAGCTGACGGCGACCACGCCACCGAACGCTACGAGAACCACCACTCCGAAAATCATCATGAACCCCCCGGTAAGTACCTACTTCCGTTGTACCGGAAGGGCGGCGGCGGGACCAGGAATCAGTTGGCGGGGGCGCAGGTGTCGCGTAGGGAGCAGCTGCCGCAGGAGGAGCCGCAGCCGCCGGCCGGGGCGGGGGGCATGAGGGGCTCTACGGTGCGGGCGGCGGCGTTCGCGCCTGCGCCGAGGGTGAAGATCGCGATCACGGCGACTGCGGCGGCTACGCCGAGGGCGGCGAAACCGCCCGCGACCAGGACCACGAGGCCGCCGGCGAACAGCAGGGCGCCCGCGCCGACGGAGGTGGGGGCGGCGATGCGGTTGGCGATGCGGAAATTGTCGTCGCTGTGCAGGGCCGCCTCGGTGGTGACACCGAGGAAACGATTGCGGGGCAACTTGCCGAGCAGTCCGAGCACACCGGTCGCGATGGCGACCGCGGCCAGCGCGAACAGCAGGAGAGCGACGACGACCATTCATGCAGGCTAGCGCACCCTTGTCGAGTACCGATCCGGTGCTCCCCACGGAGGTGACCCGCCGCACAGCGCGCCCCGCTACACGGCCCTTCGGAAATGAACTGGCCGCAACGTTCTACCCTGTTAGACGATGTTTACCCCTGATCGGCGAGAACAAGAAGGCGGGACCGTGCAGGACACTCGTGCGACCGAGAGTGACGTACCTCAGCACCGGTACAACGCCGAGCTGGCGGGGCGGATCGAACAGCGCTGGCAGCGCAACTGGGCCGAACGCGGCACCTTCGACGCGCCCAACCCGGTCGGGCCGCTCGCGGGCGACACCCCCGACGACAAGCTGTTCATCCAGGACATGTTCCCGTTCCCGTCGGGCGCGGGTCTGCACGTGGGCCACCCACTCGGCTACATCGCCACCGACGTGTTCGGCCGCTACCACCGCATGCGCGGGCGCAATGTGCTGCACGCGCTCGGCTACGACGCCTTCGGCCTGCCCGCCGAGCAGTACGCCGTGCAGACCGGTGCGCACCCGCGCGTCACCACCGAGTCGAACATCGCGACGATGCAGCGTCAGCTGGACCGGCTCGGCCTGGGCCACGACCCGCGTCGCTCCTTCGCCACCACCGATCCCGAGTACTACCGGTGGACGCAGTGGATCTTCCTGCGCATCTACAACGCCTGGTACGACCAGGAGGCCGGTCGTGCCCGGCCGATCGCCGAGCTCGAAGAGCAGTTCGCCAGCGGTGCGCGTCCGGTGGCCGAGGGCGACTGGGCGTCGCTGAGCGCCACCGAGCGGGCGGCCCTGCTCGATTCGTATCGCCTGGTCTACCAGTCGGATTCGATCGTCAACTGGTGCCCCGGCCTCGGCACGGTGCTGTCCAACGAAGAGGTCACCGCCGACGGGCGAAGCGAACGCGGCAACTTCCCCGTGTTCCGTAAGCGCATGTGGCAGTGGATGATGCGGATCACCGCCTACGCCGACCGCCTCGTCGACGACCTGGACGAGCTGGACTGGCCCGACAACGTGAAGTCCATGCAGCGCAACTGGATCGGACGTTCGCGCGGTGCGCAGGTGCGTTTCGACGCGCCCGAGAGCGAGACGATCGAGGTGTTCACCACCCGGCCCGACACCCTGTTCGGCGCCACCTATGTGGTGCTCGCGCCGGAACACGAGCTGGTCGACAAGCTGACCGCCGCCGCCTGGCCCGCCGACACCGACCCCCGCTGGACCAACGACAGCGCCACCCCGGCGGAAGCCATTGCGGCGTACCGCAAGTCGATCGCGGCCAAGTCTGATCTGGAGCGGCAGGAGAACAAGGAGAAGACCGGCGTCTTCCTCGGCTCCTACGCCACCAACCCCGCCGACGGCAGCCAGGTGCCGATCTTCATCGCCGACTACGTGCTGAGCGGCTACGGCACCGGCGCCATCATGGCGGTGCCCGGCCACGACCAGCGTGACTGGGACTTCGCCACCACCCTCGGCCTGCCGATCGTGGAGGTCATCTCCGGCGGCGACATCACCGAGGCGGCCTGGTCGGGTGAGGGCGAGCTGGTGAATTCCGGCTTCCTGAACGGTCTTTCGGTCGACGAGGCGAAGGCTGCCATGATCGGCCATCTCGAAGCCGAGGGCCACGGCACCGGAACCATCCAGTACAAGCTGCGCGACTGGCTGTTCGCGCGGCAGCGGTACTGGGGTGAGCCGTTCCCCATCGTCTACGACGCCGATGGTGTCGCGCACGCCCTGCCGGAATCCATGCTGCCCGTGGAACTTCCGGAGATGGCGGACTTCGCGCCGGTCACCTTCGATCCCGACGACGCGAACTCCGAGCCGTCCCCGCCGCTGGCCAAGGCCACCGACTGGGTGAACGTGGAACTCGACCTGGGTGACGGCCCCAAGCAGTACCGCCGCGACACCAATGTCATGCCCAACTGGGCGGGTAGCTCCTGGTACCAGCTGCGCTACGCCGACCCGACCAATACCGAAACGTTCTGCGCCGAGGAGAACGAGAAGTACTGGCTCGGCCCGCGCACCGACAAGCACGGCCCGAACGACCCGGGTGGTGTCGACCTGTACGTCGGCGGTGTCGAGCACGCGGTGCTGCACCTGCTCTACGCGCGGTTCTGGCAGAAGGTGCTGTTCGACCTGGGTGATGTGTCGAGCAGCGAGCCGTACCGCCGCCTCTACAACCAGGGTTATGTGCAGGGTTACGCCTACACCGACGAGCGCGGTGCGTACGTGCCCGCCGCCGAGGTGGTGGAGCGGGACTCGAAGTTCTTCTGGACCGGTGCCGACGGTGTCGAGATCGAGGTTTCCCAGGAATACGGCAAGATCGGCAAGTCGCTGAAGAACGCCATCTCCCCCGACGAGATGTGCGACCTGTACGGCGCCGACACTTTCCGGTTCTACGAGATGTCGATGGGCCCGTTGGACACCTCGCGTCCGTGGGCGACCAAGGACGTCGTCGGTGCGCACCGGTTCCTGCAGCGGGTGTGGCGACTGGTGGTCGACGAGGAGTCCGGCGCGGTGAAGGCCACCGAGGCCGCGCCGTCCGACGAGACGCTGCGCCTGGTGCACCGCACCATCGCCGGTGTCGACGAGGATCTGGCCGCCCTGCGCGACAACACGGCGGGCGCGAAGCTGATCGAGCTGACCAACCACCTGACCAAGAACTACCCCGACGGCGCACCGCGCGCGGCCGTGGAACCCCTGGTCCTGATGCTCGCTCCGCTGGCGCCTCACATCGCCGAGGAACTGTGGGAACGGCTGGGCCACAATGCCTCCCTGGCTCACGGTCCGTTCCCCACCGCCGATCCGGCGCTGCTCGTGGCGGATTCGGTGGAGTACCCGATTCAGGTGAAGGGCAAGGTGCGCAGCCGGATCCAGGTACCCGCCGACGCCGACCCGGCCGCGATCGAGGCTGCCGCGCTGGCCGACGAGAAGGTCGTGGCACTGCTCGAGGGCGCGGCCCCGCGCAAGGTGATCGTGGTGCCCGGCAAGATGGTGAACATCGTGCCGTAGCCGATGAGCTACCGATGGGCCGGCGAGTTCTGTTCTCGCCGGCCCATTTTCGTCAGGCTCGGACCTCGAGAACGTCGTTCAGCGTGACCAGCGACAGGTTGCGCTCGCGGATGATGTCGACGAGTTGTCCGTAGCAGTGGGTGACCGGCGGGAAGTTGGCGTGGCCGATGATGATGGTCTGCGCGGCGAAGTACTTTCGGGCGCACTCCATCAGGTACTCCTCGGTGATGAGCCCCGAGTCGGACAGGGAGCCGTACCACATGGTCGGCACGGTGTAGCCGAGGTCGGCGGCGATCTTGTCGACCGTGGCGTTGTGATAGCCGAAGGGCGGACGGTAGTACGGGGTGCCGTCGACACCGAAGTTGTTGTGCAGGAAGGTTTTCGTACGACTCAGCTGGTCGACGACCCCGTCGGCGCCGATCTTGGTGAGTGCCTCGTGGCTCCAGGTGTGGTTGCCGAGCTGGATCTGACCGGAGTCGACCAGCGGGCGCAGGGCATCGCGGTGGATGGTCCAGGCCTCGAACGAACCGGTGACGAAGAAGGTGAAGCGGGCGCCGGTGTCTTCGGCCCACTTGATGTAGGCGCCGACCACCTCCGGGCTCGCGCCGTCGTCGACGGTGAGGGCCATGCTGGTGCCCTGGCCTGGCAGGGCGGTGATGGTCTCGGCGCCGATGATCGACTTCGGACCGCTCGGCGGCGGAGGCAGCACCGGTTGCTTCGGCGCCGGTGCGGGCGGCGGTGGGACGGGCACGACCGCCTCGCCGACCGGCGCGGTTTCACCGCCCGCGCTGGCGCAACCGGCCAGTGCCCCGACCGTCCCCGCGGCGAGCAAGGTCAGCATTCGACGTCTGTCCATCCACTCCTCCTCGAGACCACATCGGCACAGCTCAGCGGACCGTAACCCGAGATTCCCTCGAGCAGAAGAACCAGGGAGCACATTTGGACGAACACCCATGCTCAGCAGGCCTGTCCTGTTCTCGGCGCGCCTCCGACTCTGGACTGACCGGGGGGCGCGACGAAGGAGTGCCCGGAGGGAGGGAAGAGGCGGAGGCGAGCGCCGAGAACCGCGGCGCCAGCCGCCAATGTTTCAGCGCGGGCGAAGAACGATCTCCGTCGGATGCGCGTCGCGCGGAGTGTCGACGGCGTTTCGTACCGCCCGCGCCACCGTCTCGGCGGTCAGGAATTCCTTCGGACGGTACTCACGCCCTTCATCGGCCACGATCGCCTGCTGCATATCCGTATCGATGCGCCCGGGAAACACCGAGGTGACGCGCAACTGCGGCTCCTCCAGACGCAACGCGTCCGCGAAGGCCCGCAACCCGAACTTGCTCGCCGCGTACGAACCCCACCCCGCGTTGGCCCGCAGGCCCGCACCCGAATTGATCAGCACCACATGCCCGTTCGCGGCGCGCAGCGCGGGAAGCAGCAGCCTGGTGAGTTCGGCGACGGCGATCAGATTCACCTCGAGGGTGTTTCGCCACTGGTCGAGCGAGGACTCGGCGACGGTGCCGAGGTCGGCGATGCCCGCGTTGTGCACGAGCACGTCGAGCCGCTCGATGCGCGCGGCGGCCTCCGCGACAGCCGGATAGTCGGTGAGCGGCACCGGCCAACCGGTCGCGCCCGGCAGCTCGTCCAGGATCGGCGTGAGCGAGTCGGCGGAGCGGGCGCCGAGCAGCAGATCGTAGGTCGGGGCGAGGTCGCGGGCGATGGCGGCGCCGAGGCCGCGGCTCGCGCCGGTGATGAGGGCAATCGGGGCGGGAGTACTTGTCACCGTCATAGGCCCCACGCTAATCCGGCGCGTCGACGCCGACACCTGTGCGTTCCTCGGGCGGATGTCGGCGTGCACTAGTACCGTCGCACTATGACCGATCCCCGGTACAACTACGGACCCTCGGACCCGCAGTATCCGCAGCAGCAGGGCCAGCCGCACTACGGCCAGGGCCAGTACGCCCCGCAGCCGGGCGAACCCCAGGAGCCCAAGGTCAATGTGGGCAAGCTGTGGGCGGGCGGCATCGGGACGGCCGTCGTCGCCGCGCTGCTCGCGGTCGTCGCGATCATGCTCGTGCGCGGTGTGCTCGGCATCGCGATCCTCTCCCCGGAGGGTGCCGGCGCCTACGGCACCGTCTCCACCACGTCGTATGCCGTCGCCGCCGCCGGTGCCGCCCTGCTGGCCACCGCGCTGCTGATGGTGCTGCTGCTGGCGATGCCGAGTCCGATGACGTTCTTCACCTGGATCTGCCTGTTGCTCACGGCCGTGGCGGTGATCCTGCCGTTCACCTTCGTCGCCGATATCGAGGCCAAGATCGCGACCGCGGTCATCAACCTGGTGCTCGGGTTGTGCATCACCACCATGCTCAGTTCGGTCGGCACGGCGTCGCAGAATGTCACCCGCGAGACCGGGTACTGATCGTCACAGTCATGTCGGGATGCCATCGGTGCTGCTCCGCCGCAGAATAGGGAGATGACCGACCCGGGTTTCACCCCCACGCAGCTCGCGGCACGCGCCGCCTACCTTCTGCGCGGCAACGACCTGGGCACCATGACCAGTGCCGCGCCGCGCCTGTATCCGCACATGTGGAGCTGGGACGCGGCCTTCGTCGCGGTCGGGCTCGCGCCGTTGAGCGTGGAGCGGGCGGTCGTCGAACTCGACACGCTGCTGTCGGCGCAGTGGAAGAACGGGATGATCCCGCACATCGTGTTCGCCAACGGTGTCGACGGGTATTTCCCCGGGCCCGCGCGTTGGGAGTGCCGCAGGCTGGCCGCCAACGCCCCGGAGGGGCCCGACACCTCCGGCATCACCCAGCCGCCGGTGCATGCCATCGCCGTGCAGCGCATTCTCGACCATTCGCGCAGGCACGGGCGTTCCACGCGGGCGGTGGCGCAGGAGTTCCTGAATCGGCGGTGGCCGGATCTGGTGCGCTGGCACCGGTGGCTCGCCCATGCGCGCGACCCCAAGGAGAACGGCCGGATCACGCTCTACCACGGGTGGGAATCCGGCATGGACAACTCGCCGCGCTGGGACCGAGCCTACGCCAATGTCGTTCCCGGCGTGGACCTTCCGCCGTATCGCCGGGCCGACACCGTCGTCATCTCCGACCCGACCCAACGTCCGAGCGATCGTGAGTACGACCGGTACCTGTGGCTGGTCGAACAGATGCGGCGCGCCAACTACGACGACTTCCAGCTCACCTCGGTGATGAGTTTCGCCGTGGAGGACGTGTTCGTCTCCGCGATCTTCGCGCTGGCCTGCGAGGTGCTCGCCGATATCGGCGAGGAGTACAAGCAGCCGCATGCCGACGTGCGGGAACTGCACGGCTGGGCGGCGCGCTTCCGCAAGGGTGTGGCGGCCACGGCCGATGAACGGACCGGTGCCGCAAAGGATTACGACGTGCGGTTGGGCCGGTGGATCAGTACCGAGACGCTGGCCATGTTCGCGCCGCTGATCTCGGGCGGCCTGTCCCGGCCCGCCGAACGCGCCTTGCTCAACACCTTCGAGGGCCCACGCTTCTGCGGCCACCCCGACCTGCGCTACGCCCTCCCGCCCTCGACTTCCCCTGTCGCCAAGGACTTCCGGCCCCGGGAATACTGGCGCGGCCCCGTCTGGCCGGTCATGAGCTGGCTGTTCTCGTGGGCCTTCGCCCGCCGAGGGTGGGCCGAACGCTCCTACCTTCTGCGCGCCGAGGGTCTGCGCCAAGCCGCCGACGGCTCCTTCGCCGAGTACTACGAACCTTTCACCGGCGCCCCGCTGGGCAGCATGCAACAGTCCTGGACGGCCGCCTCGGTCCTCGACTGGCTGGGCTAGCTCCCGAGCTCCACCGTGATGCCGAGTTCGCGGGCCAGCGTGGCGGCCAGCGTTTCGAGGTCGCCACCCTGAATCGTCGCGCCACGCAACGCGGTGACCCCGTAGATGCCGGTGAGATCGCAATCTTCGAAACGAAGATCCTGCTGGATGCGGGCTCCGGTGAACCGCGCACCCGCGAGATTGCAGCGTTCGAAGCGAACATTGCGGAAGTCGGTGCGCTGGAAGTCGGCCTGGCGCAGATCGCAATCACGGAAAACGACCTTGCTCAAACGGGATTCGGCGAACGAGGCCATGTCGGCCCGCGTCGACTCCACGAGCACGTCACGAAGAACCCCTGCGGTCCACGACAACCCGGTGATCCGGCCGTTGCCGACCACACTCTCGAACATCGAGGAATCATCGGCCTGCACATTCGCCAGATCGCACACCTGCAATTCCGATTCCGCGATGGTGGCCTGCCGCAACAAGGTCGGGAACCGCACACTCACGAACCGGCACCCCTCGGCACCGAACCCGTGCACCTGCGCATCGGCGAAATCGACGTCCCGATACTCGACCCCGGAAACCTCACCTTCCCCGACCGGATCGTCATCAGGCGAAACCGCGGCCCGCAACTCCCCCAGCACCGCCACCCCTGGCTCGAACCGCACCCGCCTACCCACCACACTCCCATCGCCGCCGTGCGCCCCAACATACGTCCACCCACCGACGAATCCTGATTCGGCGGTGACATGACAAAGCCGCTACCCGCCCAGTCGGGTAGCGGCTTCGTCAGCAAATCGGGTGTCGGCGCGGGTCAGACGCCGATGCGACCGCCGTTCTTCTTCCAGACCACCGCGACCGACGGGCGGGGTTGGGTGGTGCCGCCGTCGGGCCAGTTCGACAGGGGCTTGTCGACCGTGGCGTCGTCGGACTCGCCGGGGTGCTGGACGGAGACGATGACCTGCTTCTCGGTGATGATCGGACCGCAGGTCTCGCCGCCGCGGGGGACGGTGAGGAACTGTTTGGTCTCACCGCGGTTGGGGCCGTCGAGGACCACGGCGAACAGGCCGTCGTTGGACTTCAGGGCATTGCCGTCGGTGGAGATCCACAGGTTGCCGTAGGGATCGAAGGCCAGGTTGTCGGGGCAGGAGATGGGGCTGACCTTGGACTTGTCGAAACCGCTGAAGTAGGTGTCGGCGGCGGCGGGGTCACCGCAGACCAGCAGCAGGGTCCAGGTGAACTCAGTGCCGGTGTGGTTGTCGGTGAGCTCGAGGACCTGACCGTTCTTGTTCAGCTTGCGCGGGTTGGCCTCGTCGGGACCCGGCTTGCCTTCCTCGCCGCGCTTGGTGTTGTTGGTCAGCGCCACGTACACCTTGCCGGTCTTCGGGTTGGTCTCGAAGTCCTCGGGGCGGTCCATCTTGGTCGCGCCGACCTTGTCACCGGCCAGGCGGGTGTACACGGCGACCTCTTCGGCCGACATGCCGTCGACGAACGACTTGCCCTTGCCGTCGGCGCCGGTCTCGAGCAGGCGGATCCACTCGCCCTTACCGGTGAATCCGCCGGTGGGGACCTTGCCGGAACCGTCGATCTCGGCGGCGTGGTCGCCGGTGAGCTTGGCGACGTAGAGGGTGCCCTCGTCGAGGATGGTCATGTTGTGGCGCATGCTCGACGCACCGACGCCCGGCTGCACCTTCTTGGCCGAGACGAACTTGTACATGTAGTCGAAGCGCTCGTCGTCACCGCTGTAGGCGACGACGCTGCCGTCGGCGGTGACGTGGATGGTCGCGGCCTCGTGCTTGAAGCGGCCGAGGGCGGTGTGCTTCACCGGCGCCGACGAGGCATCCCACGGATTCACCTCCACGACGTAACCGAAGCGGTTCACCTCGTTGAGTTCCTGGGTGAGATCGAAACGGGGATCGAAGTTCTCCCAGCGACGCTCCGACGCGCCACCCTCGATGCCATAGCGCTTCAGCTTCTTGGCGACATCGGCGTCGGTCACCTTCTCGGCGTTGCCGAAGTACTGGTTGAAGTTCTCTTCACCGGAAAGCACGGTGCCCCACGGGGTTACCCCACCGGAGCAGTTGTTCAGGGTGCCGAGCACCTTGGTACCGGTCGGGTCGGCCTTGGTCTTCAGCAGCGCGCTCCCGGCAGCCGGACCACGCACCTCGAACTCGGTTGTCGCGGTGATGCGACGGTTGTACTTGCCGAACACCGGCTTCAGCTGACCCGAGCCGGCCTGCCCGTGCACCTCGACAACACTCAGGCCGTGCGAGGCGAGGGCGATCTCGAACTGCTCGCGGGTCGGCGCGTCCTTGTTGTAGCCGCGGAACATCATCGGCTCGGTGCTGTACTCGTGGCTCACGACCAGCACGTACTTGTCGGCCTCGCCCTCGATGGGCAGCAGGCCGGCGAAGTCGCAGTTGTAGCCGAATTGCTTGGCGGCGGCGGCCGGAGTCTGCTTCTCGAAGTCGAAGGCGGGTGCGCCCTCGATCACCGCGTCACCCCAGCGGATCAGCACCGACTGCTCGTAGCCCTCGGGGACGACGACGGCGTCTTCCTTGTTCGGCGCGACGGGGGTGAAGCCGGTGCCGGTGCCGGGCGAGCCGGCCGAACCGGTGTCGGAGCTGTCGTCGCCACAGGCGGCGAGCATGCTCGCGGCGCCGACGGCGAGCACTGCCGCGGCGCCGCCCTTGATGAGTCCGCGACGGTTCAGCCGGGCGACGATGTCACCGAAGTACTCGCCGTCGGAGGTGTTGGGGACCTCGTGGAAGCAGGCGTTGCCGCACTTGTATTCGCAGGTGATGGCCGAGCGTGACGACTGACCGTCGTGGGTGACGAAAAGGGCGAGCGGTTTCAGACTCACGGTTACTCCTGATTAGTGCGGTTTCCGGCACGGTAGGCAGCGCAGGCGAGCCGTCGGGAACGTGAAGGTGAACGCACGACCAAAACTCGGCGCGTGGGCAGCACGCGCCGAGTGGGTGGTGGGTCAGGCATTGATGGGCAGTGAGATCACCACCTCCTGTTCGTCACCGGGCAGGTAGTGGACGCCGATGATGCGTCCCACCTGCACCGATCCGATCGCGGTTGGCGGCAGGTACTTCTCGGCACCGGTCTGGAAGGTGCTGCCGTCGGGCCGGGTGACCACCAGTCCGAGCACCACCTCGGTGTACCCGCCCCGGATCCGACCGGGCACATCCAGGCTGCGGACCACCGCCTGGGCGGCGATGCCGCGTTCGGCGATGTCGAGCTTGTCGCGGGTGGTGATGCCCTTGCGGATGAGCGATTCGTTCATGGCGCGCTGGGCGGCGCCTGCATCGCCGGAGCGGTCGACCTCCACCTTGTCGGTGCGGCCGGGCAGGTATCGCACCGGCAGCACCACACCGGGTCGCAGCAGTGCCAGTTCGGTGAGCGGCACGATCATCTTCGCGTGGGAGTCGAAGGTCTTGCCGTCGGCGCCCTCGACCCGGAATTCGATCCTGACCTGCGGTTGGTCGTTCACCGACACTCCGGTCTGACGGTACGAGGTGATGGTGCCGATACCGATCTCACCGCCCCGGAACTCCGAGCTGTTGCGCCCGGTGAAGGCCTCGAAGATGCCGTCGCCGGTGAAGGCGAAGACCATCGGCACGATCGTCAGCGCGATGATGGGCAACGCCATCTGCGGGCCGACCCAGCCGAGCATGGTGCCGGTGAATTCGTCGGGGGTGTAGGTGAGGCCGTAGTAGAGGTAGTAGCCGATGGCCAGGATTCCGAAGGCGACCGCGGCCGCACGCAGCTTGGATTTCATGATTCTCCTCGGGATGGATGCGACCGGATCGCGATCAGGGGGTCAGGTCAGCCGACGATGGTGGAGCAGGCGAAGGTGATGTCGAACTTCACCGTCGACGGGCCCGCCAGCGGGTTGGTCATGTCGGGGGCGCCGACGCCCTCACCGGTGACGCGGAAGGTGTTGCCGTCCTTGGCGAGGGTGGCCGAGCCGCCGGGCTGGCCGTTGCCGTAGCCGACGGCGTACGGCATGCCGCTGGACCCGCCCTGGCTGCCCGCGATGGCGACGGCCTGCACCGTTTCACCCTCCAGCGTCGCGCTCACCGACAGGCTGCCGTAGGTGGCGTTGGCCGTGTCGGTGAGGGCGAGTGCCAGTGTTCCGGCCTGCTTGGCGCAGGTGGTGTCGAACTTCGCGGTCAGTTCCTTGCCGTCGACGCTGGCGGTGGACTTGCCCGCGGCCGGTGCCGGGGCGGCGGTGCTCGACGGGGTGCTGGTGGAGCTGCCGGTGTCGCTGCAGCCGGTGACGAACAGGGCGGTCGCGGCGGAGGCGGCGGCGAGGGTGGCGATCAGCTTGGTGTTCATGGTGTTTCCGTTCTCTCTCGGTGTGAGCGGGTCGGTGAACCCGTTGCGAGAAAGGTAGAAATCGCGCGCAGCCTACCGATCCCAAGTTTTCCCTCGGACAGTCGGCTGACCTGCGGTTACCCTGGTCGAATGCGAAGACCCCGCGCCATGGTGCTCGACGAGGTGTGGCGCGGGCTCGACGGTGTCGACGCCTTGAGCGGACCACAGGGTGCGCCGTTGCGGCGCACCGTGAAACTGATCCTCGACCCGCTGGTGATCCGGCCGGTGCAGCATCCGCGGTGCGCGGGCAGCGTCCTCGATGCCGACGGCGTCACCTTGCTGACCTCCCTGGTACTCGCGCGTTCCGATGCGCTGCGGGCGTGCGCGAGCTGGTTCACCGTGCTCAAGCAGGCGCGGCGCGCCTTACGGATCACCGAGGGCAACGCGCAGGATCTGTACTTCCAGCGGTGCTTCGAACTGGCGACTCTGCACGGTGAACCGGGAGCGGATGCCCGCGAGCGTGCCGTCGCGGTGCTACGCGAGGTGCACGAGGGAACGGGCGGACGCACGACGACGGCGCTGAAAAACCTGGTGACCGAACCGAACCGGCTCGCCGAACTGACATCGCTCATCGAGTCCGCTTGGCGCACACGGCCATTGGCGAACTCTGGTGCGCGCGACCTCGCCTCCGCGCTGATCGAACTACTCGACGCGAGCACTCTGGCCCGCGAGGGTGACCCCGCCGACGCCGGCCCGCTGCTCGACGAGCTGATCGAGGACAAGGTCGGCACCCACCGAGGAATCGCCCTGTGGCGCCCGCATCCCAGGCACGGTGCCGACGACCTGGGCCTGACCGTGCACGAATGCCCACCACGCCCCGTTGTCGGCGCCACCGCATCGACCGCCACCCTCGCGCTCCCGTTCGACCGGAGCATCTACGAACGTGTCTTCACCGTTCTGCAGGGCAGCATCGACCGGACCGATCTGCCCGACCTGCCGACGTTGGTGAGCACCGAGGTGACCCGGAGCTGTTCGCCGTGGGGGTTGCTCGACGAGTCTCTACGCGTGACAGCGGCGGCTGGTTGCGAACTGGCCCTCGGGCTTTCACCGTTGGGTGCGATACCTCTCGTGCGGGCCCTGGTCGGGACAGAGTCGTCCGGCGCTCGTGGCGAACGATCTGCGGAATCGGAGCAGGATGGGCCGGAAGCGGGACTACCTACCGGCACCACACCTTCGGCGGAGAGCAGCGTAGGGGCGCGGGTTCCTATCGGCACGGATGGCGGGGCTGCCCAGTGCGGCTCGAAGGGGCAGTGGGCGGACGCCGGCGAGCCCGGTACCGGGTCGCGGGCGCACGCGGTGGTGAACGCGCGATGGCGGCGGGAAGCGTACGTCCTGCAAGCACGACGCTACTCGGTGCACCTCGGTGAGGCGGTGAACGGACCGCTGGCGGTGGTCGCCGCTGAACTGCGGACACCGTGGCGGCCCTACCTGCGCAGACTGTGGGTTCGGTTGCACGGGCGTGACGTTCGGGAACTGGCGGTATTCGATCCGGTCGAGCTGTGGGATCTGCTCGACGGGGTCGCGCGGTCGGTGATGCTCGATCATCGGACGCGAGTGAAACAGGCGCTCACCGTGGCAGCGGACGACATCGAGGAAGCGAGGGCCAGTTGATGATTCGGCTCAGTCGCTCCGCCGGTCTGTCGACCGTCACTCCTGGTGAAACTCCGCTGGTCACCGACACCCTGGCCGCCTTGGACGCGATGGTGCTCGAAGTCCTTGGTGGGCATATCAGTTGGAGCGTGCTCGATGATCCGCAGGTGCCTGCTGCTGTGCTCGACGATCCCGAAGCGGCGCAGGACTGGTTGTGGGCAATCTATGGGGAGAATGTCGCGCTCGCAGTGGCCGACGGCGCGGAGGGGGAAATCACCGACGAACCGACCCGACCCGATCTCGTTGCCGCCCTGCGGCGGCTTGCCTACGCACACTGGGCTTCTCGATGGTGGCCCGCATCGACTGTCGACGGCATTCCGGCCCTCGACCCGCTCCTGCTGGACGAGGAAATCGGGCAGCTCGGCGAGATGTGTGAAATGGTGCTCGCGGATTCGGAGTTACTCTCACTTACTCCGAGAGATGCCGACGGGCCGATCGACAATTCTGCGGAGCTGAGTCCTCGACGTATCGCAGGCCCAGAGGCGAGCTCCCAGCGATCTCGCCCTGTCGTCGACTCCTCCGCTCGCGCCGATGATTACGCGCTTGCCGCAGGCGGAAAGCAACCCGGCGACGGGCTGATCGTCGCACACGGGAGCGGCGACTGGGACTGGCGGCGATGCCCGCCCGGCATTCTCGACGCGGGCGCCGACGCGCTGTCCTGGACGGTCACCCGGACCTCGGGCATTTCGACAGCGCGGGTCACAGTGGTCGCCGCGCCGGACTGCCCACGGCACGTTCCCGAGCACCTTCGTCCACATGTCCGGCTCGATGTGGACACCCGAACCGAGGGCGCCGTCACTACCGAGTTGCATCTGCGGACGGACAGCTGGTCGGCGGAGATACGACTACCCGAGAGCGTCGAAACCTTCACCACTCTCTCGGTTTTCGTCCCCGGTGTCGGCCCCGCGACCACCTACCCCGGCGAGTCCGACATGCGTGCACGCATCCGCGATTTCGCCCGCAGCCGACTCACCGGGCAGGCGGGTGGCCAGTTGCTGGCTGCCGAATCCGCGGCCGCCGAATCCGATGACGACTTCTGATGCGCGCACGGATCGCCGAGCGCGCCCGGACGACAAGGAGCCGATGCGATGGCAGCGACCGGTAGAACATCGGACGGCGACGACGACCAGCTCACCGCGGGCTATGCGGCCTATCAGCGCGGTGACGTGCTCGGGGCGCTGGAGATCTTCGAACGCGCCGCGCGGGACGCGCCGCCGAGGTTGCGCAGCGCCGCGCTGATCAATGCGGCGAGCATGGCCGACGAGCTGGGCGAGCATCGACGGTCGGTGAGTCTGATGCGGACCGCGCTTGCCGTGATGCCGGCCGAGGCGGCGCATCAACGACCGGCCGCACTGGTCAATCTGTCGCAGGCATACCAGCATCTGGGTGAACTCGATTCCGCCCAGGAGACGCTGGAAGAAGCCCGGCTGCTGCTCGCCGACGGCACCGACCAGGGCTTGTTGCCGGTGGCGTGCCTGCTCTCGCTGACGGCTGTCGCGCTGCACCGCCAGCAGTGGGCGCGGGCCAATGAGCTCGCCGCCGAGTCGCTCGAGGTGACGCGCCGGCTGGCGCCCGAGCTGATCGGTCATCCGCTGATGAATCTGGCGGCCGCGTCGTTCGAGATCGGTCGTCGCGAACTGGCCGTCGACTTCGCGCAGCAGGCGCTGGCCGCGTTCGAGGCGGCGGGCGATGCCGCGGCCGTGGCCGAAACCCAGCAGAACCTGGCCATCATGTTCGTGCGGTCGGGCCGCTTCGGCGATGCCGAGGAGCCGTTGGCGGCCAGCCAGGGATTCTTCACGGGAGCCGAGCTGGAGCATCGCGCGGGTATCGGCGCGAAAACCTACGGCTACCTGGCAGAAGGCAGGGGTGACTTCGACACCGCGCGCGCCCGATATCGGCATGCGCTCGATTGTTTCGACAAGGCCGGTGCGGTGCTCGACGCGGCCGATGTGCGGTTGCGGCTGGCCACCGTCGCCGCTGCCGAGGACGATCTCGCCCTCGCGGAGGAACTGCTCGCGATGTCGTTCGAGGTCTACGCCGAACACGGTCTCGGAATGCACTGCGCGCAGCTCGATTACTGGCACGCCGAATTGTTGCACCGGAGGATCGAGTCCGACGCTCAGCCCGATCCGGCCACACTGTCGCGCGCGCTCACCCTCGCGGTCCCTGCCGCGCTGGCCATCGATGCGGTCCGCCACACCCTGCCCAACGGGAACCAGCGCGAACACTGGCACCGCACGGTCGCCGAACCCGCCATGCGCCTGGCCTTTCAGTGCGCGGCCCGTACCGGAGACGGGCAATTGGTTGCAGACCTGGTCGACAGCCGTTGCGCGGGAACAGCTCTCGATGTCGGGTTCCTGGCCGAACCGCCCTCGGCCACTCTCGAATTCGAGCTGATCGACCCGCCCCCACCCGACGACGCGACCCCAGCCCTTCACCTCGGCACCGCCCTCGCCGACGTAGCCGCAGCAGCAGGAATCCCCGTCTCCCCACCGCCCCGCCTTTCCGATAACGGTCGACTCCTCCTGTCCGACTACATTTCCCACGCCGAGCAGCGGTACGGCCGGCTGATCCGCGACGAACGGGTGATCGCCCTGTGACCGCCGCACTCCCGAGCGCAACGAGCCGGCGCCCGCTCCCCCGCAAGCAACCAGCCGGCGCCCGGCAATCGGCAAGCCGGCGAGTGCGTGCGCGCCACGAGTCCGTGTCTGCGGCTGTCGACCCCGAGAGCAATGAGTGAGTGACCGTGAGCATTGAACAGCCGACCACGCTGATCCGGATGGCCGATGCCGGCGACGTCTACGTTTCCTGGAGGTGGGTCGGCGACACTTCGGCGCGCGGGGTGGCGATGCTGCCGCGTGATGATGTGCGTGCGGTGTTGCGACAGCTGGCCGCCGCTGTGCCTGACCCCAGCCGCCCGGACGAGTTGAGCCGGGTGATGACCGAGGGCGCACTGGTCGATCCCGAGGCGGAAAACGCACTGGCGCAGGCATTGTCGCGGGCACTGCTCCCATACGGGCTGGCGGTGCAACTGTACGAACTGTCGCAGCGGGGGACTCGACCGCATCTGCGGATTCAGCCGTCGCCTCGGCTCGCCCAGGTTCCGTGGGAGATCATCGCGCCCGATCCGGCGATCCGGCTCCTCGATATCGCCGATGTGAGCCTGCTGGCGCCGGTGTCGGTGGTTCGGGCACCGGATCGAATGGTGCGGCGCTGGAGTGAGACCCGGGACCTGCCGGTGGTGGCGGTGCTGGATCCGCGAGTCCCCGGTTACCGCGCGGACTCCGAGCTCGGGTCGGTGCTCGGCCGCCCGAGTGCGGATTCCGTTGTGGCGCAACATTTCAGTACCTACGGTGACCGCGTCGTGCCGACGGTCGCCGATCCGGTGGAACTGTTCCGTCGCACCGATCTGGACCGCGACTGGCTGTCCGACACACTCCGCGCGGGCGCGAGCCGCCTGATCTACGTCGGCCATGTCACCGCACCCGCACCGGAGTCCGGGGAAAGCGAGCACGCGCAACTGCACCTGGCGTGCACCACGGACACTCGTGGCTTCGCGGCGCCGACCCGTTCCCACCGCCCGCTGTCGGCCAAGGACCTGCTGCTCGGCACCTACACCCTCGACCCCGCCCCGGTCCCCGGCCGCGACCTGTGGCCGATGCCGAGCCGGGTAGCGCTCATCGCCTGCGAAAGCGGTGGCGACCAGCGCTTCACCGAAGCCCTCGGCCTGACAACCGCAGCGCTGTCGGCAGGCGCCGAACTAGTCACCGCCACCCGCTGGCCGCTGCCCACCGACCACGCCTTCCACACCCTCACCGCGACGACCGGCTACCCGCTGCAAGCCGCCATCCGCGCCGTCGACACCGCCCACGACTCCCCCACCCCGGTATCGACCCTCCTGAACTGGCAACGAACCCAGCTCGCAGCATGGCAAACCACCCCGACCCCCGAGAACTCCCCGCTCCTCTGGTCGGCCTTCGCCACTGTCACCGATTGACCAGCTTTCCTGGTCGGCGGCGCAACCACCGCGACCGCTCAACCGGCGATCCCGACCGCAACCCCGGTCTCGGCCGCGACGGCGATGTCTCGGTTCAGCCGCCCCCGCTTTCAGCGACATCCTCGAAGACCCGCAGTGGCTGCGGCCGCGTGCCGGGGCGGTCAGTGGTCGTCGTAATGCCCGTCGTGGGGTGCGTGGCGGTGGCCGTCGTGGATGTAGTCGACGTGGTCGTTGTGTGGGACGGCGACGTGCCCACAGCCGGGGCCGTGGACGTGGTCGTGGTTGGAGCAGGCGACGTGTGACGAGGGTTCGCACTCGTCGAAGTGGCCCTCGTGTTCGCGGTGCAAATGCCCGTCGTGGACGTAGTCGACGTGGTCCTGGTGGGGGACGGCGACGTGCCCACAGGTGGGGCCGTGGACGTGGGTGTGCTGCGGATGTTCGGCGTGCGCGGTGGTCATCTGCTCTCCTCCGGGTCGAATCGAGCTTGCAACTCTCCCGACATTAGCAGTTGCGCATACGTTGCTGCGAGCCCTTCGTGCTGGTCAGAGGACCTGATCGAGGAAGCGGCGCAGACGCGGGGTCTTGGCATCGTCGAACAGTTCGCCGGGCGCGCCGGTCTCCACGACCTGGCCCTGATCCATGAACACCACGCTGTCGGAGACGCTGCGCGCGAACCCCATCTCGTGGGTCACCACGATCATCGACATGCCGCCGGCGGCGAGGTCGGCCATGAGCGCGAGCACGCCCTTCACCAGCTCGGGGTCGAGCGCGGAGGTGGCCTCGTCGAAGAACATCAGTTCCGGTTTCATGGCGAGGGCGCGGGCGATGGCGACGCGCTGCTGCTGACCACCCGACAGCGAACCTGGTCGCGCGTCGGCCTTGTCGGCAAGGCCGACGATCTCGAGCTGCTCCACCGCGAGCGCCCGTGCCTGCTCGGTCGAGAGCCCGCGCAGTTTGCGCGGTCCGAGGGCGATATTGTCGGCGACCGTTTTGTGCGGGAACAGGTTGAACTGCTGGAACACCATGCCGATGCGCTGACGCAACCGGTCGGGGTTCTCGCGCAGCACCGATTCACCGTCGAGGAGGATGTCGCCGGAATCGGGTTCGTGCAGGCGGTTGAGCACCCGCAGCAGGGTCGACTTGCCGGAACCGGACGGCCCGATGACGGTGGTGGTCCGGCCCGCGTCGACGTGGATGTCGACGCCGCGCAGGATGTGATTGTTGCCCAGCGTCAGATGCAGGCCGGTACCGGTCAGGGATGCACTCATCGAGCTGTAACTCCTTCGCAAGCGCGGGCGGGCGTGGCGGTCATGCGCCCCGGCCTTCCGTGATGACGGCCTGTTCGAGCGGATCGACCGGGGGAACCGGTTTTCCGGTGCGCATCCGGCGGTCGATGTAGTTCACCAGGTGGGTGAGCGGGATGGTCAGCACCAGATACATCAGACCCGCCGCGACCAGCGGGGACAGGTTGCCGGTCTGGGCGTTGAGGTCGCGGCCGACCGCGAACAGCTCGCGCTGGGAAGCGAGCAACCCGAGGAAGTAGATGAGCGAGGAGTCCTTGATGAGGGCGATGAACTGGTTCATCAGCGCGGGCAGCACCCGGCGCACACCCTGCGGGATCACCACGAGAGTCATCGCCTGGCGGTACCCGAACCCGATCGCGCGGGCCGCTTCGAGCTGACCCGGCTCCACCGACTGGATACCGGACCGGAAGATCTCCCCGATGTAAGCCGCCGCCAGCAAGGCCAACGCCACCGCGCCGAGCCAGTACGGGTTGCCGCCGGTGACATTACGAACCACCGGGCCGATACCGAGCCCGATCAGCAGGATGATGACCACGGCGGGCAGGCCGCGGAAAATATCGGTGTACACGCGGGCGGGCCAGCGCAACCAGCGGGTGCGCGAGATTCCCATCACCGCGAGCAGCATGCCGAGCACGGTGCCGAGGACACCCGAAACCACGGCCAGGATCAGCGTATTCGGCAGACCGGTCTTGATGAGGTCGGGGAAGGCCTTGGTGTACAGCGACCAGTCGAAGAAGGTGTCCTTCAACTGCTGGATGGTCGATTTCTGTTGCGCCACTTCGGCTTCGCCGGGGTCTTTGCTCGCGGCGATGGCAGCGAAGTCCGGAAGCTGCGGCGCCGGTGCGGCTTTGGAGCCCGGCTTCCAGCCCGGTGGCAGCTCGCGCGGCACCCAGTCGGCGTAGAGGCGCGCGTAGGTGCCGTCGGCGATCACCGCGTCCAAGCCCGCGTTGAGGGCGTCGATGAGCGGCTGGTTGTTCTTGGCCACCGCGTAGCCGACGAAGTTGTCGAGGCTGAAGGTGTTCTCCGACACCACGATTCCGTCGCCGGGTTTGATCGCGCCCTCGGCCTGCGCCGACGGGGCGACCCAGGCGTCGACCTGGCCGGACTTCAGATTCGCGTACGCGGTGTTGTAGTCGGGGAACTTCACCGGGTCCAGGCGCAGCTGGTTCACCACGAACTCGTCCTGCACGGTGCCCTGCACCACGGCGATCCGCGAACCCGAGTTCAGATCACCGAAGCCCTTGACCGCCGAACCCTGCGGAACCACCAGCGAGAAATAGCCGAAGTCGTAGCCGTTGGTGAAGCCGACGAGTTCGCGCCTGGCATCGGTGGTGGTGATGTTGGACGAACCGACATCGAAGCGCTTGCCCGCCACCTGGGCGAGCAGCCCGGCGAACTCGGTGCCCGAGAACTCCACCTGCAGGCCGAGTTTCGCGCCGATCTCACGCAGCAGTTCGTTGTCGAAACCGGTGAAGGTGCCCTGGCCGTTCACACAGATGCTCGGCGGCGCGTCCGAGAGAGTGCCGACGCTGAGCTTGCCCGGGCTGAGCAGGCCGAGCTTGCTGGTGTCGATCGACTCGAGCGGCACCGTGGTCGGGGTCGTGTAGCGGTCGGTGCCCGCAGTCTCGGAGGAGGCGAGATTGGTCGGCGCCGCGGCCGCCGCGCTCTGGCCCGGAGGCGAGCACAGGTCACCCGTCGACGTCTCGCCACCGGAGCCACCGCATCCGGTCGCGGCCACGCCGACGAGGAGCAACAGCGCGGCAATCCGCGCCCGGGTTCGCACAGCACGCACACCTGCCATGCCGATAGACCCTAATGCCCGCCCGTGTCCCCACTCGCCACCCGCGCCTGGTGTGGTGCATCCGGGCAGGTCAAAGATTTTATGCGAGGCCTTCCAGTAATTCCGGGTTCACTTCGTCGCGCCACTCGATCGCGCGGCGCACCTCGGCGAGGTCGTAGTCGGGACCGGAGACGCCGATGGTGAACAGGCTCACACCCGCCGCGCGCAACTGTTCGGCCTGCGCCCGGCCCTGCCACTGCACCGACCGTTCGATGCGGCTCTCGTCGGTGCCGACGGCGGCGGCGTGCTCGGCCAGGATCTTGTTCTTGTGCGCCAGCGTCTCCACGTCGACGAAGGAATGCCAGATGTCGGCGTACTCGGCGACCAGGCGCAGCGTTTTGCGCTCGCCGCCGCCACCGATGAGGATCGGGATATCACGCACCGGCGGCGGACTGAGCACGCGCAGGCGGGCGGTGAGCCGGGACATGTTGTCCTTCAACAGGTTCAGCCTGCTACCGGCCGTACCGAATTCGTACCCGTACTCGGTGTAGTCGCGCTGGAACCAGCCCGCACCGATGCCGAGAATCAACCGGCCGCCGCTGATCCGGTCGACCGTGCGCGCCATATCGGCGAGCAGATCGGGATTGCGATAGCCGCCGCCGGTGACCAGCGCACCGAACTCGACCCGCTCGGTCTGCTCGGCCCACGCGCCGAGCATGGTCCAGCATTCGAAATGCGCGCCCGCCGGATCACCGGTGAGCGGATAGAAATGGTCCCAGTTGAAGACGATGTCCACCCCGGCGTCCTCGGCCCGCAACACCGCATCACGAATCAGCCCGTAATCCGGTGCGTGCTGGGGCTGAAGCTGGACTCCGATACGAACTGGACGACTCATACCGCGCTCCTCGGTACTCGGTGGGCTCGGGAACCGAGGCTACCGCAGCACGTCCGGAGCACCGGGCCGCTACGATCCGAGCCGACCCTGTTCTCGGATCGTCCGGCACGTTCCTGCCGGGATGGGAAGAATGATCTACGCATGGCTACCGTGACCTTCGAAGGCGCCACCCGGCTATACCCCGGTGCGGGCAAACCCGCCGTCGACGCCCTCGACCTCGAAATCGCCGACGGCGAATTCCTCGTCCTCGTCGGCCCCTCCGGCTGTGGCAAGTCCACCTCGCTGCGCATGCTCGCCGGCCTCGAGGAGGTCAACGGCGGGCGCATCCTCATCGGCGACAACGATGTGACCCACGCCGAACCCAAGGATCGCGACATCGCGATGGTGTTCCAGAACTACGCGCTCTACCCGCACATGTCGGTCGCGGAGAACATGGGTTTCGCGCTGAAGCTGGCCAAGGTGTCCAAGACCGAACGCGATGAAAGGGTGCGCGCGGCAGCCGAATTGCTCGACCTCACCGAATACCTGGACCGCAAGCCCAAGGCACTCTCGGGTGGTCAGCGCCAGCGCGTGGCGATGGGGCGCGCGATCGTGCGGCAGCCGCAGGTGTTCCTGATGGACGAGCCGCTGTCGAACCTCGATGCCAAGCTGCGCGTGCAGACCCGCACCCAGATCGCCCAGTTGCAGCGGCGGCTCGGGACGACCACGGTGTACGTCACCCACGACCAGGTCGAGGCCATGACCATGGGCGACCGCGTCGCCGTGCTCAAGGACGGCCTGCTGCAGCAGTGCGCGTCGCCGCGCGACCTGTACCGCGACCCTGCGAATGTTTTCGTGGCCGGGTTCATGGGCTCGCCCGCGATGAATCTGTTCACCCTGCCAGTCACCGACGGCACCGTCACCATCGGTGGCTACCCCGTGCCGGTGCCGCGCGCGGTGGCCGACGCGGGTGAGGGTTCGGTCGTGCTCGGCATCCGCCCCGAGCATCTCGAGGTCGGCGGTCAGGGGATGCAGATGGAGGTGGACGTGGTGGAGGAACTGGGTTCCGACGCCTACGTCTACGGCCGAGCACTCTCCACCGGCGCGAGCGGCACGTCCGGGGAAACCCTTGTGGCGCGGGTGGATTGGCGCAACCCACCGGCCAAGGGCGAACAGCTTTCGCTCACCACTGATCCGGCGAACCTCTACTTCTTCAGCACGGAGAACGGTCAGCGGCTGCGCTGATCGGCCTGACCTGCCGACCGCATCATCGGTGCGGTCGGCTTCCGTCGTCGTACCGATCAGGCACCGGTGCCATCCGGTCGGCGGCCCGCCTTCTTGCGGGCACGCAGGTAGTCCGGGTTGACGCGAACGGTGAGCTGTTCGAGTTCGACCGGTGTGCCGGTGGGTGTGGTGAGCCGCGCCCGGACCGGTTCGCCGGTTTCGGTATCGACGCGCAGTAGCGGCGCCGGGCCCGGCTGGAGGTAGGTGTCGCCCCACTGCCACAGCGCCACGACCGCCGGGAGTAGGTCCCTGCCCATCTGGGTGAGGATGTACTCGTGCCGGGTGCGCTTGCCTTCTTCCTGGTAGGGGCGCTTTTCCAGGATGCCCGCCGCGGTGAGTTTGCGGAGCTGGCTCGCCGCAGCCGCATCGGTGATGCCGACGCGGCGGGCGAAGCCGTCGAAGCGGGTGGTGCCGTAGTAGGCCTCGCGCAGGATGAGGACGGCCGAGCGGGTGCCGATGAGCTCCATGGCTCTGGCGATCGAACAGCCTTCGGTCTCCCACCTGCTCAGATCGGCCAAGGGTCCTTCCATCACCGCTGCCATAGCCGTCATCATACGCCTCCCTGACTTGAGCAAATGATAGTTAGCGTCTAATCTGGCTATTGTCTGATATAGCCAGAGGGAAGAGGACTCCCATGCGAGACGCGGTCATCGTCGAAGCGGTACGCACCCCCATCGGCCGGGGCAAACCCGACGGCGCACTCCACGACGTCCATCCCGTCGACCTGCTCGCGCACAGCCTGCGCGCGGTGATCGAGCGCAGCGGCATCGACCCGGCGCTGGTCGACGACGTGATCGGCGGCATCGTCACCCAGGTCGGCGAGCAGGGCGTGAATATGACCCGGCGGGCCGCACTGGCCGCCGGGTACCCCGAGTCGGTGCCGGCGACCACCGTCGACCGGCAGTGCGGAAGCAGCCAGCAGGCCATCCACTTCGCCGCGCAAGGCGTCATCGCGGGCGCGTACGACATCGTCGTCGCGGCAGGCGTCGAGTCCATGGGGCGAGTCCCGATGGGCGCCAGTGCGGTCGGGGCCGCCGATCTGTCCGGGGTCGCCTTCGCGCAGCGGTATCCGGAGGACCTGGTCCCGCAGGGCATCAGCGCCGAGCTCATCGCCGCCAAGTGGGGGCTGAGCCGCACCCAGCTCGACGAGTTCGCGCTGAACAGCCACGAAAAGGCCGCCCGCGCAACGAAAGATGGGCTCTTCGCCGACGAACTCGCCCCGCTGAACGGGTTGACCGCCGACGAGGGCATTCGCGTCGGCTCCACCCTCGAAACGCTGGCGAAGCTGAAGCCCGCCTACTACGACCCGGCCATGGCGGCGCGCTTCCCGCAGATCGGCTGGGAGATCACCGCCGCCTCCGCCAGCCAGGTCAGCGACGGCAGCTCGGCCGTGCTCATCATGTCGGGTGAGCGGGCCGAGCAGCTCGGCCTGCGCCCGCTTGCCCGGCTGCACAGCTTCGCCGTCGCGGGCGACGACCCGTTGCTCATGCTCACCGCGGTGATCCCCGCGACCGAGAAGGTGCTGCGCCGGGCGGGCCTCGACCTGTCCGACATCGACCTGATCGAGATCAACGAGGCGTTCTCGCCCGTCGTCCTGGCCTGGGCGCAGGAAACCGGCGCCGACCTCAGCAAGGTGAACGTCAACGGCGGTGCCATCGCCCTCGGTCACCCGCTCGGTGCCTCCGGGGCACGTCTGATGACCACCCTGGTACACGCCCTGCACCAGCGTGGCGCGCGTTATGGCTTGCAGACCATGTGCGAAGCGGGCGGGCTCGCCAACGCGACCATCATCGAAAGATTGTGAGTGCGGTCGTCGGCGGCGTCCACGCGGATGCCGCCGCCGACGGTCGTCCTCGGCTACGGCCGAGACCCGTCACCGGTGCGACGTATCCGACCGCGCTCGTTTCTGTGGTCTGGCCTGCGCCCTGACTTCTACGGTCCGGCGGACAAGTAGGCAGCGCAGGTCACCCTGTCCGATACTGCGCAACGCTTAGGGTGATGGCGTGGACTTCGAGACCTTCGTTTATGCGATTCCGCTGCGTACGCGGTTTCGGGGGATCACCGTGCGCGAGGGGATGCTGATTCGGGGGGAGAACGGGTGGGGAGAGTTCTGCGCGTTTCCCGAGTACGACGATCGGGAGGCGGCGGGGTGGTTGGCTACCGCTGTCGAGCAGGCGACGATCGGGTGGCCTGCGCCGGTGCGGGAGCGGGTGCCCGTGAACTGCATTGTGCCTGCCGTAGATCCCGAGCGTGCGGCGCGAATCGTCCGTGAATCCGGTTGTGCGACAGCGAAGGTTAAGGTCGCCGATCATCCTGATTCGTCGGCCGAGGATCTGGCGCGGGCGGCGGCGGTGCGGGCGGCGCTCGGGGATTCCGGCGCCGTCCGGGTCGACGCCAATGCGGCGTGGGATGTCGAGACAGCGGTGCGGCGAATTCGGGAAATCGATTCGGCGGCGGGCGGATTGGAGTACGTCGAGCAACCGTGCCGGAGCATCGAGGAACTCGCTGAGGTGCGGGCGCGGGTCTCGGTGCCGATCGCGGCCGACGAGTCGATCCGGCGGGCGGAGGACCCGTTGCGCGTTGCGGTGGCAGGCGCGGCGGATGTTGCGGTGCTCAAATGCACGCCGCTGGGTGGGGTGCGGCGGGCGCTCGCGGTCGCCGAGGCCGCCGGGCTGCCGACGGTGGTGTCGTCGGCACTGGAGACGAGTGTGGGGCTGGCAGCCCAGATCGCCCTGGCCGGGACGCTGCCGGAGCTCGAATTCGCCTGCGGTCTCGGCACTCTCGCGCTGTTCGAGGGCGATCTCGTTGCCGATTCGCTGCGACCGGTGGACGGGTGGTTGGCGGTGCCGACCAGTGCGCCGGAACCCGATCCCGCGGCGATGGATCGATACCGGCATCCGGATGCCGAGCGGGCCCAGTGGTGGATGCGGCGGTATGAACGGGTACGCGCATTGCTCGAGGACGGTTCAGCTGCCGACTCCGGTCCGTAGGCGCCACTCCTAGCCGCCTCGGCCACCGAGGGTAGCCATCGACCTATTTGATTGCACACAACTTAATTGTGCGCTATGGTTTTTCTCATGACCGACGGACTCACCCTCGACGAGCAGCTGTGCTTCCCGCTCTACGCGGCCTCGCGAGCGATGACGGCGGTCTACCGTCCGAAACTGGAACAACTAGGGCTCACCTACCCGCAGTACCTGGTGATGCTGGCGCTGTGGGAACGCGACGGCCGCAGCGTCGGCGAGCTCGGCAGGGCGCTCGATCTGGACTCCGGCACTCTGTCACCGCTGCTCAAGCGGCTGGAAGCAACCGGGTTCGTGCAACGCAGGCGCGCGGCCGACGACGAACGCCGCGTCGACATCGTGCTCACCGATCACGGGCGGGCTGTGCGCGCCCGAGCTTGCGCCATCCCCACGGAAATGGCGCAAGCCGCAGGTCTGACCGGCGACGAAGCCGCAGCCCTTCGCACTCTGCTCCGCAAACTGACCGATTCCCTCATCGAGAAATGAGACTCCCCATGCAGGTTCTCTACACCGCCGAAGCCCTTGCCACCGGCGAAGGCCGCACCGGCTCCGCCCGCACCACCGACGGCAAGCTCGACGTGGTGCTCGCCCCGCCGAAGGAAATGGGCGGCGACGGCGCAGGGACCAACCCCGAGCAGCTGTTCGCGGCAGGCTACGCCGCGTGCTTCCACTCCGCGCTGCGCCTGGTCGGTAAGAAGGCAGGCGCGAATATCGCCGATTCCGCTGTGGGCGCGCAGGTTTCGATCGGCCCGAACGACAAGGGCGGCTTCCAGCTCGCCGTCACCCTCGAGGTCACCCTTCCCCACCTCACCCGCGAGGAAGCGCAGCAGCTGGCCGACCAGGCACACCAGGTGTGCCCGTACTCCAACGCGACCCGCGGCAATATCGACGTCGACGTCCAGGTCACCGAGGACTGATCGGCAACACCCGTCCAATCGAGGTCCCGGTGCGCATGCACCGGGACCTCGAGCCTTATCTACAAGCGGCCGTTGAGAATTCATTAGCCCCCATCCCGCACGATCGACTCGTAGCCGAGAACGAAGGGGAAACAATGAGAACAGCAATTGCCGCCGCGATGATCGCCGCGTTCAGCGTGATGGGGGTCGGCGTGGCCGCCGCAGCGACACCAGACCCCGCGCAGTCGAGTTTCGTCGCTGCTCGGGGATCGCTCGGCGGTGGCGGGAGTGGCGGTTCGACGAGCGGTTCACCCTGCACGGACAGCAAGTCCTGCACCTCGACCGGTCCGCGCGGAAGCGGACAGGGCGGGCGCGGCAGCGCCCCGGGCAGCACCGGGGGCCGGTAATCGAGGCTTACCCGAAGCGGACTCCGCAACCGGCGAATGTCGCCCGGATCAGCAGAGCCGCTTCGGGACCGATCACGCCGTCGGCCAATTCCGCATAGCGAGTGCAGAATTCGGGTCCGTGCACCACTTCGTCGGGGGTCGGCGCCAAATGATGGGCGAGTTCGTGCAGAACAACCAGTTCGCGCAACGCCCATGCGGTGGCGCCGGTATGGAGTGGGACGGCGAGCACGGCAGCAGCACGTTCGTAATGTGCTGCGGCCGTGCCCGCCCGCGCACGGACCCGCACGGAAACCACCGCCCGATCCCATCGGGCTCGAACCCAATTCAGCGCGAGCACCTTGTCGACATAACTCTGCACCGATTCCACCGACGCGAATCGCCGCTCGACCGGCAAGGTCACCTGCGAACCATAGATATCGACAGTGCGATGCCCGAATTCCTCGGCGCGATCGAAGACACCACGCACCAACTGCTCGGCGTCGTACACCCGCGCCCGCTGCGTGTCGCGCCGCGGAGCCGGACGGGAAACATCGTCGCGATTCATCGTCCCGTGAGCTTGCCGCGAGCGGCAGGTAGTTCGGTGGCGGGGCCGAGGCGGGCGTTGCGGCCCGCCCGGTCGCCCGCTTGCCGGGCGGCGGCCGAGTGGCCGGTGGAGGTCTGCGGTCCACGCCAGGTGCCGCGCGCTTCCGAGGTGGCGGTGTAGAAGTCGGTGAGGGCGAGTTCCTTGTCGCGCAGGGCGAGTGCGGTTCCGGTCGACTCGACCGCCGATTCCTCGGCGACCACCTCGGCCTTCACCTCGGCCAGTCGAGCGCCGATCCGCGCCGCGAACGCCATCTGGAAATTCAGTCGCGCCGTCACACCGGCGACCGGGGCCTGCACCCTGCGACGGACCGTGCGGCCGAACCGCTTCTCGGCGACCACCTTCACCACCGTGGCCTCGCGATACGCACCCGACTTGATGTAGTGATCCGAGGCCCGCACCATCTGCACCAGCAGACTCGCGTACAGCGCCTCGCACGCGTCGATATCGGCTTCGAAACCGTAGGCGTAGACCTGCGTGGAGGTGCGCGCGACATCGCAGCGCACGTCGTTGGCCGTGGCGATGGCGACGAACAACTGCACGTAGGTGCGCAACCCCTTCCGCCCCGGCTCCCCGATCGGGATGATCCGCTGCACCGGGGTGGACCTGCGTTCGCGCCGCGCCACATGCGAGCGCGCCACCGCCAGATCGATCGACGACTTCGTCGCGAGCCGCTGCGCTGCCGCGAGAAAGGCCTCGGCCTCGTGTTCGTTGTCGGTGGCCTCGGCCTTGCGCAGCAAACCACCGATCCGGGAGAGCATCCGGTCCGGCCCCGCCGACGATGCAATGGTCACCCGATCGAGGGTAGGCCACCACACCGACACACTTCAGCACGCATAACCGCACTCCCCGCCACCACATCCCGACCTCGAGGAGGGATCGCCGCGCAGCGGCGGTTCGCGGCCGTCCCGACGATCAGGTGCCGTTGCGTAGGCGACGAAGGAGCAAGCAACGGTACCTGATCGTCGGGACCGGCGGGGCCGCGAACACGCGGCGCCCGCGCCGCCACAAATCCTGTATGTTTGCCCCTGCACCGACGCACTGTGCTGCTGCTCACTGTCTCGACCCTGGAGTGTCTGCGATGGCCTTGAAGTTTGTCCCCAGAGCGACGATGGCTGCTGCCTCGATTGCGTTGCTTACCGCATCGTTCGCCAGCGCCTGCTCGAGTGACAACGGCGGCAACGCCCTCGACCAGAACCTGACCGGGCGTGGGCCGATCACCTACGTCGAGGGTAAGGACGTCTCCGAGACCGGCATGGTCAAGCAGCTCATCGACCGCTGGAACGCCGCGCACCCGAACGAGCAGGTGACGTTCAAGGAGCAGTCGGCCGACGCCGACCAGCAGCGCGACGACATGGCCGAGCACTTCCGCTCCAAGCAGGACGGCTACGACGTGGTCGCCCTCGACGTGCCCTACACCGCGGAGTTCGCCGCCAAGGGCTGGATCCAGCCGCTCGAGGGCAGCTTCGCCATCGACACCGCGCCGCTGCTCGCGCCGACCGTCGCCAGCGCCACCTACAACGGCAAGCTGTACGCGGCACCGCGCAACACCAACGGCGGCCTGCTGTACTACCGCAAGGACCTGGTTCCCAACCCGCCGCGCACCTGGTCCGAGATGCTCGCCCAGTGCCAGATCGCGCGCGACAACAACATCGGCTGCTACGCCGGTCAGCTGTTCCCCTACGAGGGCCTGACCGTGAACACCTCCGAGGTCATCAACGCCTACGGCGGCAGCTTCGTCGGCGCCGACGGCAAGACCCCCACCGTGAACAGCCCCGAATCCAAAGAGGGGCTGAAGGTTCTGGTCGATGCCTACCAGCGCGGCGACATCCCCAAAGAGGCCATCAGCTTCAAGGAAGGCGAGAGCGCGAACGCGTTCGAGTCGGGCAAGCTGCTGTTCCTGCGCACCTGGCCGTACCTGTACGGCCAGGCCAACGGCGAGGGCTCGTCGGTGAAGGACCGCTTCGGCGTGGCACCGCTGCCCGGCAAGACCGATGTCGGCGCCTCGACCCTCGGCGGCTACAACGTCGCGATCAGCGCGTTCTCCAAGAACAAGGCCACCGCCGCCGACTTCGTTCGCTTCATGGTCAGCGAAGAGGCACAGCAGATCGTCGCCCAAGGCGCCTTCCCGCCGGTGCGTACCTCGCTCTACGACGACCCGGCACTGATCGCGAAGATGCCGTACCTGCCCGCGTTGAAGGAGTCGATCGCCAACGCGGTGCCGCGACCGGTCTCGCCGTTCTACGAGGCGGTGTCAAAGGCCATCCAGGACAACGCATATGCTGCCCTGAACGGCACGAAGTCCGTCGACGACGCAGTCGCAGGCATGCAAAAGGGCATCGAGACCGCTGGTTCGTAGCGGTACGCGCAGCGGACCCGACCAGACCGTAGGAGAGTAGAAACGGTGTCGGATCCTTCGGGAGCCAAGCAGCGCGGGCTAGCGCTGCAACTGAGGCAATCACGGCGGGCGTGGCTGTTCGTGACGCCGGTGATGGTGGCGCTGGCCGTGGTCATCGGTTATCCGGTGTTCCAGGCGCTGTGGATGTCGTTCCGCAAGGACGCCGGCATCGACCCCGCCACCGGCATGTTCGTCGAGGGCGGCAGCGCGGGTTTCGACAACTACACCCATTGGCTACTGCAGCAATGCAATTCGCTGATGGGTACGGTGTCGTGCCCGACCGGCACGCTCGGGTCGCAGTTCTGGGCGGCGGTCGGGGTCACCCTGTTCTTCACGGTGGTGACCGTGACGATCGAGGCGACCCTCGGCCTCGGCATGGCCATGGTGATGGGCAAGACCTTCCGTGGCCGGGCGCTGTTGCGAGCCGCGGTGCTGATCCCATGGGCCATCCCCACCGCTGTCACCGCGCGGCTGTGGGAGTTCATGTTCCAGTACGACGGCGTGGTGAACCGGGTGCTCGGCACCGAGATCCTGTGGACCTCGGATGTGTGGGCCTCGCGGTTCGCGGTGATCGTGGCCGACGTGTGGAAAACCACCCCGTTCATGGCGCTGCTGATCCTGGCCGGGCTGCAGGTGATCCCGAACGACGTGTACGAGGCGGCCAAGGTCGACGGCGCGTCGGCCTGGCAGCGGTTCGTACACATCACGCTGCCGCTGCTCAAGCCCGCACTGCTGGTCGCGGTGCTGTTCCGCACCATGGACGCGCTGCGCATGTACGACCTGCCCGCGATCATGACCGGCGCGAACCCGGCCACCAGCACCCTGTCGATCCTGGTGGTCGACCAGGTGCGCCAAGGTCCCAACAGCGCGGCCGCCCTGTCGACGATCACCTTCGTGCTGGTGTTCGCGATCGCGTTCCTGCTGGTGAAGGTGTTGGGCGCCAACGCCGTTCGCACGCAGGAAGAGCAGCGGAAGGCGAACTGATGAGCATCTCGATGACCAAAGAGCCCACCGTCGAACGCAAACCCGTTGCGGAACAGTCGGTTTCGTGGCGGAAACGGCTCGGAACAGTTCGCCTGTACCTCGGTGTGGCGATCGTGCTCGTGTGGGGGCTCGGACCGTTCTACTGGATGGCCGTTGTCGCGTTCCGCGACCCGGCCCACACCTTCGACAGCACTCCGTGGCCGACCCACGTGACGCTGGAGAACTTCCGCAACGCCTTCGACACCAGCCGCGGCAACGACTTCGGCAAGGCGCTGCTCAACAGCGTGATCATCGGCTCGGTGACGACGGCGGTCGCGTTGGTGCTCGGCGTGCTCGCCGCGTACGCGCTCGCCCGGATGACCTTCGCGGGCAAGTACCTGGTTTCGGGGCTGATCCTGTCGGCGTCGATGTTCCCCGCCGTCGTGCTGGTGACGCCGCTGTTCCAGCTGTTCACCGACCTCGGCTGGATCGGCCAGTACCAGGCGATGATCATCCCGAACATCTCGTTCGTACTGCCGATGACGGTGTACATCCTGGCGTCGTTCTTCGCCGAACTGCCCTGGGAGCTCGAAGAAGCCGCGCGCATCGACGGTGCGAGCAAGCTGCAGGCGTTCCGGCTGGTCATGCTGCCGCTGGCGGCGCCCGCGGTGTTCACCACCGCGATCCTGGCGTTCATCGCCTCGGTCAACGAATATCTGCTCGCCCGGTTGCTCTCCGGTGAGCAGACCAAGCCGGTGACGGTCGCCATCGCGAGCTTCTCCGGCAACGACCCGCTCGTCCAGCCGTACGCGGCGATCATGGCGGCCGGTGTGATCGTCACCGTACCGCTGGTGATCATGGTGCTGATCTTCCAGCGCCGCATCATCTCCGGCCTCACCGCGGGCGGCGTGAAGAGCTGACGGGCGCGCTCCTCCCGGGTTGTGCCGGTGCAGGCGGGTAAAGTCGCCTGCACCGACGGGAGGAGATGGTCGTGGCCGGCAGGCGCGGGCGTTCCGACGAGGACGTGCCGTATACCTCGATCGCGGGCTTCCGGGATCCTCTGCGCGAGCAGCAGCCGCGCAAAGGGGCGGCCCGGCGAGCCCAGGCTGCCCGGCTGGCGGGCGACGACGACCCGGAACCCCGCCCGCCGCGCACCAGGGCACAGCGGATCCGGCGGCTGGTCTTCGCGCTGTTCGTGATCTTCGTGTGTGTGCCCGCGCTGCTGTTCTTCGCGGTGTACTGGAGTTCGGAGATCCCCGAACCGGGCGAAGTGGCCGTCGAGCAACCGGCGACGGTGCTGGCCGCCGACGGCACCACGGTGCTGGCGAAAATCATTCCGCCGCAAGGCAACCGGATTCCGATTCCGCTGACCGAGGTGCCGATGCACGTGCGGGAGGCGGTGCTCGCGGCCGAGGACCGCACCTTCTACACCAACGCCGGATACTCCACGAGCGGGTTCCTGCGCGCGGCGCGGGACAACCTGGCCGGGCACGACAACGCCGGTGGCGGGTCGACGATCACCCAGCAGTACGTGAAGAACGCCTTCCTGAGTTCCGAACGCACCGTCACCCGCAAGATGCGCGAGCTCATCATCGCGGCGAAGATGTCGCGGCAGTGGAGCAAGGACGAGATCCTCGCCGCATATCTGAACACCATCTACTACGGTCGCGGCGCCTACGGCATCGCGGCGGCGGCCAAGGCGTACTTCGGTAAGCCGGTGCCGGAACTGACACTGGCCGAAGGCGCCGTGCTGGCCGCGGTGATCCGTTCACCCTCGGTGCTCGACCCGGAAACCCACTTCGACCAGTTGCGCGCCCGCTGGCAGTACGTGCTCGACGGGATGGTCGAGATGCGCGTGCTCGCCCCCGGTGACCGTGACGCGACGGTGTTCCCGCCGATCCTGGCCCTCGACGACGTGGCGACCGAGCCCGAGACATCGGGCCCCGAGGGCCACATCCGCACCATGGTGCTGCGGGAACTGCGCGCCGCCGGACTCACCGACGCCGACATCAATACCGGCGCCCTGCAGATCACCACCACCATCGACCCGGTCGCGCAGGCAGGCGCCGTCGACAGCGTGCGAGCCCGATCCTCTTGGCAGCCACCGGAATTGCGGGCGGCCGTAGTGTCGATCGATCCTCGAAGCGGTGCGGTGCGCGCCTACTACGGCGGCGAGGACGGCACCGGATTCGACTTCGCCCAGGCGCCGCTGCAAACCGGTTCGGCCTTCAAGGTTTTCGCGCTCGTCGCCGCCCAGATGCAGGGCATCCCGGTGACGCGGGCGATCGACAGTTCACCCATCACCGACCGTGGCACGACCATCACCAATGTGGACGGTGACTCGTGTGGGCGGTGTTCGCTGGCCGAGGCACTGAAACGCTCCCTCAACACCAGTTTCTACCGGCTCACCATGACGATGGCCGACGGTCCGCGCTCGGTGGCCCAGGCCGCCCATCTCGCTGGCATCCCCGAGCACATCCCGGGGGTGGAGGGCGAGACGCTCACCGAGAACGGCGAGCCGCCGCTCAACGGAATCGTGTTGGGGCAGTATCTTGTTCGGCCGATCGATATGGCATCGGCGTATGCCACCCTCGCCGCGTCGGGGGTGTACCGGCAGCCGTACTTCGTGCAGCGGGTGACCACCGGCAACGGCCGGGTGCTGCTCGATCGTGGACCGCCGGAAACCCGCAGGGGCAAACAACTTCCGGAGCCGGAACAGCGCATCAGCCCGGCCATCGCCGACGCGACCACGCGGGCGATGGAGCCGATCGCCAACTACTCCAACGGGCACGGCCTGGCGGGGGGCAGGCCGTCGGCGAGCAAGACGGGGACGACCCAGCTGGGTGAGACCAAGGCCAACAAGGACGCCTGGATGGTCGGGTACACGCCGTCGCTGTCGACAGCGGTGTGGGTGGGCACCGAGCATCCGCAACCGCTGCGCGACGGACGCGGCAACCCGATCTGGGGTTCGGGGCTGCCCGCCGACATCTGGAAGCAGACGATGGACTCCGCGCTCGCCGGTTCGCCGGTGGAGGAGTTCCCGACTCCGCCGTTGGGCGGCAGCGGGTCACTGGTACCTGCCCCGCCGCCCTCGTCCGGTGGCGGCGGTGGCGGTGGCGGTGGCGGTGGCTTCGACATCCTCAACCCGCCGAGCGACACACCACGCAATCCGGCGCCGATCATCATCATCCCGCCCGCTCCGAGCCCCAGTACACCCGGCGAATGGTTCCCCGGACTGGGTGGTGAGGCGCCGCGATAGATCACGGATTGGACAGGCGTGACCACACATCTGCACGAACATGGCAACATCGTTGGCCAGTGCGCATCCGGAGTCGGGCGCCGGCGGAATCCCGGCGCGGAACCTGTCGTATCCATGCGGGAAGATGTGCGCTCGAGCGACGACGAGACTAGACATAGGGGCTACGCAGGTGGATTTCAATGTCGTTGACCGTCCCGAGATGCTGATCGCGGGCACAGTGCTGCGCAGTCCGGCGCTCGCTGTGGAGGGGCCGCGACGCGCCAAAGTGGTGGAAGCGTGGCAGCGGCTACGGGCACGACAGGACTTACCCGGACCGTTCGCGACGGGCTACGTCGACTTCGCTCCGGAGATCAACTCCTACCTCACCCATATCGTCGGCTACGAATGCAAAACCCTTGCCGACCTGCAGGTAGGCGATGTGCTCGCGCGGATTCCGGCGGGCCGCTACGCGCGGTTCGTGGCGCACGGTGACGAGATCGGCGACACCATCGTCGCCCTGTGGCGGCAGGTGTGGGACGCCGAGGCCGCGGGCGAGTTCGTGCGCGCCTACACCGGCGACTGCGAGCAGTACCCCGACGAACGCACCGTCGAGATCTTCGTTTCCTTGACCGACGACGCGCAGAGCGGGGAATAGCCGATGACCGCCGACTTCGAGATCGTCACCCTGGACAACAGCCTGATCGCCGGACTCACCGTGCCGCTGGCCGGTCGCGAGGTCACCGCCCGCGATCTCGACCTGGTGAACTTCACCTGGGACCGCTACCTGTCCCGCGAGAAGCCGGTCACCCGTGCCGCCGCCTACATCGGCCAGAACGACCACGCCGTGGCCGTCCTCGGCTACGAGGTCGCCGGCCTCGACGACGTGGACGAAGGCGACGTCCTGACCCGCATTCCCGCGGGCCGCTACGCAAAATTCGTCGTCTCCGACAAGCCCTACGACCTCCTGCGCACCGCGTGGGCCCAGGTGATCAAGGCCGAGAACGCCGGGACCATCACCCGCTCCCACACCGCGGAACTGGAGCGCTACACCGGCCCGACCAGCGTCGAGGTGTACGTCTCCCTCGATTGAGCAGACAAAAAAGCCGGGCGCACCGATGTGCGCCCGGCCTTTCTGTTCAGTGACTAGTCGGCACCGATGATGAAGGCCTCGAGCTGCTTGCGCGCGACATCGTCGGCGATCTGCTCCGGCGGGGACTTCATCAGGTAGGCCGAGGCCGGGATGACCGGCCCGCCGATGCCGCGGTCCTTGGCGATCTTGGCCGCGCGCACCGCGTCGATGATGATGCCCGCCGAGTTCGGCGAGTCCCACACCTCGAGCTTGTACTCCAGGTTCAGCGGCACATCGCCGAAGGCGCGACCCTCGAGGCGCACGTAGGCCCACTTGCGGTCGTCGAGCCACTCCACGTAGTCCGAGGGACCGATGTGGACGTTGCGGTCGTGCACCTTGCCCGCCAGCGAACCGCTCAGGTTCGAGGTGACGGCCTGGGTCTTGGACACCTTCTTGGACTCCAGGCGCTCACGCTCGAGCATGTTCTTGAAGTCCATGTTGCCGCCGACATTGAGCTGGTAGGTGCGGTCCAGCGCCACGCCGCGGTCTTCGAACAGCTTGGCCATCACGCGGTGGGTGATGGTCGCGCCGACCTGGGACTTGATGTCGTCGCCGACGATCGGCACACCGGCATCGGTGAACTTCTTGGCCCACACCGGGTCGGAGGCGATGAACACCGGCAGCGCGTTGACGAACGCGACACCCGCGTCGATGGCGCACTGGGCGTAGAACTTGTCGGCCTCTTCCGAACCCACCGGCAGGTAGGACACCAGCACGTCGACGTTCGCGTCCTTCAGCGCCTTCACGACGTCGACCGCGGGGGCCTCGGACTGCTCGATGGTCTCGGCGTAGTACTTGCCGATGCCGTCGAGGGTCGGGCCACGCAGGACCGTCACGTCGGTGGGCGGCACGTCGGAGATCTTGATGGTGTTGTTCTCGCTGGCGAAGATGGCCTCGGCCAGGTCGAAGCCGACCTTCTTGGCGTCGACGTCGAACGCGGCGACGAACTTCACGTCCTTGACGTGGTAGGGACCGAACCGGACGTGCATCAGACCCGGAACGACCGCGTTCTCATCGGCGTCCTTGTAATACTGCACGCCCTGCACCAGCGACGATGCGCAGTTGCCGACACCGACGATCGCGACGCGTACTTCGCCGGATCCAACCTTGTTGACATCACTCATGGCCGCTCTTTCCCTCTTTCTGTGGTGCCGCCTTCGTCGATTGCTCCGCCGCAATCAACTCGTTGAGCCAGCGCACTTCGCGCTCGCTTGATTCCAATCCGAGCTGGTGGAGCTGGCGGGTGTAGCGATCCAGCGAGCCGCTGGCCTTCTTGATCGCTTCCCGCAGACCCTCTCGGCGCTCCTCGACCTGGCGTCGCCTGCCCTCCAGGATCCGCATCCTCGCCTCGGCGGGGGTGCGGCTGAAAAAGGCCAGATGAACACCGAAGCCGTCATCGGTGTAGTTCTGCGGACCGGTATCGGCGAGGAGTTCTTTGAACCGTTCCCGCCCGACCGGCGTGAGCCGGTAGACGCGGCGCGCACGGCGCGCGGTCGCGCCCTCCGGTATCTCCTCGGCGATCAACCCGTCGGCCTGCATCCGGCGCAGCGTCGGGTAGAGCGAACCGTAGGAGAAGGCCCGGAACGCCCCGAGCAGGCCCGTCAACCGCTTGCGCAGCTCGTAACCGTGCATGGGCGCGTCGAGGAGCAGGCCGAGAATCGCCAACTCGAGCATGCCGACCTCACTCCCTGACTATGACGGCCTGACAGGCCGAACGGACCTAACCGATGGATGCGACTTCCCACTATATCGGAGCGATACATCAGGGCGTAGTCGTATCCCTCACATGAGCAGGGGACCGACTGCCCGGTTCGGGCGAATCAGCAGGTCAGGCGTCTGCCGGGTGCACCGCGATGGGTTCACCGCTGAGCCGGATCTTCAGATATCCGCTCTGTTCCGCCTCGTTCTTGACGTAGATGCTGATCTCGGGTTCGGCATCTTTGCCGCCGGCCGGTGGGAACCGGACGAGTACGTGTGACACCCAGCCGCCGGGCACGCGGGTGGTCTGCGGAGCACCCGACATCATCCGCGCGTACTTCGCCAGGTCGACGGTGGCCAGGTCGAACGAGCGGGTGTCGGGCGGTCGCGAACCGGGCGAACCCCACCGGTCGAAATCGCCACGATATTGCAGCTCGTCCTGCTTGCCCGGCTTCCCGGAATCACGCTCGACCAGCGCGTACTCCGGGTAGAGCGTCAACTCGTCGGCGAGCGCGCTTCCGTATTCGGCGCGGTAGTCGGCGAGGAAATGGGCGAAGCCGTTGCCGGTCGTGAGATCGGGCAGCGGCGGCGCGAGGACGGTACTGCGCCCGAGCAGACCGGCACCCGCGCCGACCAGGCCGGCGAGGATCACCGCGCCCACCGGGAGCCACCAGCGGCGCGGGGCGCGGGGGATACCGCGCGCGACGGGGGTGGCGGCCAGGCCGTCGGGGATCTGCAGGTCGTCGACGAGGCGGTCGAGGTCGCCGAAGGTCTCGGCGCGCATGGCGGTGGCGGTGCGCCTGCCGTGCTCGGCCTCGGTGAGCTGACCGTCGGCCAGGGCGGCGTCGAGCAGGGCGCACACGTCGGCGCGGTCGGCGTCGCGGGCCCGCAGGTTCTTCGCCGGGGAGGTGGTCTTCATGCCGTCATCTTTCGTACGGGTAGGTCTTCAGCACTTCGCCCGAGAGCGCGAGGACGAGATGCGCGGACTGGGAGACCTCGTTGCGCACGTAGACCGTGATCGAGGGCCTGCCGGCCCAGCTGTCGTTGGCGATCCGGTAGTGGGAGACCACACCGTCGGGGACGCCGAGGGTGGTCGCGGCGGTGTTCAGCACCGCGCCGAGAGCATCGGTGTTCACCTGTGCCAGGTCGATGTCGACTGCCTTGCGGTCACGGGTGGTGACCTGCGAATTCGAGCGTTCGAACCCGCCACGATAGGTGTAGCTCACCGTCCAGTCGCCGTTGTCGGGTGCGCGGCGGACCGCCGAGGCGTGCTCGTCGTGCAGCACGGCCTCGTCGACGACGGCGTCGCCGAACTTGGTGCGGTAGTCGTCGCGGAACTGCACGAATCCGGCGATGGTGTTGAGGTTCGGGGTGGGGATCACCAGGGGTGGGGCCGCGTCGTAGTTGATCGATGCGGCGGCTTCCGCCGCGGCCGGTTCGTCGGCCCGGATCGTCCAGGCGAAGCCGCCGACCGCCGCGAGCACGACGGCCGCGATCGTCGCGATGCGGAAGGTGTTGCGCGCCTTGGGCTTCACCGGCGCCGCCGGGCGCTGCTGCAACTCGGCGACGAGGGTGGCCAGCTCACCGAGCGTGCGCGCTTCGGCGGCCAGCTCGGTCATCGCCGTGTGCTCCTCGGCGTCGAGCTGACCGTCGGCGCGGGCCGTGTCGAGGGCGGCGATCGTGCGTGCCCGGTCGGCGTCGCGCGCCTTGGTCCTGGTCGGGTACTCGCCGGAATGCCTGCGGCCGAAGCGCTTCCGTTCGGTGGTCGGGCCGAATACCGCGGGCGACTGCAGATCGGCGGTCAGACCACGCAATTCACCGAGCGTGCGTGCCGAACCGGCCCGTTCCACCCGGTCGTGGTACTCCTGGGCACCGAGCTGGCCCTCGGCGTAGGCCGCGTCAAGCACGGTCGACACCTCGGCGCGATCGATATCACGCGCCCTCGTCCGGGAATCGGCGGCGGAATGCGCCTGCGGGGGATCTGCCATCTGCTTGCCACGCCTCACCTGCGAAAAGACCCGGAAAGTACCCGGTATCGGGAGTCTAAGGCCGCAGGGGGCAACAAGCGGTGGCACCGGCGGTGAAAATCAATCCCGGCTACTCTGGTGATCGTGCGAATTCAGCGGCAGGTGGTGGACTATGCGCTCCGGCGCAGGTCGCTGCTCGCCGATGTCTACGCGGGGCGGGTCGGCGTCGCCGAGGTGTGCGATGCCAATCCCTACCTGCTGCGGGCCGCGAAGTTCCACGGTCGCGGCAGTGAGGTGACCTGCCCGATCTGCCGAAAAGAGCAGCTGACGTTGGTGTCGTGGGTGTTCGGCGACGGGCTCGGCCAGGCGGCCGGGTCGGCGCGCACACCCGACGAATTGACGCGGATGGCAGAGTCGAACGAGGAATTCTCGGTGCATGTCGTCGAGGTGTGCCGCTCGTGCAGCTGGAACCACCTGGTGCAGTCGTACGTGCTCGGGTCGGCGCCCGCGCCCGCCCGCCGCCGGGCGAGCCCCAGAGCGGGACGTCGCTCTGCCGCCGAATGACGGCGGCCGCATGATGCGCCGCAGTTCGGGGTGCAAGATATCCGCGCCGGTTCGCCGGCGCGGATGTTGTGTGCCGGTTGAACCTTACGAGTTATGGAGATCTGGTCAGTGAGTTCGCCCTACGAGCCCTCCCCCTACGGTGACGATCCGCGCGGCGGCCGCCCGTTGCGGGGCGCACAACCAGGTCCGCAGTCCGGTGATCGTCCCGTGGGGCCGCCGCGTCGGCCGACGCCGCCTGCCGGTCCGCCGCGTCCGCAGGGTGGACCCGGTGGGCGTCCACCCGCGCCGGATGGGCGTCCGCCCGCCCCGGGTGGGCGTGGGCCTGTGCCGGGGGCGCGTGGTCCGCAGCCGCAGAACCGTCAGCCTGCGCCGCCGCCGGGTGGGGTGCCGCCGCGTCGGCCGGGTCAGCCCGGTCAGCGTCCCGGTGCGCCGCAAGGCAGGCCCGCGCCGGGACGTCCGGCTGCGCCCGCCGCGGGGGCTGCCGGCGCCACTCAGAAACTTCCCCGTCCCGGTGTCGACGAGTCGACGGTGCGGGCGAATCATCCGCCGCGGACCGTGCGCGAGGAGGCAGGTCGTCCGCGGACCGGTGGCACTCCAGTCGCCGCGCGACCCGGCGCGGGTCGCCGCCCGGGCGGACCGAACACCGGTGAACGCCGCGCCACCGGTGCGGGCGGCACACCGCCGCCGGTCGGGCCACGCAATCGCCGCGATGGTGGCGGGGGCGACGACGGCTCGGGTAGGGATGGTTCGGTGACCAAGAAATCGCCGTGGCGTGCCGTGCGCCGGACAATGTATGTCCTGATGGCCTTGGCCATCGTCGTGCCGAGTGCCGTTTTCCTCGTCGCCTACACCACCGTTTCGGTGCCCAAGCCGGAAGACCTCGAGACCAATCAGGTCGCCATGATCTACGCCTCCGACGGGACGAGCGTGATCAGCAAGGTGGTGCCGCCGCAGGGCAACCGCACCGAGGTCTCCATCGACCAGATCCCGCCGCATGTGCGCAATGCCGTGATCGCCGCCGAGGACCGCGACTTCTACACCAACCCGGGCTTCTCGGTGTCGGGCTTCGCCCGCGCCGCCCGCGACAACATCCTCGGCAAGGAGAGCGCCGGTGGTGGTTCGACCATCACCCAGCAGTACGTGAAGAACGCGCTGGTCGGTGACGAGCGCTCGATGACCCGAAAGATGCACGAGCTGGTGATCTCGGCCAAGATGGCCCGCCAGTGGAGCAAGGAGGAAATCCTTGCCGCCTACCTGAACACCATCTACTTCGGTCGTGGCGCGTACGGCATCGACGCCGCCGCCAAGGCCTACTTCGGCAAGCCGGTGCAGGAGCTGTCGGTGTCCGAGGGCGCCGTCCTCGCCGCGACCATCCAGCTGCCCTCGCTGCTCGACCCGGAGAAGAACCCCACCGGCGCGAAGTCGCGCTGGAACTACGTGCTCGACGGCATGGTCTCGGGCGGCAACCTCGCCGCGGCCGAACGTCAGTCGATGCAGTACCCGGCCGTGGTGCCCGCCGCGTCGCTCGGCGAGAACAGCCTGGACTCCGGGCCCGAAGGACACGTGAAGAACCGGGTGCTCGAAGAGCTGTCGGCCGCGGGGATCAGTGAGCAGCAGCTCAACACCGAGGGTCTGCAGATCACCACGACCATCGACCCGAAGGCGCAGGAGGCCGCGGTGAACGCCGCGCGCAACAAGCTCGACGGTGAACCCGAGAACCTGCGCACCGCGGTGGTGTCCATCGACCCGCGCACCGGTGCTGTCCGCGCCTACTACGGCGGTGAGGACGGCCAGGGCTACGACTTCGCCAACGCGGGTCTGCCGACCGGTTCGTCGTTCAAGGTGATCGGTCTTGCCGCCAACCTCGAGCAGGGCATTCCGCTGTCGCAGATGTACGACAGCTCGCCGCTCAAGGTCAACGGCATCGAGATCAACAATGTCGAGGGCCAGTCGTGCGGTATGTGCACGATCGCCGAGTCGCTGAAGCGTTCGCTGAACACCAGCTTCTACCGGATGCAGCTCGACATGCAGAACGGTCCGCAGAAGATCGCCGACATGGGTCACAAGCTCGGTATCGCCAAGGAACTGCCGGGCGTCGGCCCCACGCTTACCGAGCCCAACGGTGCGGGCCCCAACAACGGCATCATCCTCGGCCAGTACCAGTCGCGTCCGCTCGACATGGCCTCGGCCTACGCCACGCTGGCCGCCTCCGGCATGTACCACGCACCGCATTTCGTGCAGCGCGTCGTCACCGCCGACGGGCAGGTGCTGCTCGATCGCGGCGAACCGGCCGGTGAGCAGCGGGTCAGCGCGGCCGTCGCCGACAACGTCACCGCGGCGATGAAGCCGATCGCGGCCTACTCCAACAACCACAACCTGGCCGGTGGCCGGGAATCGGCCGCCAAGACCGGTACCCACCAGCTCGGCGACACCGGCAACAACCGCGACGCCTGGATGGTCGGTTACACGCCGTCGCTGTCGACTGCGGTGTGGGTCGGTACCGAACAGGGTGACCCGCTGAAGAACTACGGCGGCTCGCACATCTACGGTTCCGGCCTGCCGTCCGACATCTGGAAGGCCACGATGGACGGCGCCCTGGCGGGCACCCCCACCGAGACGTTCCCCAAGCCTGCCGCGATCAAGGGCCAGGCCGGTGTGCCGGAATGGTCGGCGCCCTACACGGCGCCGGAAACCACCGCGCCCACCATCGCGCCGCCGGTGATCGTGCCGTCGCAGGTGGAAATCCTGCCCGGCATCCGCATCCCCGTGCCCGGTGTTCAGCAGCCCGCCGTGCAGCAGCCGCAGCAGGCGGAGCCGACCACCGGCCCGCTGCCCGGTCAGCCGACCGCGACTCCCGGTGAGTCCCCCGGCAACGGCAACGGTGGTGGCAGGCCGGGTGGCGGCGGCGGCAACGACGACGAGGAGAGCGGCGGCGCGGGAGCCACACCGACGCGCTCCCGATAGCCACCGGTAGCCTCGGATGTCGTGACCGATCAGCAACTCGCGGACCAGCCGGCGCCGAATGACACCTGGCCCGGCCGCGAGCCGCAGTACGTGTCGCCCGCACCACTGGCACCGGACCTGCGTTCGATCGACGCGCGAGACCGCCCGAGCCGCAACGATTCCCTCACCGCGCAACTGTCGACGGTGATCGGCGGCCCGGTCGGCGAGCACGCGCTGATCGGGCGGGTCCGGTTCTGGACGCCGCTGCGGGTGCTGTTCGCCTTCACCGTTGTCTTCCTCGCGCTGGGCTGGGCGACGAAGGCCGGCTGCATCCAGCAGACCGACGACGGCGCGGGCGGGCTGATGCTCGACTGGAACAACGGCCGCCAGTACGTGGCGATGTGCTACTCCGACACGGTGCCGCTCTACGGCGCCGAGCGGCTCAACGAGGGCGCGTTCCCGTACAAGAAGTATTGGCTCGAGTCGACCCCCGACGGTGGCACCGAGGTCAGATACATGGAGTACCCGGTGCTTTCGGGGCTCTACCAGTACGCGGCCATGCAGGTCGGCAATGTGTGGGATCACCTGCCGCTGCCCGGTGCGCTGTCGGTTGTCGTGTACTTCAATGTGGTCGCGCTCGGGTTGGCCGTCGGGTGGTTGATCACGGTGTGGGCGTCGTCGCGACTAGCCGGGCGACGGGTCTGGGATGCCGCGTTGATCGCGGTGTCGCCGTTGGTGATCGTGCACATCTTCACCAATTTCGACGCCCTGGCAACGGCTTTCGCGGCCACCGGCCTGCTGGCGTGGGCGCGGCGGCGGCCGGTGCTCGCGGGGGTGCTGCTCGGTCTGGGTGGTGCCGCGAAGTTGTATCCGCTGCTGCTGCTCGGACCGATCATTGTGCTGTGCCTGCGCACCGATCCGATGCGGCGTCTGCCCGCCGCCCAGGCCGGTCTGCGATTACGCGATATCGACAGCCTCGCCGCGGCCCGCGTTTGGCTGCGCGCAACACCGACGCGGACACAGGTTTTCGCGCAGCGTCCGCTCGGCTCGGCCACGCTCGCCGTGGCGGCGGCACTCGGCACGTGGGGTGCGGTGAACCTGCCGATCGCGGTGTTGTTCCCGAACGGGTGGCGAGAGTTCTTCCGTCTCAACACCACCCGTCACGCCGACCCCGACTCGATCTACAACGTGATCTCCTCGTTCACCGGCTGGGAGGGCTTCGACGGTCCGCTGTCGCACGGTGAACCCCCGACAATCCTGAACACGGTCTCGCTGCTGCTGTTCGTGCTGGCCTGCGCGGGCATCGCCTATCTGGCACTCACCGCCAACCGCCGTCCCCGCCTCGCCCAGCTGTGCTTCCTGGTGGTCGCCGCGTTCCTGCTCACCAACAAGGTGTGGAGCCCGCAGTACTCCCTGTGGCTGGTCCCCCTCGCCGTCCTGGCGCTGCCCCACCGCCGAATCCTGTTGGCCTGGATGACAATCGATGCCCTCGTCTGGGTACCGCGCATGTTCTACTACCTCGGCGAAGACAACAAGGGCCTGCCCGAACAGTGGTTCACCAGCACGGTTGTACTGCGTGACCTGGCCGTCGTCGGCCTGTGCGCCATGATCATCTACCAAATCCTGCGCCCCGAAACCGACCTGGTCCGCCGCGACCACGTAGACGACCCCGCCGGCGGCATCCTCGACCGCGCCCCGGACCCCCTCCTCCCCTGGCT
>NZ_JACBIU010000027.1:0-72286 GCF_013839555.1 Nocardia sp. GTS18 | reverse complement strand
CGGGTGGGAGCAGCGATCCTCGGCTTCCGTATCGGGCAGGGCCTGGACCTGCGCGTCGCGGCGGCGCCGGCGGTCACTGTGGTGATCAATTTCGGCGATACCGAGCTCGTGGCCGACGATGGCGACGGGCGGCAGAGGTTGACCGGACTCGTCGCCGGACCCGCGCTCGCGGCGATGCGCGTTCGTTGCGCGCGAGCCGAGTGCATCGAGATCCGCATGTCGCCGGTGCGCGCCTATTCGCTCTTGGGCGTCAGCCCGCGTGATCTGGGTTCAGGCGTGGTCGGAGCAGAGGAACTGTGGGGTGGACCGGCTCGCCGTCTGCGGGCCGCACTGGCCGCTGCCACGGACTGGGATGAGCGGTTCGCTCTGACGAAATCGTTTCTGACACACAGTGATGTGCGCCGCGTGCCGGATTCGGAGGTGGTCGCCTGTTGGAACGACATACTCGCCGCCCGGGGGCAGGTACGCGTCGCCGACCTCGCCCAGTCGTGCGGGTGGAGCCGCAAACGTCTCTGGTCGAGGTTCGAGTCGCAGATCGGCTTGACTCCCAAACGTGCGGCGATGCTGGTCCGATTCCGTTGTGCGGTAGACGGTTTGCTGGCGGGTCGATCCGCCGCCGAGGTCGCCGCGGACGGCGGCTACGCAGATCAGGCGCATCTGCACCGGGATGTGTCCATCTTCGCGGGCAGCACACCCGGGGTGCTCGCGACGCGTTATCTGCCCGATATCGCGCGCTACCGCCACCGGGCCTGGGGAACATTTTCTCAATACTCGACGGGTCCGCTCGGCCGATAGTGGTGCTCGCCTCAGCCGAGGCGACGACCGCGAGAGGACATCTGCCGTGAGTAATTCCTTTGATCCCGACGAACTACAGGCCGCACTCGAGGCGGTGCATCGCGCCGGAGTGCCGGGAGTGTTCGCCGAAGCGCGAGCCGGTGAGCAGATCTGGCGCGGCGCTGCCGGAGTCGCCGACCTCGCCACCGGTCGTCCGGTGACGGCCGATATGCGACACCGTGTCGGCAGTATCACCAAGACGTTCACCGCCGCGGCCGTGCTGCAGCTGGTCGAAGCCGGCGAGATCGGGCTCGATACACCGATCGGCCACTATCTGCCGCAGCTGGTCCCCGGCGAGCGCGGTGCGGCGATCACGGTCGAGATGCTGATCAACCACACCAGTGGTCTCGCCGAATACCTCCCACACGCCTACCCGTCGCTGGCCGCGTTCCCCGATCTTGCGAGGACGACACCGGAAAGCTTGGACGACAACAGGTTCAGCAAGTTCAGCTGGGACGAGCTGATCGAGATGGGTGTCGCCGCACCCGCGGTCGGTGTCCCCGGCAAGCCGCCGGGGGTGTACTCGAACACCAATTACCTGCTGCTGTGTCGGCTGATGGAGTCGGTCACGGCGACTTCGGCGGAGAAGGTCATCACCCGAAATGTCATCGAACGTGCCGGTCTGCGCGATACCGAACTGCCCACTGGTTCCGAGATCGATGGACCACATTCCCACCATTACGAATCGTGGTTCGGCATGATCGACCCGCCGCGCGACTACAGCGTTTACGACATGTCGTGGGTAGGCCCGTCGGCTTCCCTGATCTCGACCGTCGCCGACCTCAACCGGTTCTTCGATCTGCTCCTCGCCGGTGAGATCATCAGTCGCGCGATGCTGGAACGGATGCAGCGCACCGTCGCGGTGATCTCCTTCGAAGGCAAGACCGTCGACTACGGGCTCGGCCTGCACCGGATGGAGGTTCCCGGCCGTGGCACCTTCTGGGGTCACGACGGCTCGGTCTGGGGTGGCGGTGCCATCTCCCTGACCAGCGGCGACCGAACCCGCCAAGCCTCCGTCGCGCTGAATCTCCAGCGCTGGAACACCCTGTCGCCGTCGGGCCGCCCACAACCTCACGCGATCGATGACGCTTTCGCTGCTCTCCTGCGAAAACTGACCGGTGGACGCCCCGGGCCGTCACCGCGCTGACGGAGAGAATCATGGCAGGGGTCACCGCGCCGCCGCACGCCTCGGATTCGGCTGCGCGGTGGCGCGGTGATGCGGTGTTCACGCCCGGATTCATGGCGTTCACCGGCCGGATCGGCGACGCCGACCGGCACGCTCATGCCGCGGTTCAGGTGTTGTTCGTCGCCCGTGGTGGCCTCGTTCTCACCGACGCGCAGGGGCAGGCAACGCACGCCACGGCGGCGATCATCCCGCCCGGTGTTGTCCACCAGGTCACCGCGGAACCCGGAACATCCGGGTTCGCGGCCTTCCTCGATCCCGACTCCGCCACCGCGCGCGCCGCGCTGGCCCGCTTGGCCGGCTTGCCCGGTGAAGCCGCCACCAGTTGGGTCACCGCGACATCCCCGCGTTCACCCGAGAGCCCGCTCGATTCGCTCGGCGCTGCGCGGCGGCGCTCGCATCCGGCGGTCGCCGACGCGCTGCGTGTCGCGGCCGGTTGGCCAGGGGGACCACCGTCGTTGGTCGAACTCGCTGCCCGGGTGGGGATGTCGGCGAGTCGGCTCGCGCATGTGTTCACCGCCGAGGTCGGCTCGGGATATGCGGCGTGGCGGCGCTGGACTCGGCTGCAACGCGGTTTCACGGTTGTGCGCGAGGGCGGTTCGCTGACCGAGGCCGCCCATGCGGCCGGGTTCGCCGACAGCGCACACCTGACCCGTACGTGTCGGGAGTTGATCGGTATCACCCCGACCGAAGCACTCATCGCCACCGGATGGCGTCCGCCACCGGCACAGGTCAGCTGATTTCTTCAAGCCGAGACAGGTACCAGGGCGCGACGCTGAATCCATGTCCGCACTTGTTGCTTCACTCATCCGCTACGGCTACGCCCCGTTGATGCTGATCGGCATCAACGGGGCGGGTATCGCCGTGGCCGCCACCGGCGCCCACAAACTCTGGCTACTCGCCCTGCTCGGCATCGCTGTCGCTGTGTCTTTCACCGCCGAGGCGGTCCTGCCCTACCGGGCGGATTGGAATACCTCCCACGGTGATTTCGGCCGTGACACCGCGCACGGTGTCGTCAACGAAACCCTGGTCCTGGGCAGCGTCGCCGCTATCCCGGTGCTCGCCGCGCTGATCCCTGGCGTCGGGATCTGGCCTGGCAGTTGGCCTTTCGTCGCTCAGGTGCTGATGGCGATCCTCGTCGCCGACTTCGGGATCACTCTGGCGCACTACGCGAGTCACAAGATCGCGATCCTGTGGCGCTTCCACGCGGTACACCACAGTGTGCAACGGTTCTACGGGCTCAACGGCCTCATGAAACACCCGTTGCATCAGACCATCGAGATGACCGCCGGAGTCACCCCGCTGCTGCTGGCGGGGATCCCCGTCCCGGTCGCGGCGGCATTGTCATTGGCGGTGGCGGTGCAACTGCTGCTGCAACACTCCAATGCCGACTATCGCGTCGGCCCCTTCAAATACGTTCTGGCGCTCAACGAAGGCCACCGCTTCCACCACCTCAAATGGGCAGGCATCGGTGATGTCAACTTCGGGCTGTTCACCCTCGTCTGGGATCACCTGCTGCGCACCTACAGCTACGACCCGGGCCGACGGTTTTCCAGCGCCGATCTCGGTATGGCGGCCGAACCCGACTACCCCAGCGGCTATCTCGCCCAACTCGCGAAACCGTTCACTCGCTGAGCAGCAGACAGCGTGACCGCGACCTTTGTGCGGGGTCGGACAAACCCGCCCGCAGGATGGAAGGGCGATCCGTGCTGCGGACGAGTCTGTTCGCGGTGTTGGTACCGGCCGCCCGAAGGCTGCGTCTGTGACGATACGAATCGTGCGGGTTGTTGCAGGTGACCTGATCCGTATATTGCGAGAGTTCACATCGGATCAGCCCTTGCTTTGTCTCTGAATCGAATCCGATCGCGAACGTGATCCGCAGGGGATGGTGCGGGCGAAAGTGTAATTGCCCGGTAGGCGCTGGGAGATTCTCAAGAATTTTTCCTCGAAGCTGTGGAGTTTCCAGACAAAGTTTTCCGAGCGATCGAAGCGGCGTCTACTGGATTTACCCGCCATCTGGAAACTCCGATGTTGCCAGGTCCGTACGGCGGGAACCGCGAGGAGGATCGAATGAACGACAGTGCCGTCTTCGTCGTCGACCGGCTGCAACTCGCCGGCATCCTGAGCGCCGCCCGTGCCAGAGCGCTCGACATCGCCACCGCGCACGGTCTCCGGATCGTGCACACCATCGTCGAACCCGATGTGGACCTCGAGTCGCTGCTCGACTACATCGAGACCCACCAGATCGCCGTGGCCATCACTCCCACGTATCGACATATTCAGAACAACCCGGCATGGGTGCGAACCCGGTGCGATCTGATCACGACGGATCCGCCGTCCTACCAGCGCCGTCAACAACGGCTGGTCGTCTCTTGAACCGCCGACGCGAGCGCGAATCGAGCAAGTGCTCGGCAAAACGCGCTGCGGCAGCCTACATACCCGTCGAGGCTGCGCTCGAACCGGTGCATTGTGCTGCGGTACAAGGCAGTCTGTGAATCCACACAAACGGTATACCGGGGCATCGTGAGCCCACCAGAGCATTTGCTGGGCACGGTAACCACAGCTGAGGCGTGGCTATGTTGCGATTCACACAGAACCCGCGATCGTCCATTGCCGACTGTTACAACGGAGTGCTCGATGACCCCTTCAACTATCGATCAGGCCCACAACCCTTTCACCGCGGACGGTCGGCCGGTATCGAGTTTCCTGGGGAGCGCGGACGAGTTGGTGCCGCGGCTGGTCACCTATTTCACCGAGCATTTCATGCCGTGTATGACGCTGCCGAGCGAGGCCATCCGCGGTGACGTCACCGAATTCACCCGGCACTGCCTGGCCCTGGCGATGGAAATGCTGGACAAGCGGGCGTCTCCGTCCGAACAGCAGTTGGCCGCGCTGCGGGCATCCGCAGCGCAGTACGCCCGGGAGGGTGTGCCGGTGGGGACCCTGCTCCGTGCCTATGCCGAGGGCTTCAGGATCGGCTTCGAACTCGTCACCGAGCACGTCACCCCGGCGGACCTGACCGAGCTCGTCGAGGGCACCCGGCTGCTGTTGCGGACACTCGAGATGATCAACGCGACGGTGACCAGTGCCTACCTCGACGAGCAACGTCAGGTCGCCAAGGAGCATCAGACCAGTGCGCAGACGGTGGTCTCGGCGTTGCTGAGCGGGCACGGCATCGGCGCGCTCACCCGGCAGACCGGAATCAGGGTGGCCGGCTCGTATCAGGTTGTCGCACTGATGATTCCCGATCTGGCCGAGGAGTTCGACCCGAACGTCGACGCCCAGGTGGTCGCGCGCCGCAAATTGCGCCGGGTGCAGGCGGCGCTGGCTGATGTGTTCGCCTCGCGGGCGCTGGCCTTGCTGAGTACCAAGGGCGGGACGTTGCTGATCCCGGCCGACGAGCCGGACTCGCCGCGGATGACCGCCGCCGTGCTGGCCGAGATCGGCGCTCTGGCCGGCATGGAACTCACCGCGACCCTGGTGCATACCACGACCGAGCGGATTCCCACCGCCACCGAGGAAGCGCACGAGCTGCTCGACTTGGTGCGTGGCATCGCCAAACCCGCTGGGCTGTACGAGCTGTCGGATCTGGCGATCGAGTACCAGCTCACCCGGCCCGGACCCGCGCGCAACCATCTCGCCGCTGTCATCGCCCCGCTCACCGACTACCCGGAATTGCTGGAAACGTTGAAGGTCTATATGGCGACGGGCCTCAACCGCAAGGCCGCGGCCCGCCGGATCAATGTGCACCCCAACACCATCGATTACCGGCTGCGGCGGGTGAGCAGCCTGACCGACCTCGATCTGACGACAGCCGAGGGAATTCTGCGGGCCCGCATCGCACTGCTGGCCGATGATCTCGTGCACACCCGGGGCGCTGCGTGAAGCCCGCCTACCGCGCCGTCAGGGCACGGGCCGCGTCGACCCCGGATCGGTAACAGGCTTCGAGTTGGGCGCCGAGCAGATAGTCACCGGCCAGTTGCAGCCCCGGGACGGCGCGCAGCTGTTCACGCAGCCCGGCGCGGAATCCGGCGTGGTCGGGTAGGTAAGCGCAGTGGGCTGCTGACCAGCTGCGGGTTTCGGTGCGTAGTCGCTCGATGGTCGGGCCGCCGAGCAGGCCGCACACCTTGGCCTCGGCATCGTCGACCCACCGCGCCAGTTGTGCTGGGTCGGGCAGCGGCCGCGCCTCGCGTCCGCTGAAGGTGTAGCGGACGATGTCGAGATCGTTGACGCCGTAGACCCCTGCCGCACTGCAGGGCCCGGAATCGAACGCGATCGATCGCACGGTACTGCTGAACAAGGGTCGCGCGTACTGCACCACCGCGACCGTCGACGGATAATAGGTGACCTCGCCCAACATCTTGCCGAGTGCGGGAGCAACCTCGCCCAGCAGCCGTGCGGACGCGTGCGCAGGGGTCGCGAGGACCACACCGTCATAGCCGGAAAACGTGGTCCTACCGTCGTTTTCCATGGTTTCCAGCCCGGCCACCCGGCCTTCACGCAGCACCACGCGTTCGACTCGCGTGTGGAGGCGAACCGGTACCTGGCCGGCGAACCAGTCCAGCACCGGCTGCATTCCGTCGACGAGTTGGTCGTAGCGATCCTGCACCATGCCCAGGCTCACCCCGAAAGCGCCGGGATACACCTCGTCCGGCTCTGCGGCATTGAGTCGTACGGTCAACGGGCGCAGGACGGTACGGCTGAACTCGTGACCGAATCGAGTGCTGAGGGCGGCGCTGTCTTCGGCAGTGCCCAGGCGACCGAAGTAGTCGGAGTCGAGATAACGGTTGCGTTCGTCGAATCGTACGCGCGCACCGTAGTAGAGCATGCGGGCCGCGTCGATGGGCGATCCGGTGCGCAGGAGATGGCGGAGGAAGCCGGCGATGCCCGGGTTGTCGAGCGTCACCAGCCGACCGTCGACGACCTGGGAGCTGTTGATCCCGAACGGCTCGTACGCACGTTCGCCGGACGCGGTGATGAACGCGCGCAGCTCGTGGTAGCGACGGCCGATATTTTTGCCGCCCAGCATGATCGGAGTCCCACCGAGCGTGCCGAAACCGCAGCGTCCACCGAGCGTCGAGTCCTGCTCGAGCAGTTCCACGGTGTGACCGGCGCGGTGCAGGGCGAACGCGGCGCCGATGCCGGACAGGCCGCCGCCGACGACGGCGAACTTCTGTGGCGTGCTCATGATCGGTTGTGCTCCTGTTCCGGCGGCACGGGGTAGGGCGCCAGTTCGACGAGCGCGACAGCGATCCGGGCGCCGCGCTGGTGCAGGGTGACCTCGACGCCGATGCCGTCGAGTCCGGTGTCGGCAGTGGTGGTGGTGCAGGTGATGGGCGCGTCCAGTTCGGCGAAATCGGTGAAATGGGCCTCGACGCCGAGCACCGCGGCCGCCGGCGAATCGAGCAGTCCGGCCTCGCTCGCGGCCAGGACGGCCGCCTGCCGGAAGACCTCGAGCAACAGCGGACCCGGGACGTGGTCGTACTGGTGGTCGAAGAAACTGGGATGACTCCGGTCGACTACGACGACCAGCTCGGGCGTGGGGGTCCGCCCGAGGACGACATTGCGTGGGTCGCGGCGCCCGACGAGCTCAGGTGGGAGCGGCCGCACCGGATCCGGTGCAGGCTCGGCAGCTTGTGCACGGTTGCGGCGTTGCAGTTCGCGGAACTCGTCGTAGTCCTCACGGGGGAAGGTGATCCCGCTGCCCGACAGCGTCATGGCCAGCGCACCGTCGACGGTGAAGATGGCATCGAAGGGCACGTCCTGGTAATAATCGCGCCCGGTGGCCAGTGCGCCCGGACGTACGCGGACCAGCCCCTCCAACGGGTAGCGTTCGCTGTCGCGGAACGCGCTGAGGTCTTCCACCATGAATGCCATGCGCTGCAAGCTCGCCGGGGCGTCGGCGGGCACACCGAGGTGACGTTGCCCGACGACGAGAAGTGCTTGGCGCACGGCCTCGACGGCGCAGAGAGGGTCGTGGTAGGCGACCAGTCGATCGAACCACAGCGAATGTGCGCGCGGAATCTGTACCGCGGCAAGGAATTCGGAGCCGCCGACAACGGCCGTATCGGCGACATAGACCTCGGCGAGACCTCGTCGATGCGCCAATGCGGCGGGGACGAGTTGTTCGAAGCCGAGCGTGCCGCGCACCGGCCACAGGGGACTTGTCACGCGAGTACCGCCTCGTGAGCAGGGACCGTACTCCAGATGCGTTCGGCGAGCAGCACGCCGAGCATCCTCGGTGTCGGATGGGTGAAGAGATCTTCGAGCGAAAGATGCACTGCGGCGGCGGTGTTGATACGGCTGCGCAACTCCAGGATCGACAACGACGTCAGCCCGAGCGTGAGTACGGTCGCGTCCAGGTCGAGCTCGTCTTCGGCGCGGTCGACGAGGATTTCGCGGATCTGCTCGACCACCAGGCGCGTCGCGAAGTCGGTGCGCTGATTCTCGGGGACGGTCGGCAAGTCCGGGCGCCCGGGTCCGGGAGTTCTCGTGAGCGCGTCGTGACGGTCGAGGGCGCTTTGTCCCGCGATGTCGGCGCCGGCCGCGCCGATCAAGCGTTCGAGCTCGGAGCTGTCGGTGTCGACCCAGTACCGGCGATGTTGGAACGGGTAGGTCGGCAGGTCGACTGTGGACGCGTCACCGTCCCCGCACAGTGCCTCCCATCCGACCTCGGCGCCGGAAACCCAGGCCGTGCCGAGGGCTTTCACCACCGAGAAAGTTTCACTGGCGCCGGGCCGCAGCATCGGCACGGCGGTGCAGCCGGTGTCTGCGAGCGCCTCGTAGACGAGTCCGGCGAGCGTGTCACCGGCGCCGAGTTCGAGATAGGTGACGACACCGGCGTCGTTCAGGTGCAACACACTGTCGTGGAAGCGCACCGGCTCACGGGCCTGACGGACCCAGTGGTCGATCGAAGTGAGCTGCCCCGGTTCGGCCGCGGTCCCTGTCGACGTGGAGATCAACGGGATGCGCGGCTCGTGGAGCTGCACCGTCGTGAGGACCGCGCGGAACTCGTCGACGATCGCGGCGACGTGGGGTGAATGGAACCCGCGGTCCACGGCGAGTCGGGTGACGCGACGCCCGCGGGTGCGCCACTGTCGGCCGAGGTCCCCGACCGTGGCGATATCGCCTGCCAGCACGGTGGCGTTGGGCCCGTTGGCCGCCGCGATCGACACTTCGTTCTCCCGTCCGGCGATCGAGGCCAGCACCTCGGCGTAGGACGCTCGCACGGACACCATCGCTCCCGGCGTCATCTGTTGCATCAGCCTGCCGCGTGCCGCGACCACGGTGACCGCGTCCGCCAGTGACAACACCCCGGCTACGTGCGCCGCCGAGAGTTCTCCGATGGAGTGTCCGACGACGTAATCCGGTGTCGTGCCCCAGGATTCGAGCAGGCGGAACAGCGCGACCTGGAGTGCGAACACCGCGGGCTGGGTGTAGTCGGTGCGGGGGAGCAGGTCCTCACCGTCGAACAGCACCGCGCGCAGCGAGCGGTCCAGGTGAGTGTCGAAACCGGCGCACACCGTGTCGAACGCCGCCGCGAACACCGGGAAGGTGTCGTAGAGTTCACGGCCACTGCCCGCGAGCTGTCCGCCCTGGCCGGAGAACATCATCGCCAGTTTCCCGCTGGGGGAGCGGCGGGCGATGACCGCCGAACCGCCGGTGCGCTCACCCGCGACCACGGCAAGGCCGTCCAGCAGGCCTTCTCGGCTGTCTGCCACGACGACGGCGCGGTGGTCGAATCTCGCCCGGGTGGTCGCCAGCGAATACGCGATGTCGGTGATGTCCTGGGCGGAATCGGTCACGGCCGCGCGTAACCGAGCCGCCTGATCCCGCAGGGCACCCGCGGTGCGAGCCGACAGCAGCCACGGCACGACCGCCGGTTCCATCCGTGCCGAAACGGTCTGTACTGCTACGGATTCGGGTGCCTGTTCGACGATCAGATGGACGTTGGTGCCGCTGATGCCGAAGGAGGAGACCCCGGCTCGGCGCGCGTGTCCGGTGCTCGGCCAGGGGTGTGGTCGCAGCGCGAGCCGGATCCGGTCCCCGTTCCAGTCGGCGTGTGGGGTCGGTGCGTCGACGTGCAGGGTGGGTGGGACGACGCCGTGCCGGATCGCCTGCACCATCTTGATCAGTCCGGCTACCCCGGCCGCCGACTGGGTGTGTCCCATATTGGATTTCACCGAACCGAGCAGCAGTGGTGGCGCACCGTCACGCTCGCCGTAGGTGGCGAGGAGGGCTTGGGCCTCCACCGGGTCGCCCAATACGGTGCCGGTACCGTGCCCTTCGACCACGTCGACCTCGGCGGCGCCGACCCCGGCGTTCGACAACGCCGCCCGGATCACGCGCTGTTGCGCGGTTCCGCGCGGCGCGGTGAGGCCGTTGGATGCGCCGTCGCTGTTCACCGCGGACCCGCGCAGTACAGCCAGGATCCGGTGACCCTCCCGCTGGGCGTCCGAAAGGCGTTCCAGCACAACGAAGCCGACACCCTCGCCCCACGCGGTGCCGTCCGCGCCTGCGGCGAAGGATTTGCACCTGCCGTTCGGTGCCAGCGCACGTTGACGCGAGAACAGCGCGAACGGCATCGGTGTCGACATCACCGTGACACCCCCGGCCAGGGCCATCGCGCATTCCCGCAGCCGCAACGACTGCATCGCCTGGTGGATCGCGACCGCCGAAGACGAACAGGCAGTGTCGACGGTCACCGCAGGCCCTTCCAGCCCCAGTAGATAGGCCACCCGGCCCGCCGCCATCGAGGCGTGGTTGCCGGTGAAGTAGTAGGTCTCGGCGCCGTCCCAGGCCTGACTGGCACCGAATCCGTATCCCTGGTCGCTGAAGCCGACGAAGACGCCGGTATCGCTGCCGCGCAACGACATCGGGTCCATGCGAGCGTGCTCGACCGATTCCCAGGCCAGCTCGAGCAGCAGGCGTTGCTGCGGGTCCATCGCTTCGGCCTCGCGCGGACTGATCCCGAAGAACCCGGCGTCGAATTCGCCCGCCTCGGTCAGGAAACCACCCTCGCGCACAGAGGATTTGGCGAACTTGTCGGGGTCGGGATCGTAGAACGCGTCGATGTCCCAGCCCCGGTCGGCCGGGAAGTCCGAGATCAGGTCATGCCCGTCGAGCAGTGCATGCCACAGATCGTCCGGTGAGTCGATTCCGCCGGGGAACCGGCACGACATGCCGACGATCGCGATCGGTTCCGTTGTTCGTGCCCGCTCGTCGGCGAGCTCCTGACGAGTCTGCTGCAATTGCCGGGTGGCGCGCTTGAGATACGCGCGCAGTTCCGCTTCGTTGGCCATCGGATCCTCGCTTTCTCCTCGGCTCAGACCGAGCGAACCTGATCGATCAGGTCGAACAGGGCGTCGTCGTCGGCGCCGTCGATGTTGTCGACCACGCTGTGCGCGCCGCCGCGTAGGGTGCGCGCGAGCACCTCGATCCGGTCGAGCAGTTCACCGACCCGGTCCTGCGGCAGGTCCACGCCCGCCCACCCCGCGGCGAGCGCGTCGAGCTGCGCGGCGATCCGTTCGACCGGGTCGTCCAGCGGCGCGATCTCGGTGCGCAGGTACTCGGCCAGTGCCGCAGCATTGGGGTAGTCGAAGACGATGGTCGTGCGCAGCCGCACGCCGGTGGCCGCTTCGAGGCGGTTGCGGAATTCCACGGCGCCCAGCGAGTCGAAACCCAGGTCGGTGAAGGCGGTGTCGGCCGGCACCGCCTCCGCCGAGACGTGCCCGAGCACCGCCGCGGCGTGTGCACGGATCACGCCGAGCACCACCCGCTCCTGTTCGGCGGCGTCCAGACCGGACAGGCTCGTGACCAGGGCTGCCGATTCGTCGGACCCACCGCCGGCCGCGCGGCGCGGACCGCGTGGCAGTGACCTAAGCATCGCGGGCAACTCGTCGTCACCGACCGAGCCGAGCGCGGTGAGGTCGAGCCGCGCGGGCACCGCCAGCGCTCTGCCGGTCGCCAACGCGCTGTCGAACAGCGCCAGCCCGTCGTCGTCGGTGAGCGGCACGAGTCCGTCCCGGCGCATCCGGTGCAGATCCCGTTCGGTGAGGTGGCCGGTGATTCCGGTGCCGCGCTCCCACAACCCCCACGCGAGGGCGGTGGCGGGCAGGCCATGATGTCTGCGGTGCTGGGCCAGCGCGTCGAGGAAGCCGTTGGCCGCGGCATAGTTCGCTTGACCGGGATTGCCGAGCAGCCCCGCGATCGAGGAGTACATGACGAACATCGACAGAGGTCGGCCCTCGGTCACCTCGTGCAGTAGCCAGGCCGCGTCGGCCTTCGGGCCGAACACCTTCGCGAGGTGCTCTGGGGTCTGAGCGGCGAACAACGCGTCGTCGACGACGCCGGCGGTGTGCACCACCGCGGTCAGCGGATGCGCTGGGGGGATCGCGGCGATCAGGGCGGTGAGCGCGTCGCGGTCGCTCACATCGCACGCGGTGATGTCGACGTGGGCGCCGAGTGCGGACAGTTCGGCGGCGAGTTCGTCGGCGCCGTCGGCGTCGGGGCCACGACGGCTGGTCAACAGCAGGCGCCGCGCGCCGTACCCGGACACCAGGTGACGGGCGGCCAGTGCGCCGAGTCCGCCGGTGCCGCCGGTCACCAGGACTGTGCCGTCACGGTCGAGCGGGAGGGGCACCGTCAGCACGTATTTGCCGATGTGGCGGGCCTGGCTGAGCTGCCGGAATGCTTCGGGCGCTCGCCGCACATCCCAGGAGGTCACCGGAAGCGGCCGCAGGACACCGGATTCGAACAGGGTGTGCAGTTCGGTGAGGATCTCGCGCAGGCGGTCGGGTCCGGCGTCCATCAGCAGGAAGTTGCGGTACCGGACGCCGGGGTGGGTGAGGGCGATCTCGTCGGCGTCCCGCAGGTCGGTCAGGCCCATCTCGATGAACCGGCCACCGCGCGGCAGCAGGTCGAGCGAGGCGTCGACCTTGTCGCCCGCCAGCGAATCGAGGACGACGTCGACGCCGCGCCCGCCGGTCGCCTCGAGGAATTTGTCCTTGAACTCGGTGGTACGGGTGCTGGCGATACGGTCGTCGGTGAAACCGTTCGAGCGCAACGCATTCCACTTGCCTGGGCTGGCGGTGACATACAGGTCCAGCCCGAGATGCCGGGCGAGCTGCACCGCGGCCATACCGACACCACCGGTGGCGGCGTGGATCAGCAGCGACTCTCCCGCTCGCGCTTCGGCCAGATCGACCAGCGAATAGTACGCGGTGGCGAACACGATGGGTGCGGCCGCCGCCTGCTGGAAGGACCAGCCGGTCGGCATCGGAACCACGGTGCGCCGATCGGCCACCGCCGTCGTGCCGATGCCGGTGAAGATGCCCATCACCGCGTCGCCGACTGCGAAATCGGTGACGTCGGGGCCGATTTCGACAACCACACCCGCCCCCTCACCACCGATCGCGGTATCGGGGATCGGATACATCCCGAGCACGATCAGCACATCACGGAAGTTGACGCCCGCCGCCCGTACCGCGATCCGTAGCTGGCCGGGCTCGAGCGGCACGCTCTCGGGCTGTGCGGCCAGCACCATGTTGTCGCCGTGCAGCGTGCCGCGCCCACGGTCGACGAGCTGCCATCGACCCTCATGGAGTGCCTCGGTGGACCCGACCGTGTCCGCCCCGGCGCGAACCAGACGTGGTGCCTGTAGTTCGCCGTGCCGGATGGCCAGCTGCGGCTCGGTAGTCGATCCGGCGGCCAGGCGTGCGGCATCCCGGTAGCCGTCGGGATCGTCGAGATCCAGCAGCGCGATCCGGCCCGGGTGTTCGTTCTGCGCGGTGCGCAGCAGACCCCACACCGCGGCGCCTACCAGGTCGTCGACGTCCTCGGCGCCGTGGACCGCGACCGCGCCGCTGGTGACGAAGACGATCAGTGCCCCGGAGAATTGGTCGTCGAGGAGCAGGGCGCGCACTGCGGTCTGCACATTGCTCACCTGCTCGGCGACCGGCTGGGATCGGTCGGCCGGATCGAGCCGGACGACGACCAGCTCGCTATCCGCACAGTGCTCGGCCACAACACCGCGCGCCGTGTCCACGGGGGCCCAGTTGCCTTGGGCTGCATCGGGTTCGGGTGCGGCAACACCGACCCAGTTCACTTCGTAGAGTCCGCCGTCCGAGGCCGGGCGTCGGCCCAGCGCTGCCGACGGGATCGCGCGCAAGGCCAGCGATTGGGCGGTGGCCACCGGCTTGCCCGCCGTGTCGCTGACCTCGAGACGTATCCGGTCGGTACCGACCGGTGTGAGACGAACACGCAGCGATGACGCGCCCACCGCGTGCAGCGCGACGCCTTCCCACGCGAACGGCAGCTTCACCGCACCGGACTCGGTGGGGCCGACCGTGCCCGTCGCGATCATCGCGTGCAGTGCGGCATCGAGCAGCGCCGGGTGCAGGCCGAAGTCGGTGGCGTCGGCAGCGGCTGATTCGGGCAGGGCTACTTCGGCGAGCACCTCCTCACCGTGCCGCCAGATCCGGCCGAGACCGCGGAAAGCCGGGCCGTATTCGTAGCCTGCGGTCGCCATCGCGTCGTACGGGTCGTGCGTGGTGACCAGGACCGCGCCGACGGGCGGCCACGGCCCCTTCGTCTCCGAAGCCACGGCTTCCGCCGGTTGCAGCGTGCCCGTGGCGTGCCCGGTCCACGGCAGTTCTTGGGCCGATGTCGTTCGAGGACGAGAGGAAACGGTGAGCGTCCGATGCCCGGACTGCTCCGCCGGTCCGACCTGCACTTGCACGTCCACCGCCCCGGTATCGGGAATCACGAGCGGGGATTCGAGGGCGAGTTCACCGACCACCGGGCATTGCACCGATCGGCCCGCGTACCAGGCGAGTTCGATGAACGCGGTACCCGGAAGCAGCACCGATCCGGCGATCCGGTGCCCGGACAACCACGGGTGTGTGCGCAAGGACAGCTGGCCGGTGAGCAGCAGCCCGCCGTCGGCGGCGAGACCGACCTGCGCCCCGAGCAGCGGATGCTCGGCGTCGTCGAGCCCGGCGCCGCGGACATTCCCGCGCTCGCCCACCTCGAGCCAGAACCGGTCGCGTTGGAAGGCGTAGGTGGGCAGATCCACCGGGCGGGCGCCTGCGCCGTCGAACAGTGTGGTCAGGTCCAGTGCTTCGCCCTGGCAGTGCAGCGCGGCCAACCCCACCACGAACGCGAGATCACCGGCGATACCCGGGCGCTGCAACGCGACCGCCGTGAGCGCCGTGTCGTCGTCGGCGATCTCGTGCACCATCGCCGTCAGCGCGGCGACCGGTCCCATCTCGGCGAAACAACTCACGCCGCCCTGCTCCCGGGCCCACCGCACCGCGTCCAGATAGCGGACCGGTTCGCGGAGATGGCTCACCCAGTACTCGGGGGAGCACAACTGTGCCGCCTCGGCCACCTTGCCGGTGAGCGCCGAGATCACCGGGACAGTCGGTGGGTGATAGGTCAACCCTCGGCAGACCGCGGCGAATTCGGGGAGGACGGCATCCATGTGTGGCGAGTGGAATGCGTGGCTCACCCGCAGCCGGGTGGTGCGGATTCCGTCGGCGGCCAACTGTTCCGCGAGAGCGGACACCGTAGCCTCCGCGCCCGAAACCACTACGGATGCAGGCCCGTTTACCGCCGCAACACCGACATCGTCGTAGCGGCGAACCAGATCGGCGACGGTCTCCGGATCCGCGGCGACCGCCACCATCGCACCGCCCACGGGAGCGGACTGCATGAGCCTGCCCCGCGCGGCCACCAAGGCGCAGGCATCGGCCAGGGACCAGACCCCGGCGACATAGGCCGCAGTGATCTCGCCGATGGAGTGCCCCATGACGAAAGCCGTTCGTAGCCCCCATGATTCGGCCAGCCGGTACATCGCCACCTCGGTGGCGAACAGTGCCATCTGCGCGACCTCGGTGCTGTCGAGCGCCGCACCGGAGTCCTCGGTGAGCACCAGTTCGCGCACCGGAATCGCGCAATGGTTGCCGAATTCGACGCAAACGGCGTCGAACGCCGCGCGATAGGCCGCATAGCCCTCGTACAGCTCCCGCCCCATCCCCGTCCGCTGGGTGCCCTGCCCAGGGAACATCACCGCAGACACGGCCGCATGGGCACTGCCGCGCACCACATTCCGCGCGTCGCCGCCCCGCGCGACCGCCCGCAGCCCCTCGATCAATTCCTCATGGTTCCGCCCGGCGATGACGGCTCGGTGCTCGAACCGAGCGCGCGTATCGAGCAACGACAACCCGATATCGACGGGCTCGACCGCAGGGTCCGTCGCGAGCTGGTCGAGCAGGGCAGCGGCTTGGGCGGCAACGGCATCCGCGGACCGGGCGGTGACCACCCACGGAATTACCGGTGGCGGGACGACATCCCGTTCCGGCTGGACCGGGTACTCACCCCGTTCGATCACCACATGGGCGTTGGTGCCGCTGATGCCGAACGACGACACCGCGGCGCGCGGCGGACGACCCGTCGCAGGCCACGGCCGGACCTCGGTCACCAACCGGACTGCCCCCGACGACCAGTCCGCGTGTGGGGTCGGTTCGTCGACATTCAACGTCGGCGGCACCGTGCCGTGCCGCATCGCCATCACCATCTTGATCAACCCGCCTACTCCCGCGGCGGCCTGCGTGTGCCCCATATTCGACTTGAGCGACCCCAGCAGCAGCGCCTGCTCGTCGTCGCGTTCCGCCCCGTAGGTCGCGAGCAACGCCTCCGCCTCGATCGGATCACCGAGGCGCGTGCCGGTTCCGTGCGCCTCGACCACATCCACCTCGTCGGTGCGTAGACCCGCGTCCGCCAGCGCGGCGCGGATCACCCGCTGCTGCGATCGTCCGTTCGGTGCGGTGAGACCGTTGGACGCACCGTCGGAGTTCACCGCCGTACCGCGGACCAGCCCCAGGATCCGGTGTCCGTTCCTGCGGGCCTCGGATGCCCGCTCGAGCAGCAGCATCCCGACACCCTCGCCCCACGCTGTGCCGTCCGCCCCCGCCGCGAAGGATTTGCATCGACCGTCGGCCGCCAGCGCCCGCTGGGCGGAGAACGCGACGAACGCCGCGGGGGTGGTCATCACGGTGACACCGCCGGCCAGCGCCAGCGTCGTCTCACCGGCGCGCAGCGACCGCACGGCCTGATGGATCGCGACCAGCGACGACGAGCAGGCTGTATCGACCGTGACAGCGGGACCCTCCAAACCGAGGACATAGGCCACCCGCCCCGAGGCGATGCTCGAGGCCTGCCCGGTCATCAGGAAGTTCTCGATGCGCTCGCGCACCCGATCGTCGAGATCGCGCGAAGACGGGCCCTGCACATCCGGCATGAGGCCGACATACACACCGGTGTCGCTTCCGCGCACCGTGGTCGGGTCGATGCCCGCCCGTTCGAAGGTCTCCCACGCGGTCTCGAGTATCAATCGTTGCTGCGGGTCCATCGCCAGTGCTTCGCGCGGGCTGATACCGAAGAAGTTCGCGTCGAACGCGGTGGCGCCCGCGACGAAGCCACCCGTGCGCACATACGATCTGCCCGCGACCCCTGGTTCGGGATCGAACAGCCCTGCCACATCCCAGCCCCGATCGGTCGGCCATTCGGTCACCAGGTCACGCCCATCCAGCACCGCCTGCCACAGCTGCTCGGGCGAACTGATCCCACCCGGATACCGGCACGCCATTCCGACAATGGCAATCGGTTCACACGCCTGCGCTTCGAGCTCGTCGAGGCGCGTCCGGGTGGTCTGCAATTCCCGGATCGCCTTCTTCATGTATGTGCGCAGTTCGTCTTCGCGGGCCATTGAGCAGGACTCCTCGGTGGGCGGAATGTGACAGAAACGAGTAGTGCAGCGGGATCGGGCATTCTGCCGGCGATCTACTCGGCAACACTCACGGCCTCACGCTACGACAACTGGGCCCGAATCAGCCGCGCCGCGAACGGCTTTGGGAAACGACCAACGGTCCGGCCGTGGTCCCTGACATTTTCCAAACGTATTGCCACGGCTTTGTCGGGATTCGTAAGGTCATGCGCCATGGTCAGAACTCCCGAACCGGTACCGGATCAACACGGCAGGCGATTCGTTGTCACCGGCGCCAATGGTGGCCTCGGTGCGATCGTGACGCGCACCCTCGCCGACCGTGGTGCAACGGTGGTCATGGTGTGTCGCGACCCGGAAAGCGGGCGTGCGGTCGCCGACCGGATAGCGGGCGATGTCACCGTGGCCACCCTCGACCTGGCCGATCTGGCCGATGTGCGGCGGTTCGCACAGGAATGCGGCGAATTCGACGTTCTCGTCAACAATGCCGGGTTGATGAACGTACCGTTCGCCCGCACCGTCGATGGATTCGAAATGCAGTTCGGAGTCAACCACCTCGGACATTTCGCACTCACCGGCCTTCTGCTGGACAAGGTGCGGGACCGGATCGTGTCCTTGTCGAGTATTTCGCACGGCTGGACGAAATCACTCCCACTCGATGATCTGCGTTTCGAACGGCGCCGATACCATCGTTCGACTGCCTATGCCGAATCGAAACTGTCGACGCTGATATTCGGCCGTGAATTGCAGCGCAGACTTCGCGAAACCGGGTCGACGCTGCGCTCCTACGCCGTGCACCCCGGCGTGGCCCCGACCGGGCTCGTCGCCAGGACCCAGACTCCGCTCGACTACGTCGCCGAGCCCTTCATCCGGCTGGTCGGCCAATCCCGCACCGCCGCCGCGCAATCCACGCTCTACGCTGCCACCGCACCGGCGGCCGACCCCGACATCTACTGGGGTCCGACCAGGTTGTTCAACACCCGCGGACCGGTCGGTGCGTGCCCGTCGAGCGCGCTGTCGCGAGATCGCACCCTGTGGCAGCAGTTGTGGACGGCGTCCGAACAAGCGACCGGAGTTCGTTACCCCACAGCGGCGGTGACGCATGGGGATTAGCGTTCGCGCCCTTGCCTTTGCGGCGGTGATCGGTGTGTGCGCGGCGTCGGGAACACATTCCGCGGCCGGATTGCCGCCGGTGTATCCGATCCCGGACCCCGACCCGTTCTACGCCGCACCCGCCGACATCGCCGCCGCCGACCCTGGTGCGGTGCTCGCGGTCCGCGTGCAGGAACCGCTGCCGTATTTCCCCACGGCCACCGTCACATTGGTGAAGTTCCGTTCCGCCGACTCACACGGCCGCCCGATCGCGGCGACCACCACGATCCTCACACCCCGCGACCATCGCCCAGGCGCCCCGCTGCTGTCCTATCAGCACATCATCAACGGCCTCGGCACCCAGTGCGCGGTCTCGCGCGCGCTCTACGCCTACGATCCCAATCTGCTCTATCGTGCTGTGCCGCTGCTGAACACGATGCTGTTGCGTGGCTGGAGCATCGCTCTACCCGATCATCTCGGTCCGAATGCCGCCTACGGCGCGGCCAGGCTCGGCGGACAGCTCACCCTCGACGGCATCCGCGCCGCGACCAGGGTCCCCGAGCTCGGACTCGCGGACAGCCCGGCCGCCCTGCTCGGCTACTCCGGCGGTGGGATGGCCACCGGCTGGGCAGCCGCGCTCGCCCCGCGGTACGCACCCGAACTCCGCTTGGTCGGTGCCGCGCAGGGCGGTGTGCCGATGAACATCACCACCATGGCCCGCACGCTCGGCCTCGCACCGCATCCCATGTTCGGACTGGCGATGGCCGCTGCGCTCGGGCTCGAACGCGAATATCCCGACCGCCTCCCGATCAGCGCGCAACTCAACGACACCGGATTGGCTGTCCGCGACGCGATGGCCAACGGCTGCACCGTCGAACTGATCGCCGCCGGTGCCATGCACAGCGCCGCCGACCTCGCGTCCACTGTCTCGCTGATCGACGACCCGCGCGTCTGGGAAGTGAGCGACGCGAACAGCCTCGAATTGTTCGACGGCGTGCCGACGATGCCCGTGTTCGAATGGCACACCCCGATCGACCCGCTGATCCCCGTCGACGCCATCGATCGCACCACCCGGCGCTACTGCGCTGCCGGCACACCCGTGCGATCGGAGCTCTATCCGAGCCCCGACCACCTGGCCACCGCGGTGCTCGGCTTCCCGTCCGCGGTCGACTGGCTCGACGCTCGGTTCCGCGGTGAGCCCGCGCCGAGCAACTGCTGACCCAACTCTCCCAGAGATCGAGGATCGACCATGCGCCGCATCTGGCCGGCCGTACTGGCTGTGCTGTTCTATGCCGTCACCGCGAGCGTCTTCGCCCCGGTAGCGACCTCCGAGCCGCGATATCCCACCCCGGAAGCCGACCCGTTCTTCACAGCACCGCCCGATATCGGCGATTTCGCTCCCGGTGATGTGGTGCGGCAACGGAAATTCGACCTGGGCCCGTACCAGGGCACCGACATCTGGCACGTCGCCTTCCGCTCGACCAACTCCTCGGGCGACCCGATCATGGGCGTCACCACGGTACTGATCCCGACGGGCGTGCCGAATCCGCCGCTGGTCTCGTATCAGGCACTGATCAATTCGCTCGGCACCAAGTGCAATCCTTCTCACTCGCTCGTTAACGACGAAACTCCGGACGCGTTCGGCGCGGCGCTGCCGCTGGCACGCGGCTGGGCTGTCGCCCTGCCGGACTACCTCGGCCCGAATGTCGCCTATGGGGCCGCCAAACTCAGCGGCATGGTGACCCTCGACAGCGTGCGCGCACTCCAGCGCGCCCCTGAACTCGGCCTGGGCCAGTCCCCGATCGCCCTGGCCGGCTACTCGGGCGGAGGACTGGCGACGGCTTGGGCCGCCGCCATGCAGCCGACCTACGCACCCGAGCTCACCCTTGCCGGCGTCGCTGCGGGCGGTATTCCCGCCGACCTCGAACAGATGGCCCTGGGGATCGGTTTCGGGAACCATCCCGGCTTCGGCCTAGCCTGGGCAGCGGCGATGGGCTTGGAACGCGAATACCCGCAGCGGCTGCCCATTTCCGACCAGCTCAATGCCGAGGGCCGGTGGTTCCGCGACTTCACCGCCGACGAATGCCGCCGTTTCCTGCTGTTCCACGGTGTGCTCCGCAGTGCCGAACAACTCGCGGCGACGAGGTCCCTGATGGACGATCCCGAAGCGCGAGCGGTACTGCGGGAGAACAGTTTGCGGCACTATCCGGGCCTGCCCCAGACACCTACGATGCTCTGGCAAGGCGAATTCGACGCACTCACCCCCTTCGACGCCGTCGCCGACGTCGCCGGGCGCTACTGCGCGGCAGGGGTAGCGCTCACGTTCTCCCGGTACCAGATCGCCGAGCACATGACGACCGCGGTGGCGGGTCTGCCCGAAGCCTGGAACTTCATCGAGGCCCGATTCCGCGGCGAACCCGCACCGACCCGCTGTCGATCATGATCGGCTGCAAACAGCAGGCGTCTTAGGGAAGAGCAACACACACGCCTGGTGTCCAACCGTGACGTTCTCCAACCATCGCCGCGTAGACACACCGTGACCGTGCAGGTTTGGCTATACCTACAGATCTGATCTCCACCGCTTGGCCGAACGAATTCGTCGCCGTGCAACCGCAGAGAACCAGCGGGCTTGCTCTGGCTGCAGAGCCGCACAGTTGAGCCGAGCCCGGGCGAAGGGAACAACAGATGTCCGTCGAGAATCTCGCCAGAGAATCGCTGACCATCTCCGGCAAACCGGCATCGTCTCCACTCAAGGATGTCCGCAATCTTTCCCGGCAGATGGTCGGACATTTCGTCGCCAACGTCATCCCGTGCGGCACCCTGCCCGGCGAGGCGATCGCGGGTGATGTCACCACCATCACCCGCATTTGCCTGGAATTCGCCGTCGGAATGCTCGACGGCCGTGATATTCCGGGCCAATTGCAGCGGTTGCAGGACGCGGCAGGCGGCTGGGCCCGCGAAGGAGTCCCGATCGACACGATCCACCACTCGATCGCCGAAGGCTTCAAGATGGGCCTGGATCTCGTGGTGTCGAGCGCATCGGTGAAGGATTACGACAGCCTCATCGACGGGGCGAAAATGGTGGTCGAGATGCTCGACACGATCACCGCCCAGGTGTCCCTCGCCTACGTGCGTGAATTGCGCAGTGTCATCAGCGAACATCACACCGCCGTGCACACACTCACCTCGGCGTTGCTCGGCGGCCACAGCACCTCGACCATGGCCCGGGAATGCGGCATCGCCATCGCCGAGCAATACGCCGTGCTCGCCTTGTCATTCCCGCCGCACGCTCAAGAAAGCATTCCCGCTCTCGACCAGAAGGTCGTGGCCCGGCGCAAATTGCGTCGCGTGCAAGCCGAATTGGCGAAACGCTGCGGCGATTCGGCGCTGTCGCTGCTCAGCGTCGACGGCGGCACCGTGCTCATCCCGGCCGACACCTTCGACCGCGACGGCTGGGCCGCCCTCGTCGCCCAACTCTCCCATGCCGCGCAGGTCGGAATCACCGCCGCCCTCGTCGAAACCACCACCGTCGGCATCCCCGACGCCGCCGACCAAGCCCACGAACTCCTCGACATGGTCCAGCGCCTCGACGTCACCTCCGGGCTCTACCGCTTCGACGAACTCGCCCTCGAATACCAGCTCACCCGCCCCGGACCCGGCCGCGAATTCCTCGGCTCGTTGCTCGACCCCCTCGACCCGTTCCCCGAACTCCTCGAAACCCTGCAACGCCATATCGCCAACAACCTCAACCGCCAACGCACCGCCCGCCTCCTGCACGTGCACACCAACACCGTCGACTACCGGCTCAAGCGCATCGGCCAACTCACCGGCTTCGACCCCACCCAACCGGTCGGCCTGTGGTACATGCGTTCTGCCCTCGTCGCCCGCAGCTACCGCGCCACGACGTCGGGTCAACTGTGACCGGAAGGCTGGTCCGCCGGCCGCGTTCGGGTCCTCATCGGCGTGCGTTTCCTTTGTCGATCCGCGGGTGAGCCCGGCCGCGACGCACTGTCCTCGGGGCCGCTCCAGTCGCTCACGTCTTGTCCTGCCTGCGGCCGGGATGCAAGGAATACCTCGACAAAATCCCCGTTGCGGGAAGCCGACATCCGCGCCGTCGTAACGGCGACGATGCACCGTCTGCGCGGCGCCTATCCGGTCTCCGAACAAGCCGGGTAGCGTGCCGCGCGACGGCGCGGACGAGTCTTCGCTGTCACCCGGAACGGGTGAGCCGGACTCGCCGTCGCTCACCTACGGTTCACTCGTACCGAATTCGACAGCCCAGCCGGCGGGACGAGGAGCGATGGACGACCACGCGGTGCCCACGGCGATTCCCTTGCTGGTGCTGGGTACTGTGCTCATGTACTCCCTGGTGGCAACCCGGCTCGGTCGCGCGAATGTCACCGCGCCGATGGTGTTCGTAGCCGTGGGAGTGCTCGCCGGGGGCACCGGGCTCGGGCTGGTCCACGCCACACCGGATGCGGATTGGTTACTGAATGTCGCGGAGATCACTTTGGCGTTGTTGCTCTTCTCCGACGCCTCACATCTTCGGCTGCGAGATGTCAGCGGCGATCGCGGACCTGCGTTGCGCCTGTTGCTGATCGGATTGCCGCTGACACTGGTGGCGGGCACCGTGCTCGCCTACGTGGTGTTCCCCGAAGACGGCCTCGCGGCGGCCGCCCTGATCGCGGCCCTGATCGCACCTACCGACGCTGCTCTCGGCGCCGCCGTCGTCACCGATGCGCGGGTTCCGTCGCGAGTTCGTCGCCTCCTGACTGTGGAAAGCGGCCTCAACGACGGCCTGGTGACACCGGTGGTGGCTGTGCTGATGGTGGTTGTCGCCTCCGAATCAGGACAGCTGGGCCAACAGCGCTGGGTCGTCGACCTGGTCTGGTCCTTGGCGATCGCCGCCGTGGTGGCGGTGTGCGTCGGCGGTTCGGGCGGCGCGGTGTTGCGTCGGTGCCGCGCCCACGCGTGGACCTCACGGCTGTCGGAGCAGTCGGCGGTTCTGGCACTGGCGCTGTTGTGCTACTTCGTGGCGGTGGCCGTCGACGGAAACGGTTTCGTCGCCGCGTTCCTCGGTGGTGTGTGCTTCGGTCATCTCGTCGACGACGAGCTGCGCACGCAGACCGAGTTCACCGAAACGACCGGGCTGCTGGCGTCTTCGGTCGTGTGGATCGCCTTCGGTGCGGCACTGGTAGGACCGGCACTCGCCGACGCGACCATTCGCACGTATGTCGTCGCGATCGGCGCCCTGACCGTGGTGCGGATCGTCCCCGTGGTTGTGTCGATGGCCGGCTACGGCTGGGGGATGCCGACGATGCTGTTCGTCGGCTGGTTCGGACCGCGCGGGCTGGCCACCGTGATCTTCGCGCTGATCGCCCTCGAGGAACTGGGTACGGTCGCACTCGTCGACCAGGTGGTCGACATCGCCGCGGTGACGGTGGTGCTGTCGATCGTGGTCCACGGCCTCAGTGCAGCACCACTGGCCGCTCGTTACGGGCGATGGACGACCGGCCTTCCCGACGACGCACCCGAGAAGGTGTCGGTGGCGCCACCATCGACACGGCGAATCGCCCTGCATGCCCCCGCGAGCATCAACGACGTTCCCGGCGGCCACGACCCCGGCACGAAGGGCGACGAAAACCCTCCGCCATCCGGCGCGTAAACCCTCGGATCGCAGCCGTGGCACCCTTGCGTGCACGAATCGTTCTGGCAGGCTGGCGTGATGACCGGAGCGATTCTCGCGGTGTCGTCGGCGCTGCTGCTGTGGGCGATGCTGGCCGGTTGGCTCGAACGTCACCGCATTACCGCGCCGATGGTCGTGGTCGCCGCGGGGATCGCCGCCGGTGTGGCGGCCCACGGCCGAGTCGGCGACGTCCTGGACGCGCACGCGGCGCTCGAGGTCGCCGAGATCATCCTCGCGGTGCTGCTTTTCGTCGATTCCTCCGAGGCACGAGGACGGTTGCTCGGAGGCAGCCCCGGACTCGTCATCCGGATGATGGTCGTCGCGTTGCCGTTGAGCGTTCTCGCGGCCATGCTTGTCGGCTCCTGGCTGTTTCCCATGGCCGGGTGGGCGCTGCTGCTCGTCATCGCGTGCGTGGTGGTCCCCACCGATTTCTCGCCCGCCTCGACGATCTTGCGTGACCAGCGAGTGCCCCGCCGAGTTCGCGATGTGCTCAATATCGAAGCAGGCTACAAAGACGGCGTCCTGGCACCGGTCTTGTTCTTCGGTATCACTCTTGCCGCGGGTACCGACCGTTCGAGGTCCGTGCTCGGGGCGCTCGCCGACGTGGCATGGGCCGTTGCCCTGGCGATCATGGTCGGGGCGGCGCTCGGGCTTCTTTTCGGAGCAGGGGTCAACGCGGCGGAAGAGCGTGGGTGGATGACCGCGCAGTCTGAACGCATGGCCGTCGTGGCCGTCCCCCTGTTGGTGTTCGCGGTGGCACACGCCGTGGGCGCCAACGAGTTCGTCGCCCCGTTCGTGTGCGGCGTGCTGTTCCATCACCTGCGTCGCCGGTCCGAGAGTTTCGCCGAAGGTCGCCGGCTGATCGACGACGTGGGTTTTCTGCTGACCACCCAGATGTGGTTCGTCTTCGGGGCCGCCGCCGTCCTTGCTCTGGCCGGCGATGTCACCTGGCGATCGGTGGTGTTCTGCGCGGCCGCGCTCACTGTTGTCCGCATGGTCCCCGTCGCTGTTTCCCTTCTGGGGACCGATGTTTCGTGGCATGAAACGCTGCTTCTGGGCTGGATGGCGCCGCGTGGTACACCGTCCATCATCTTCGGATTGCTTGCCTTCAACCTGCTGCCCGAAGCGTACGGCGAGCACGTTTTGACGATCATGGTCATGACGGTGCTGGGAAGCATCGTCGTACACGGTGCCGGGTCGACTCTTGCCGCGCACCTGTCGAGTCGACACCAGGAACGAGTGGCTTCGTCTCGGTGATCGAGGTTCAGACTCGGTCAGGATTCCAGGTCGAGATCGCCCAGATGATGACGAGGTCGATGCCCACCATGATCATCGACCACCATGGGTAGTACGGAAGGGACAGGAAGTTGGCGATGATCGACAATGCGGCCAAGCAGTAGGCGAAGATTCGGGCCCAGGTCGCTGTGAGCATCATTCCGATGGCGACCGCTACGAAAAGCAATCCGAGCGCGAGGTGGATCCAGCCCCAGGTGCTGACGTCGAACTGGTAGGTGTATTCGCTCGGGATCAGGAACAGCTCGTCCTTGGTGATGCCGGCGATCCCGCGCAATATGCCGAGGGTGCCTGCCACCAGGAGCATGATCGCGGCGAGCATGGTGATACTCGCGGCCAAGCCTTGGCGGACCGGGTGTGAGGTGGTGGTCATGGTTTCGACGCTATGGCCACCGATGGAAACTCGGTTCCCCCGTTTCGGGTGAAGCGGGGGAGGTGCTGGGCCCATCGGCGCGGGAGAGCCTGTCGGCCGGTTGACGGTGTGAAGACGACGATCAGGGCCGAATCACGAGGCGGAAACCCAGGTGCGAGGTCGAGGTGTCGATGGTTTGAGCCATCCTGGCCGCGGGGCGGTACCGACGGCAATAGTTCGGTGCGCACAGGTGCGACCCGCCTTTGATGACGCGTCGACCAAGGCGCGATTGTGTGGGATCGCGACTGTCTTCCTCGGTGCCGCCTCGGGGATCCTTTGGGGCACAGCAGGAATGCGGTGGCCGTTGATGGCTCGCATACCAGTCCCCGGTCCATTCCCAGACGTTGCCGATCATGTCGACGAGGCCGTATCCGTTGGCTGGGAAGGCACCCACCGGCGAGGTTGTCTCGAAGCGATCTTCCCGTGTGTTGTGATGCGGGAATTCGCCGTGCCAGGTGTTGGCCATCCGCTTGTTCCCGGGCTCGAGTTCGTTGCCCCAGGCGAATTCGGCGCCGTCGAGCCCACCTCGGCAGGCGTACTCCCATTCGGCTTCGGTCGGTATGTCTTTGCCTGACCACTCGGCGTATGCCGTCACATCGGCCCAGGCGATATGGACCACGGGGTGGTCGGGGCGCTTCTTGATCGAGCTGCCCGGTCCCTGCGGGTGCCGCCAATTCGCGCCGGGAACCCAATGCCACCACTGGTAGGGGCGGTCGAGGCGTACCGGTCGGCCGGGTTTGACGAACACCGAGGATCCCGCGACCAGTTTGTCTGGATCAGCGTCGGGATAGTCGGCAGCACCGGGTGTGCGTTCGGCGACGGTGACGTAGCGGGTGCGAGAGACGAAACGGGCGAATTCGGCGTTCGTGACCGGGTGCGGGTCGATGAAGAACCCTGCCACCGAGACCCGGTGGGTCGGTGCCTCTTCGGGGTAGTGGTTGTCCGAGCCCATCGTGAAGGAACCACCGTCGATCCAGGTCATCTGCTTCTGCCCACCGGACGGGCCGGTTGTGACCTGGGCGTGGTGGGCGGGGGAGTGTTCGGGCATCGTGCTCGGATCAGGCTGTCGGTCACGATGTAGCTCGTTCGGTGCGCTCATGCGGTCCCGCTTTCCGCCTGTAGATGAATTCCGGTCGCAGCATCGATCTTCGTTTTCCACGGTGCGGTTCGTCCTCCTCCCATTCGGGCGAACTCGAGGGCGATCGAGGCCTTTCAGTGTCGCACTGAAACCGGTGCGCCGTTCGATGCGCAGGGCCGTTGTTTCGGGTGTGTGAGGGGTTCACCCGATATGGGTGATGTCAGCGACTCCCACGCTGGTTAGTTTCGGTCGGGGGCTATTTACCGGGGGTCTACTCGAGGAGAAACACCCATGGCAATCCCGTTCCGCGGAGTGGTCACCCTCGACATCCGCGATTCGGTACCGGACTGGGGCCCTTACGAGCAGCCCAAGGCAGCGCCCGGTTCGCCGAACATCGTTTACATCGTTCTCGATGACGTCGGTTTCGGTGCGATGAGCTGCTATGGAGGGCCGATCGAGACGCCGAACATCGATCGGATCGCCGCCCGGGGTCTGCGCTACAGCCAGTGGCACACCACCGCGTTGTGCTCGCCGACCCGTTCGTGTCTGCTGACCGGCCGTAACCACACCACCAACGGCATGGCCTGTATCAGCGAGGCCGCCGTCGGATTTCCTGGAGCCAACGGGCACATCCCCGCCGAGTGCGCCACCCTCGCCGAAGTTCTGGTCGACCAGGGTTTCAGCACGGCGATGGTCGGAAAATGGCATCTGTGCGCCGAGGACGAAATGAACCTGGCGTCCACCAAACGTAATTGGCCGGTCGGGCGCGGCTTCGAACGCTTCTACGGTTTCCTCGGCGCGGAGACCAACCAGTGGTATCCCGATCTGGTGCACGACAATCACCCCGTCGAGCAGCCCTCCACTCCGGAAGAGGGCTATCACTTCGGTGTCGATATCACCGATCACGCGATCGAGTACATCGACGACGTCAAGGCCATCGCACCCGATCGGCCCGTCTTCCTCTACTACGCTCCAGGATGCGCGCACGCTCCCCATCACGCACCACGCGAATGGATCGAACGCTACCGAGGCCGGTTCGACGCGGGCTACGAGGTGATGCGCGCCGAAATCCTCGAACGCCAAAAACAGCTGGGTCTGGTCCCGCCGGACACTGAACTGCCCCCACTCAACCCGATCGGCACCCCGGACACACGCAGCGGGCCCGACGGTGCGCCGTTCCCGCCGATGGACTACACCCGACCGTGGGACACCCTCGTCGAGGACGAGAAGCGGCTGTTCTGCCGAATGGCGGAGGTGTACGCGGGATTCCTTTCCCACTGCGACGACCAGATCGGCCGATTGCTCGATTACCTCGAGCGCATCGAGCAATTCGACAACACGATCATCGTCGTCGTTTCCGACAACGGTGCCAGCGGCGAAGGCGGATCCGACGGCTCGGTCAACGAGAACAAGATCACCAACGGCGTTTTGGACGACCTGGCCGAGAACATGGCCAAACTGGACGAACTCGGCAGCACCACGACTTACAACCATTACCCGAACGGATGGGCTGTCGCGTTCAACGCCCCCTTCAAGATGTGGAAGCGGTACTCGTTCAACGGCGGCACCTGCGATCCGTGCATCATCTCCTGGCCTGCGGGCACCAGCGCGCACGGCGAGATCCGCGACCAATACCACCACGCCGTCGACTTGGTGCCAACGCTGCTGGATTGCCTCGGCCTCGAGCTTCCCGACATGGTCAAAGGCCACGCCCAGATACCGGTACAGGGTGTGAGCATGCGCTACAGCTTCGACGCACCGACCATCCCGACCGCCAAACACACCCAGTTCTATTCCATGCTCGGTGGGCGCGGGATCTGGCACGACGGCTGGAAAGCGGTCACCACCCATCCCACCCTGAGCGGCTGGAGCCACTTCCCCGACGACACCTGGGAGCTCTACCACACCGAGGTGGACCGCTCGGAAATGCACGATCTCGCGGCCGAACAACCAGGCCGGCTGGCCGAACTGATCGGATTGTGGTTCTACGAGGCGGGAGTCAACCAGGCCTTCCCACTCGATGACCGCTCGGCGATCGAGATCCTCACCACCGAACGTCCTCAGCTCGCACCGCCGCGGCATCGCTACGTCTACCGTCCCGGTGGGGCGGAGGTGCCGGAATCGGTGGCGGTCAACATCCGCAACCGGTCCTATTCGATCGGAGCGCTCGTCGACGTGCCCGGCCACGATGCCGCGGGCGTGTTGTTCTCCCACGGTGGGCGCTTCGGCGGACACGCTCTCTACGTCAAGGACAATCGCCTGCACTACGTCTACAACTTCCTCGGCAGCGAAGAACAGCGCATCAGCGCGACCGAAGAGCTGCCGACCGGCGAGAACCTGATTCTGGCCGCGTCCTTCGACAAGGAGAGCGAAGATCCGCCCGGCACCGCCCGCGGGGTCCTGAGCCTCTACTACGGCGAGCGCAAAGTCGGCGAAGGTCGAATCCGCACTCAGCCGGGCAAATTCAGCCTTGCCGGGGAAGGGCTGCACGCGGGCCGCGATACCGCCGAAGCCGTCACCGACGACTATCCCGGTGCGCGCCCCTGGGCGTTCACCGGCGGGACGCTGCATCAAGTGGCCGTCGATGTGAGCGGTGAACCGTTCGTCGACCTCGAACGCGAAGCCGCTGCCATGCTCTCGCGAGAGTAGCCGCGGCCGATGCCATCAAATATTCGTCGGTCGACGCTGCATCGCCACTTCGCGCGGACCGGTACGCGGACGTCAGCGCGTACTCCCGGGCGGTAAGGCGATGACCACACAGAACCGCGCCGGATCCGAAGCGGACCCACTTCCGAGGTGGCGCGCGGGCGCTGCCAAAAAGGCGATAGTGGACTTCGTCGAGCGGGTGACCAGCGCAGGCGGCCGCGACGAAGTGCCACCGCACGACCGGATCGCGGTCTTCGACAACGACGGCACCCTGTGGTGTGAGAAACCGATGCCGATCCAACTCGACTTCATTCTGCGTCGCCTCGTCGTGATGGCCGAACAAGATCGAAGCTTACGTACCCGTCAGCCCTGGGAAGCCGCATACACCAAGGACTTTCAGTGGCTGAACGCGGTGATCACCAAGCACTACCACGGTGACGACAGCGAGCTCGGGGTGCTGGCAGCGGGCATCCTGGCGGCGTTCGCCGAGATCAGCGTGGAGGAATTCGAGGCTCGCGCCGATGCCTTCCTTCGCACAACCAAGCATCCCACCCTCGGCCGTGACTATCTGGCATGCAGTTACGCACCGATGATCGATCTGTTGAACTACTTGGCTGCGAACGGGTTTCGCAACTACATCGTCTCCGGTGGCGGCCGCGACTTCATGCGGCCGGTCAGCCGGGACACCTACGGCGTCCCACGGCAGCGTGTCATCGGCAGCGCCGTGTCGCTGGCATGGAACGACGACGGTGGCAGCGGAACGATCCTGCGCAAGCCCGAACTCGACGTCCTCGACGACGGGCCGGAGAAACCGGTCCGGATCTGGAATCACATCGGTCGACGTCCACTGCTCGCGGCGGGCAACAGCAACGGCGACATCCCGATGCTGAAGTTTTCCGAACAGCCGAACCGACCCGCTCTGCGGTTACTGCTGTTGCATGACGACGCTGATCGCGAGTTCGACTACCGGGCGGGCGCCGAGCAGGCCGTCGAGTCCGCTTATGCGAACGGATGGACGACGATCAGCATCAAGGACGACTGGGCGACGGTGTTCTGATTCCACAGGCCGGAAGTACTTCGAAACCTCGTGCGGGTGGGTGAGACATGCCAGCACCGGTCGGTCACGCCTTCCTCCGCCGCAGACGACGATTGCGCGCCGGGCTCACCCAGTTGGTGCTCGTTCTCGCCGGATTCGCACTCGGCTTGGTCACGCCGAGATTCACCCGTGGCCCGAATGTGCCCGCCCGCCAGGTGACCGAGATGTTGCTCGGCCTTGGACTAGGTCTGCTGGGCGCGGTCGCAGTCATCTTTTCGCTGCTGTTCCTGGTGGTGCAGTGGGCCGCCACCAACTTCACACCGCGCCTGACGCTGTTTCGCGACGACCCGATCGTCTGGCGCACGTTCGCCTTTGCTGCCGGGCTGGCCGTGTTCTCGCTGACCGCCGCGCTCGCGATCGGTAGTCGGGCCGAGGTTTCGTTGATCGTGCCCGTCATCGCCGTGCTGTTGGTATTCGTGATGCTGTACCTGCTGAGGACGCTGCAACTGCGAGCCTTCGCCGCCATCCAACTCGCCCCGGCCGTGAGCTCTATCGCGGCTCAGGGCCGCGCCGTCCTCGAAGCTGTCTATCCGGACAGGACCCCGGACGTCGACCCGTCTCCCGTTGCGCCACTTCCACCGTTGCACGCGACGCTGACCTGGCCGCACCCGCCGAAAGTGCTCCAGCGGATCCATGTGGACCGGCTGCTGAACGCTGCCCGAACCGCCGACGCCGTGGTGGTCCTGCACGAGGCCCCCGGCGCTACCCTGTCGCGCGGTGCACCCCTTGCGGACGTACACGGAGGAACTCTCCCGGTCGCCGCGATCATCGACGCAATAGTCGGAGGTAGCGAACGAACTTTCGAGCAGGACCCGCTACTCGCCGTCAGGCTGCTCGCCGACATCACGCTCCGATCCCTCGCGCCGGCGGTGAACGACCCCGCGACGGCCGTGCAGGTCTTGGACGAGATCGAGGACCTACTCGACTGTGCCACGGCTGCGAGCACAGAACCTCTGCGTCTTCACGACAGCGACGGTCAACTCCGCATCGTCATCCCGTTGCCGGTGTGGGAGGACTTCGTGCGGACCGGTATCGACGACGTCATACCGGCAGCGGCGAGCTCACCGATGACCCTGCAGCGTCTCCAGAAACTGCTGGCCCGATTGCGAAGCCGGGTGCAACCATTGCATCGACCCATGCTCGACGCCCGTCTGGCCCGGGTCGACGAGCTGGCCCAGCGCTTTTCATATGTGCCGGTTCCGCACGGCGCCGACAGACCGCCAGACTGATGACACAACAGAGGGACCACGAGCCGTGACCGGCACACAGGCGATCGCCGGACTCGACCTGTCGAAGTTCATGCAGCGCACCCGCCTCCCACCGGATGTCCGCATTGCGGCAGGAAGATCGGCGTTGTCGCCCGAGCGACCGGCTCGGTGGACTTGTACCTCGAGCTCTGTCTGCCCGGCACGGCGACGATGAACGATCTCCTCCCGGTCGCCACCGTCCTGGCTCACGACCTCAAAGCCGACGAACTCGGCTCCCGCACAGCCACATTGACCATCACCTGCGTCTGCGCCCACCTCCCGAGTCGAACCGAAGTACGCGACGAGGACTTCCCGGACCATCCATGGAACGGCACCCCGTCCCGCGAGGCCGAGTACCGGACCTGGACCACGTCCGACAGCTGAACCGCTAGTTGCGGAGCCGGAGTACGTGACCGTCGCATTCTGCGAGCAGGACACCAAGGCGCCTGCGCGTGACTGTCCGCAGGGCATCATCCGATTTCGTTGGGCGACCGCATGAACAGGTCGACTGCAACTTTGTATATTCGGACATTGCTATTCCGTCCTGGTTATTTACCTATGGAGAAACCTACAACGGTTCCGGTGAAAGCTTATGGATTCATATCGAAATATTTCAGGACGGCTCGTACTGTGAAAATTCGAGCACACGCCTCCGAGTTCAAGTGAGTTCCGGCTGAGAAATTAGCCTGTGACCGGCTTCTGGTCGAACGAGCTGCACATACCCGGCCTAGCAATGTGAATTATTTCCGTAAGCGTGACATTACTCGCGGGTCGTGATCTGATGTGACCGGTCCCGCTCATGGGACGCATCACAATCGCACTAATGAGGATGGCAGTATGAGTTCCAGAATCTTTCGGCCGCTAGCGGCGGTGGCGATCGCGATGTCGGCGACCGCGCTGGGTGCCGGCGTGGCCGCGGCCGAGGCTCCGACGGTGGCTCCGGTGTCCGGCTCGGTGGAAGTGTGCCTGCCCATCCATTTGGGCCCGCTCGAGGTCAGCTTCTGCCTGTGATTGTTCGCTGAACTCGTGATTCGGTGGCATAGGCGTGGGATCGCGCGGGTCCGGCGCTCCGGCACCTGTCACGAAGCCGGCGTCCAGACGGGTCCGGAGCCGATCGTCGTCTCCGGACCCGTCTTTCCAGTCGAGCTGGAGAAGAACGGCAGTCGTCCGGTCGAGGGTAAGCAATGACCGGCAAATGGAGTTTGGGCGCAATGATCGAAACAATTGCCGACGCAACCGGATTCAGTCGGATCGTGCAACGTCGAGCCCCGCTGCTCGCGGTGCTGTTTCACGGCGGTCGAGATCCGAATTCGCACAAGATTAAACCGGTATTCGAACAATTCGCCAGGACCCAGGGGCGGACAATTTCGTGCGCGACAATGGAGTACGACGACTGGTCGAGGGTTGTCGAGGAGCATCGGATCACCGCGCTACCCACCATTCTGATATTCGTGTACGGCGAGGTGCGCGACCGGATCGTTGGCGCCCGAACTCATCGGGAGCTGGTCGGCGACTTCGCCGAGTACATGTCCCTCCCGTTCAGCTCATCGGTTTCGACCGGATCACGCCTGGATATTTGAAACTGTTGCAACGCGGCGGCGAGACCAGCTCCGAGTGCCGGGCACCTTGGTCCGTCCCGCGAATCGAGTGCGCAGGATCATGACGAGAAATTCGAACCGCAACTGCCTTGTCGCGAGATTCGAGGCCAGGACCGACAATCTCGCTCATCTCGTGACGTGGAGCAACACGGACTGAGATCGCGAGCTCGCACAGCGGCCTGAACCGCCGGTGCGGGTGGATACCGCACCGGCGGCCCGGCTGCCTACTTGCGAGCTTGCGTTTTACGGGCGGTTTCGCTTGCGTTAGACAGCAGCACCAGCGCGAGAACCGTGCAGGCGACAGCGAGCGGTGGCAGTGCGCCCGAACCCCACCTGGCCAGGGTGAGACCGCCGAGCAGACCGCCGAGGGAGACACCCAGGTACGTGCCGGAGGTGTTGAGCGCCAGCGCCTGTGGGGCGAGGGCGCCGGACAGGGCGGCGAGCCGGGCTTGGATCGCGGGTGAGTTCCAGAAGGCGGCCGCACCCCACACGGCGAGCACCGGCACCACGGCTGTGATCGGGACCGGGCGCATGCCCCACAGCAGCCACAGGCCTGCCATCGACCCGGCGACGGCGCCCATACCGATCAGCAGGGCGCGGTCCGGGCCGCACCGGTCGGTCATCGCGCCGCCACCCCACATGCCGAGGGTTCCTGCGATACCAGCCAGCCCGAAGGAGAGGGCACGGGCATCGACGGCCGCCCCGGCGACATCGATGAGGAACGGCGCGAGATAGGTGAGCATCATCATCGAGCCGGTCATCAGCGACATGTTGGCCAACAGACCGAAGGTCACCGGCCGCCGTCCCAGGCTGCGTACCTGGGCCCGCCAGTCGGGCGCGGGATCGCCGAACATTCCGCGCGGCAACGTAATCAGCAGACCGGCGAGGGCGAGCAGGCCGCACACCGCCATGGTGGCGAATACCGCGCGCCAGCCGAATACGCCACCGATCCAGGTGCCGATCGGCACACCGACCGCGATCGACCCGGTGACGCCAAGCGCCACCACCGCGACATAGCGGCCGACCTTCGCAGCGGGGGCCTGCTGGACCGCGGTGGCGAACAGCGCCGGGGTCGCGACCGCGGCGGCCGCCGCCGCAGCGACGCGCAGGATCAACAGGACGGTGAACGACGGCGTACCCGCCGCGGCCGCGTTGGCGGCGACGAACGCGCACAGGCTGGCCACCAGCAGCACGCGTCGAGGGGCGCGGGCCAGGACGACGGCGGCGACTGGCGCCACCAGGGCGACTGTCACGGCGAACACGGTGATGAGCTGACCGGCGGCGGCCTGGCTCACGCCCAGATCGCGGGCGATCTCGGGCAGGACACCGGCGATCACATAGTCGTCGGTATAGAACACGAACGAGGCGGCGAACAGCGCCGCCAACCACTTGGGCATAGGGGTACTCCCACTGAGTGCGAAGCGGACGGCACATCCGAGGAAACGGGACGGCCGCGCGGACGACAGCGGGTCCAGCCGGTGGACTTCAGAGCAGCGCGAGTTTCCGCGCCGTCAGGGCGCGGTGTCGCCGACTCGGGGCAGCCACCGGGGGACCGGTGGCTAGGGTCTGTCCGCCTCTGTCACAGTGGTCACGAATCACACCCTACTGCGAGAACGGATATCGGACCGGGCGGAGGTGGTACCTCGTTGGCCGGCCACAGCTTCGGTAGTACGTGCGTGAACCCGGCACTCCATTGGCGCTGTGTGCCGCGCGCGGCGGTGCGCGGGTGGTTGCGGTACGTTCCGGTGGAAGTAGTCGAGCCATCGTCTTCGGCTTTCCTACGGCGCAAGATCCAATACTGCTGTCCCGGTACCGAAGTCGGTCGGGACCGAGGTGTGATCGTGCACGATGAGCCACCTGCCGCCGATCTTCTGGAAACAGGCCGTCCAGCGGAACCAGAAGTCGGTCTTCTGCCCGTCTGCCATGGTGCCCATCATCCGGTTCAGGCTCCGGCTGAAGGCCATGTCGTCGCCCACGGTGATCACCAGATCGCGTATCTCGAAATCGATCGGTCCGATAAAACCGTCGAACGTGTCCTCCCATGGCTTTCGATACGAGTCCCAGCCGATGTAGCGGAGTGGTGGAACGATGTCGAAGGAAACTGTGTCCGGAGAGTGGATCGCCTTCGCGGCCGACACATCTCGGTTACGGAACGCGGCGACCCAGCTGTGGATCACTTCCCGGATCTGCGCTTCATCGCTACTTCCAGTCGTATCAGTCATATCCACATCGAACCTCCCGGTGGGCTCCGCTGTTCCCAGTGTTGCTGCACATCCTCCGACGCTGGCTGGACGTTCATCGTGTGCCATGAGTGATCCGAAGCAGGTCGAATCGCGAAAGCGCCTTGTCGACAAAGTGATTCGCAGAGGATGCCTATACTGATCGAGCATCACGCGAGTCCCGAACGATGACTGTCCGACATCGCAGCAACAGGAGGGCCACCGCTTTGACGAACGACGATATCCTCGACCGTAAGTTGACTCGACGTTTCCAGACGTTCGATGTCGACAACAACGGTCGAATCGAACGCCGGGATTTCGAAAACTCGGCCATCCGCCTCGCCGACGTGTTCGGCCGTGCCCCAGGCACGCCAGAGCGGGAGCGACTGCTCGAATTGAGTCTCGGACTGTGGGACCGGTTGGTGTCGGCCGCCGACGCCGACGGTGACGGAACGATCGACCTCGGCGAATACAAGCGGGCGTTCACCGCAGGTCTGCTCGTCACCGAGGAGTCCTTCGAAGCGGGGTACCGACCGTTCCTGGAAGCGATCATGGCGGTGGCCGACACCGACGGCGACGGGCAGCTGAATCTCGACGAGTACATTCGCTGGACGGGTGCGTTGATGAACCTGCCCGAATCCGATGCCCGCGCAGTGCATCCGCGTCTGGATACCGACGGCGACGGTCTGGTCGGCACCGACGAGATCCTCCAGGCGATCCGCGGCTACTACTTCGACGAGTCACCCGACGGTCCCGGCGGTTGGCTGCTCGGTTCGCTGCCGAATTGACCTGATCCGTTCCGGCCATGCCACCAGCCGCTGTTCGGGTGACGGTTCCGAATGTCATTTCGATGGTGCAGCAGGCGAGTCGCGGGTGTGATTCTCGCCGGTTGTGCGGGCTTGGATCTCGTTGTCGGCGAATGCCGCTACAAGTCGGGCAGTCGTGGCGATCACTTCGTCGCGTATGTGCCTGTCTTCGAGTACGGCGGCGCGTAGGACTATGCCGAAACACGCACTGATGATGGTGATGGTCAGTACGTCGTATTCGTCGTCGGCGCCGGGTCCGAGGATCTGGATGATCTGCATTTTGACCAGCAGGCGCAGGCGTACTTCGAGCTCGGGCATGCCGCTGCTGTAGAAGTCCAACCCGGCTATCAGTGCGCGTACGAGTGGGACGTCGGTGACCATCTCGTCGACGATGGCCTCCAAGACGCCCGAAACCAGTTGCTGCACGGGGGTGTCCGAGAGGTCGTGGGCACGTTCGGTGAATCGTCGTTCGATGTTGTTCTGGATACGGGTGAGTAGTTCTTCGACGATCGTTGCTCGGTCGGGGAAGTATCGGTAGACGGTTCCGATGCTCACCCCGGCGGCAGCGGCGATGCGGTTGGTGGAGGTATCGGTGATGCCGCGTTCGCCGAACAGTGCCGCGGCGGCATCGAGTATGTCCTCGCGTGTTGCCTTGGCACGGTCCTGAGTGGGGCGCCGTCGGTTGGTCGATTTGGGCGGCACCCACACCCTCCTCGAGTCCAGCCGCGATCTCAGCGTCGGCAAGTCTAGTTACGGCGGCGATTGCCTGAAATGGGGCGAGGACCGAAATCCACGCGGCCGGACGGTGGCCGGTCACGACGCATGAACGGCGTTGTCGGTTCGGGCATTTGGGGCCCATCCGCCGCGGGTTACTGCTCGCGCAGCACCGAGCGTCTCGCCGCGCCTGGAACCGGTAGTCCCGCCCGATACCGTCGACCGGGTTACACGGCGACTCGATCTCGGCCCAACTCCTGACCGCTCATCCGCTGAGGGTGTCGGTGAGCGTGCCGATCGCGTAGGTCACCGCCATGGCAAGCGCACCGCCGACGACGACCCGTAGCACTGCTCTGCCTCGCGCGCTTCCGCCGAGTCGCGCGCTCAGCGACCCGGTGAGCGCGAGCGCTACGAGTACCGCCACGAAGGTCACCGGCACCCGCCACTGCGCCGGCGGCAACACGATCGCCAGCAGCGGGAGCAGCGCTCCGCAGGTGAACGCGATCGCCGAGGAGCCGGCGGCGGCCCACGGATTCGTGAGTTCGTCCGGGTCCAACTTGAGTTCGGCCTCGGCGTGGGCGGTGAAGGCGTCGTGGGCGGTCAGTTCCTCGGCCACCTGGCGCGCGGTCGCCGGGCTCAGGCCCTTGGCCTGGTAGATCTCGGTGAGCTCGGCCAGTTCGTAGTCGGGGAAGGCGGCCAGTTCCCGCCGTTCCTTGGCCAGCAGCGCCTTCTCCGAATCACGCTGAGTGCTCACCGATACGTACTCACCGGCCGCCATCGAGATCGCGCCCGCGACGAGTCCGGCCACGCCCGCCGCGAGGATCGTCGTGCTGTCGTTCGTCGTCGCCGCGACACCGACCACCAGACCGGCGGTGGAGACGATGCCGTCGTTGGCGCCGAGGACCCCGGCGCGCAGCCAGTTCAGCCGGGAGGCCAGGCCCTCGGTATGGGGTTCGTGCGGGTGGGTGTCGGTCGGCGATTCCTGCACCCGATCAGCCTAAACGAGCTCGTCGCGCCGCTGGTTCACGAAGACCTCGACGTAGCCGGCGTATCGGCGTGTCTAGGCTGTCGAGTATGACGAAGTCGGGGGTGGCGTCGGAGGCGGTCGAGATATCGCGAACATGGCAGTACGCCATGCGCGCGACAACTGTGGCGTCGTGCTTCGGGACTGCGGTGTTGCTGTTCGAGGTGGTCACCGACTACACCGTGACGGCTCTGCTGCTGGCAGGTGCCGTTCTGCTCGCAGCCGGGGTGGCGTGGATGGTTCTCGCGCCGATCGGTTGCGCGAAGTATCGCGAGTACCGGGCAGTCATGATCGCTCCGATCGTGGTGGGAATCGGTGTCGCGCTGGTGTTTTCGGGGGTACCGGACCGGCTCGCCTGGTGGCTGTCCGCAGACTCGTTCACGCGTGCCGCGCAGGTGTGCGCCAAGGGTGATGCGAACTGGTTCGGTGTGATGCACGTCGACGGCATCTATCCATACGACGGCGGGTGCCTTTTCGCGATCTACCCGACCGACGGCGGCGTCGCCTACTTCGCTCCCGGATCGACACCGCCGAGCGGACCGCCGCGCCCCTACGCACACGTGTACGAGCGCTTCGCCCCGAACTGGTACCACTTCAGCACCCCGATCGTGCACGACTGACTTCGTCCGCTGCCTGTCCGTGCGAATTCCGCCGGACCCCCGGCCATCTCGGCCGCGCGGTAAGGCAGGCGCCGACGACTACGACCTCGAATTGTCGGATGCACCCCCTGAGGTCAGGCGCACCGTCATCCGGGACGAGGCGAAACTCGTCGAGATCCTCTGGGCCTGGCTCGAAGGTGATCGCGCAGCGGTCGACGCCCTGGACTGGGGTCCGCTCGAACGACCATGACAGGCGGGCTGACGAGCAAGGGGTTCGCGAGATACGTGTGGCGGTCCGGTGGTCTCAGGAGGGGCATGTCACCGGGTACCGTTGGGCGGTGAATCCAGCCGACGCGCGACTCCTCAAAGACGGTGACCTCGAGACTCGCGAGGAAAACCTGCGGCAGCTGCTGCTGCGAACCGAGGAGGGCGACGCATCGGCGGCGGAAGCTCTGCGTGCGCTCGTGCGGGACTATCCCGACTACCACCGGACGCTGTACAGCCGGGCGCTGAATCGGGCTGGACTCTTCGGCGACGACACGCTGCGAGAGCCGCTGCTCGCCTCTCTTGCCGACACCCGCTACAACTGCCAGGCATGGGCGGCGATGGGCTGTGCCGCCCTCGGCTTCCGCGACGCGGTTCCGCGCCTGGTCGCGATGCTCGACCACCCGCAGGACATCGCCCGCGACCAGGCGATCGTCGCGCTGGGTGTCCTCGGCGACGAATCGGTGGTTCCGGCCCTCGTGCCCCTGCTGGGGGACTCGAACAGCGGTATGCGCGAGCGTGCCGCCGAAGCCCTCGGCATGATCGGTGGCGATGCGGCGCTTGCCGCCCTCTGGGACGAGTTCGAGAACCGCCGCTACTACCGCATCGGCTACATCGCCAGCGCACTGTCGGTATTCGCGCCGGACATCATTCCGCGACTGATCGAAGCGGCTTCGAGCGAGGATGCCGACCAGCGCTACTGGGCGGCCGTCGCCCTCGGCTCGACCGGCGACGACAGCGCGGTGCCGACACTGGAACGGCTGATGGCCACCGACCGCGGCTCGACGGTGTTCGACGGCATGGTGAGTGTCGCCGCGAAGAAGGGGCTGCGCACACTGCGCCGCATCCAGGCCGCGATCGCCGCCCGCGAATCCTGATCGACGGCACTGGCCCGGGTGGCGCACGCCCCGCGCTGTTCTCCTCCTCGCGAGCAGGTCAGTTCGGCGCCGACCGCGGCAGGTGCGGGTCCATCCAGCGCAGCATCCGATCCACTGAATCCGCGCAGTCACCGTGCGCCCCTGACTCCGCCCATTCGATCAGCGCGGCGAAGGTAGCGGACTGGTAGGCGGTCGCGATGGCCCGGCAGATCGCAGCGGGGGAGTTCGGCAGCCGATCGGCGAGGTAGGCCGAGAGCGTATCGATCCACGGTCGATAGATCCGTGGTGCGGTCGCGGCGAGTTCCGGCTCCGACGAGATCAGCCGCAGCCAATCCGGCGCCAGCTCCTGGACCCGTGGATCGCGCGACACCGACTCGACGATCGCGGTCCTGACCACCACCGCGGGCGACTCCTCGGCGGCGGCCCCGGCGAGTGTCGCGCGCAGCCGCTCCGTCGCCGGTGCGACACCGATCCAGGCGATATCGGAGCGGGACGAGAAGTGCCGCAACAGGGTTCGTGTGCTCACGCCCGTGGCCTCGGCGAGCTCGTTCCAGCCGGTGGCGGCGAACCCGCGCTCGGTCCACAACCGCAGCGCACCGGCGGACACGGCCGCGGTGTCCAGCACGGAGGGACGGCCGGGACGGCGGGCAGGCTGGGTCACGGCGAAAGCCAAACAGTTTTGGCGAAGTGTGTCAATATCGGTGGGCCGTCACCGAAACAGGAGAAAAGTATGGATTTCGTCAACTCGTCCGCGATCGTCACGGGCGGCGCGTCGGGCCTCGGCTTGGCGACCGTGCAGGAACTGCACGCCAAGGGCGCCAAGGTCGTCATCGTCGACCTGCCCTCGTCCAACGGCGCGGCCATCGCCAAGGAACTCGGCGAGGGCGCGGCTTTCGCGGCCGCGGATGTGACCGATGAATCGGCGGTGATCGCGGCGCTCGACATCGCTGAATCGCTGGCCCCGCTGCGGATCGCCGTGAACTGCGCCGGAATCGGCAACGCGATCAAGACGGTCGGCAAGAAGGGCGCCTTCCCGCTCGCCGACTTCACCAAGGTGATCAACGTGAACCTCGTCGGCACCTTCAATGTGATCCGGCTGGCCGCCGAACGCATGTCGGCCACCGAACCCGTCGGTGAGGAGCGCGGCGTCATCATCAACACCGCCTCGGTCGCCGCCTACGACGGCCAGATCGGCCAGGCCGCCTACTCGGCGTCCAAGGGCGGCATCGTCGGCCTGACCCTGCCGGTCGCACGCGACCTGGCGAGCTTCAAGATCCGCGTCGTCACCATCGCACCCGGCCTGTTCCGCACGCCGCTGTTCGAGACGCTGCCCGAGGAGGCCCTGCAGTCCCTCGGCGCCCAGGTCCCGCACCCCTCCCGCCTCGGTCAGCCGACCGAGTTCGCCGCACTGGCCCGCCACATCGTGGAGAACCCGATGCTCAACGGCGAAACCATCCGCCTCGACGGCGCCATCCGAATGGCCCCGCGCTGAGTCGCACTGTGCCACACGGCATCCGGTCGGCAACAAGGTCGACCGGATATCGGCGCGGTCGTCCTCGTCGAAAACACCGCCCTGGCAAGGTTTCCCGGTACCGTCGGAGTTCGTGACCGGTTCGACGGCGGTAGAGATCGCGGCTGCGGTGAGATCGGGCCAGGTTTCGCCGGTCGATGTGGTGGAAGCGGCGCTGGCGCGGATCGGTGCCGATGCCTCGTTGAACGCGTTTTGTGTGGTGCGCCGCGACGAGGTGCGCGCGGAAGCGGCGGCGCTTGCTCGACGGTCCGATCTGGCGCTGCTTCCGTTGGCCGGGGTGCCGGTGGGGATCAAGGACCACATCGATGTCGCGGGGTGCCCGACCAGGCACGGAACCTTCGCGACAGCTGCCGCGCCCGCCGATACAGATGACGAGCTCGTACGCAGACTGCGTGCCGCCGGGGCGCTGGTGGTCGGCAAGACCACCCTGCCGGAGCTGTGTCAGGGCCCGTTCACCGAGAGCGTGGCGTTCGGTGTCACCCGCAATCCATGGAATCCGGAGTACTCGTCCGGCGGTTCGAGCGGTGGCTCGGCGGCTGCTGTCGCGGCCGGAATGGTGCCTTTGGCGCTCGCGTCCGGTGGCGGTGGGTCGATCCGCATTCCGGCTTCGTGCTGCGGCGTCGTCGGTGTGAAGCCCGGACCCGGCCTTGTGCCGCGGACCGGACCCGGCTGGCGAGGGATGTCCGAACTCGGTCCGATCGCGACCACTGTCGCTGACGCCGCCCTGATGCTCGACGTGCTCGCCGGCACCGACCGCGTCCGGAATGCTGACGGCCACCCGGATATGGCGATACGCGTCGGTGTCACCGTCGATCCGCCCGTGCCCGGAGTGCGCGTCGACCCACAGGTCCGCGCGTCACTCGAGGCAACGGTGCAGGCTCTGCGCGGCGCCGGTCATGTCGTGGAAACGGCCCCCGCGCCCTGGCGTATTCGGGACCACCCGCGTTACATCGTTCGCTACTTTGCCGGCTCCGCCGACGACGCAGACGGGCTCGACACGCGAACATTGGAACGGCGTACCGGTGCGATCGTGCGGGCCGGGAAAATGCTGCGGCGCTTGCCCCTCGCCGCCGACGCGGTTCCCACCGGGACGGCCGCACGTTTCGCGGCGTGGTTCGCCGACTACGACGTGCTCTTGACCCCGACATTGGCCCAGCTGCCCCCTCGCGCGGGCGGCTGGGCCAATGCCGGGATGATCCGCACCCACCTCGCCGCCAGTCGGCTCCTGCCTTTCCTGCTGCCGCTCAACCTCGCCCGGCATCCGGTGCTGACGGTGCCCGCGGGACTTTCCGCCGAAGGCTTGCCGATCGGCGTTCAGCTTTGCTCCGCACCTGGCGGCGAAGGCTTGTTGATTTCCCTTGCGGCGCAACTCGAGCGGCTTCGTCCATGGCCGCGGCGAGCCTCGGAGGATGATCGGTCTGTGTGACCGACGGGCTGGACGAATCTCTGGGCATGCCGACTCGCCGTGGCAGAAGACAGGCCTGTCATCTGTCCGTTATCACAACGTTGTGCACTCGAAGCCGGTTGCTATGGTGAGGGCGCAAGAGTGTTCGTTCGGATGAAGGAAGACAATGGGAAGCACTGTCCTCGACGTCATCGCTTTGGTGACGAACCGCGCTGCGGAGTTCTGGAACTGGATGGCGACCGGATCGTCGGGGTTCCCGCCGCTGTGATCGGCTGACACCATATTTGTCCGCGAAACCTCCGAACGCCCTTGGGTTTTCGGGGGTTTTGTGGTTTCCGGGGCGGGGCCGGTGCCGGGTTCGTGTCGTACCCCGGCGCTACCGTTGGCGCACAACCCGAGTCGAGGAGGGTGACGATGACCGACAGTATCGAGGGTGCCAGGGAACGGGCGAGGCGCCCGGAGGATCTGAGCAGACTGGTGGTCGAACGGTTGAACGCCGGCGATGTGGACGGCCTGGTCGAGCTCTACGAGAGCGACGCGGTGCTCGCGTTGCCCGACGGTGTGGTCGCCACCGGGGTCGAGGAGATCAGGGCCGCCTACGCCCGGCTCGTCGCCGACCGCCCGGTGTTCCAGCCGGGCCCGCAGGCACCGGCATTACGCGCGGGCGATCTCGCGCTCACGTCCTCCCGCCTGCCCGGCGGTTCCGGGGCGACCGTCGAAGTGGCCCGTAGACAGCCCGACGGGACGTGGCGCTGGATCCTCGATCAACCCAACGTACTCGGATGAGCATGGTGCACAACGGTTTCCGATGCGTCAGTTCTGGTTCAGGCCGGTGGAGAGCACGACGACGACCTTCTCGTCGGTGACCTCGCTGACGCGCACGTCCATCCCCTGCGCGGGCTGTGATTCCCCGGCGGGCACGGTCACTTCCTGACCGCCGATGCGCAGGGTGACGATGTTGCCGTTCACGGCGACGAGTTCGGCGTCGATGCCGAGTACCGACGCCTTGGCGTTCACGCCTCGGTCGAAGGTCACGGTGCAACCGCTGACGGTGCATTCGGAGGTGGTTCCTGGCCCGGTGACGGTACAGGCGGTGGCGGAGAGGGGGAGCAGCAGGGCGAACGCGAGGAGCGTGATCCGCCGTCGAACAGACATGCGATGAGTGTAATCGGGATTCGAACCGGCAACGGATCGGTCTCGTCGGGTTGGTCCGTGATCTCGGCGGGGTAGTTCTTGACCGAGAGGTAGCCAGGCATCGCAGGCGGAGGTGCGACACATGGACATGAGCGCGATGACGACGGCGAGTCGCTGGTGGTGGCGGCCGGGGTGGACCCCGGGCCGTTCCTTCTACGACTGGCAGGTGATGCCGACGCAGCCCGTCGCCGACAAGCTCGTGGAGATCTTCGCCCCTACTGTGGCGCGGGTGCCCGGCCTCGAACAAGTCGACGCGCCGCGTCTGCGGGTGGAAGTGCAGGGTGTGGGCTTCGTCGACGGGGTGAAGGGCGTCGATCTGGCCCGTCTGGTCGAGGGTTCGCGCAGCCTGCTCGCCGACCACGCGCCGTTCCCCATCACCTTCGGCCCGCCGGTGGTCGCCGCCGACGGGGTGCGATTACCCATCGCGTTACCCGAGGAGTTGCTGCGCGTCCGCGAGGATCTCACCCGCGCATTGACCGATGTCTGGATCCGCGAGCGCGTGCCCGAATTCGGTGAGCCGTTGCTCCCGTACCTGGCGCTGGCCTACACGAAGACACCGGTGCCGGTGGGCGAGATCGAGAACGCGCTAGCCGCCGACGGATTCGCCGACTTCACCCTCGACGACACGGTGTCGTCGCTGTCGCTGGTCGAGTTGGTGTGTGAGAACGGTCGATACGACTGGTCGGAAGTGGTGTCCGCCGAGTTGCTGCGCGACCCGCATCCGCTGCTCGAACGCCTCGGTGCGGGAACCGCGCTGGCCGGTTCGCCGCGCTAGTCCTCGGTCGGCTTGGCGTCGGGTGGCGTCAGACGGACGACACCGGCGTCGAGGTCGAGATCGAGGTGAGGTTCGCGTGCCTGGCCGTCGCTGTCACCGCTGCCTTCGTGCTGCAGCTTCTTGCCAGGAAACATTTCACCCATGATGCCCACGCCCCCACGATAGTCGCGGCAACCACCAGTTCGCCGGTCCCATGAGCTGGACAAGGGCAGGAACCAGCAGCATGCGCACCAGGGTGGCATCGAGGATCAGGGCGATGATCATGCCGATGCCGAGCAGCCGCATGGGCGTGAGCGGTGACAGCGCGAACGCGCCGGTGACCAGAACCAGCAGCACGGCGGCGGCGGTGATGACCCGGGCCGTCCGCACGGTCCCGACGCGCACCGCCGTCGCCGTGTCCGCGCCCGCACGGTGGGCCTCGGCCATCCGCGACAGCAGGAACACCTCGTAATCGGTGGACAACCCGAAAACCACCGCGATGATGAGCACCGTCATGCCCGCCGGGAGCGGTCCGTGGCTGATGCCGAGCAGGCTCGCACCGTGACCGCCGACGAAGATCCAGGTGAGCACCCCGAAGGTGGCGGCCAGGCTGAGAAACGCCATGGCCACGGCTTTGAGCGGCAGGACCACCGAGCGGAACGCCACGGTGAGCAGCACCATCGTGACCAGCACCATCACGGCGATCATCAGCGGCAGCCGGTCCAGCGTCGCGTCCACGCTGTCGAGGGTGGCCGCGGTGTCACCGCCCACCTCGACGGTGGTGGCACCCGGTGCGGGTAGTGCGCGGATGGCGCGGACGGCGGCGGTGGCCTGCTCGCTTCGGTCGGCGTGGGTGAGGAAGACGTGCAGGACGACGAAGTCGTCGTCGCGTCCCACCTGGACGACATCGTCGACACCCGCAAGGTCACCGATCGCGTCGAGCGCGCCCGACACGGCCGCTGATTGCGGTGGGCCGTCGAGACCGCGCAGCAGCACCGTCGCCCCGCTCGCCGCCGCGGGGAACTGAGCGGTGAGCTCCTCGACCGTGTGGCGCATCGGACTGTCGGCGGGCAACGCGCGGTGGTCGATCTCGCCGAGACGGATACCGGCCAGCGGTGCGGCGAGGACGAGCAGGACCGCGCCGACTGCGATCGTCACCGTTCCCGGCCTGCGCAGCACCGCATCGACCACCCGACCCCAGAAGTGTTCGGTGCGTGTGGTCGGTTTCGCGCGCCCGATGCGGGCGCCGAAAAGCACGAGCAATGCCGGCAGCACGGTGAGCGACAGGACCGCCGCCAACGCGACGGCCGCCACCGCGCCGATACCGAGTGAGCGGAGCACGGCCTGCGGGAAGACGAAGGTGCCCGCGAACGCGCAGATCAGCAGCGCCGCCGACACGGCGACGGTGCGCCCAGCACTGGCCATCGTCCGGCCGACCGCGGTGCCGATATCCGCGCCCGCACCGTATTCCTCCCGGAACCGGTTCACCAGGAACAGCCCGTAGTCGATGGCCATGCCGAGCCCCAGCAGGGACGCGATATTGACCGCGAAGGTGGTGACCTCGGTGACCTCGGTCAGCAACCGGATGGCGCCGAGCGCACCACCGACGGCGAGCATGCCGACCACCACCGGCAACGCGCCCGCCGCGATGCCCCCGAACACCAGGACGAGAACCAGCAGTGTCAACGGCAGCGAAATCGACTCGGCCACAACGAGATCACGCTGTGACCGGTCGATGATCTCGGCATTGAGGGCGCTGTAGCCCGACAGCCGGGTTTCGACACCGGGCACGTGCAGCACCTCGGCGACGGCGGGATACGCGGCGATGCGGGCTGTGTCGTCACCGGCGGTGTACACCACGGCCACCGCGTGCCTGCGGTCCTCGGACACCAGGAAGTTCTTGCGCGGCACCACCGCCGACCAGTAACTCTCCACGGGCCGGGCGAGCAGCGCCGGGTCGACGCGGTCGAGGGCGGCGCGCACCTGCGGGCCGATCTCGTCGATCGTGCGTCCCTCGGGTGCGGTGTAGAGCGCGACCACGTCGGGGCTCTGCGGGCCGAGTTGTTCGGTGACGAAGCGGTCGACCAGGGCGGATTCACTGCCGCCGTCGACGAACCCGCCCGCGCTGAGGCGTTCGGTCACCGTCGCACCGTATGCGGCGCACAACCCGATGAACACCACGACCACGGCGAGGACGGTGCGCGGCCGGGCTGTGACGAACCGGGCGAGTGTGGTCACCGCGCCGAATCCACCACGGGCAGTTCGGCTTCCAACATCGTGACGATCCGGTCGAGCAGGGCTTCGAGTCGTGCTTCGATTCCTGCGCCGTTGCGGGCCGACACGGTGAGCTCGGTGTGGCCGTCGAATTCGGTGAGGCCGAACAGCAACGGCATGGCGACGCTGTGCTGGGGGAGCACGAACAACCCGGTGGGCCGGAAACCGGGGACCGCGAGGTCGTCGGAGGTGAATCGGCCCATGTGGGAGACGGTCGCCGAGGCCAGGTTGCGGCCCAGCCGCGCGCCGAGCCAGTTCGTCGTCCGCAGCACACCCCGATTGACCGGGTCAGGGACCAGGGTGATGCGGGTGTTGGCCAGCTGATTCAGTTCCCGCCGCTGCGCGAGCCCGGCTTTGATGTCGTCTTTGATCTGCGTCCAGTCCTGGCCCGGTGCGATGTCGAGGAACAGCGGCAGCGCGAGGTTGGCGGTCGAGCGCAGCGCCGGATCGTGACGGCGCAGGTCGACGGGCATCATGATCCGCGAAGTTCCCGGGGTTTCGGCAGCCAGCAAGGCGCAGACGCGTGCCAGCGCACCGGGTCCGGCGGCCTGCACGCGCCGGTGCCGCAACAGGTGCCGGGCGGTGCCGCGCCGCTGCCTGCCGCGCCCCACCGCGCTGCGGTAGCGCGGAATCATCGGGGTCGGCTTGCCCGGCGCACCGACCCGATCGACGAGTTGCTGATCGGCCACCGGGTCCGGCTGAGGTACAGGGTCGTCGCCACGCAGCGCGCGCATCACATTGGTCGCCCACAGCACCATGCCCATACCGTCCATCACGCCGTGGAAGACGCGGAATACCAGGGTCGGTGAATTTGCGGTGAGTAGCAGGACCTCGACGGTGGCATCCGCGGTCGGCCCGATATCGCCGGTGAGGACCGGATCGGATTCCAACGCGGGATAACCGAATTCGTGGTCATCCACCACCCGGACGGCGGGGACGATGCCGCTGTCCACCCAGATGTCGCCCTGCCTGCGCAGCCGCGCGCCCGGTGTGACTTCGGCCGCCGCGGCAACCGCAGTGCGCAACCGCTGCGGGTCGATCGCGCCCTCACCCGGCACGACGAGCTGCATGAGGAAGGGCGGGGCGAGGGTGCGCATGGGGAAGTACATGCGTTCGGTGGTCGTCACGGGCCGACGGAAGACGGTGTCGCCGTTCATGATTGCCTCTCGGAGTGTTACCGCAGGTGCCCGGCGAGCGACTCGATGCTGCCCTGGGCCTCGAGCCAGACCAAGAAGGTGGACAGGCCTGTGTCGCGGTCGACGACGGGGTGGTAGCCCAGGTCGGCGCGGGCCGCGCCGGTGTCGTAGGTGGCGGTGCGGGTCATCAGGGCGACGGCGTAGCGCGACAACGGCGGCGACCAGCGCCGTGCCACGGCCGGAATCCGCCACACCGCCTCGATGGCCGCGACAACGGCGGCGAGGACACGCGGATTCGGCCTGCGCGTCGGCCGCTGGAAGCCGAGCCCCTCGGCGACCTCGCCGAGAAACCCCCACACATCGGTCTTCTCGGCATCGGCGATGAAATACGCCTTGCCACCGATGTTCTTGGCACTCAGCGCGAGCAGGCAGGCGTGGACGATGTTGTCCACGTGGCACAGCGACGCCTCGATATTCCGGCCGTACGACAGGTCGGGCAGGGCGCCGTCGGCAGTGCGGGCGAGCAACCGCACGATCGGGCCCGACCGGTCACCGGCACCCCAGATCGCGCGCGGACGCAACGCCACGGTGCTGAATTCGGCGGTGTTCGCGGCGAGCACGGCCTGTTCGGCCGTCGCCTTCGTCTCGGAATAGTGATTGAGGTAGCGGCGCGGATAGGGCAGCGATTCGTCGACATCGATCTGGTCGCCGCCGTCACGGTCCATCAGGGCACTGGGGCTGGAGATGAATACGAATCGGTGTGCACCGCCGCGGCGGGCGGCGTCGAGGAGCAGTTCGGTGGCGCGCACGTTCTCCACCCAGAACTGGGCCCGGGTGCCGCGTTCGTCGACGCGGGCCGCGCTGTGGATCACCGCGTCCACCCCGTCGGCGGCGCGGCGCAGCGAGTCGGCGTCGGATAGGTCGCCTTCGACGATCGTGACGGCCGCGCGTGCGGTGCCGAGGTCGTCGAGCACGCTGGTGCGCCGCACCAGGATCGACACGTCGTGCGTGCCGTCGGCCACCAGGGCGCGCACGATGGCGCCGCCGAGGAATCCGGACGCGCCGGTGACGAGGATCTTCATGAGTTCAGCTTCTTCGTTGCCCAACGGGCGAGTTCTTCGCGGCCGATCTTGGCGTTGTGCCGGATGTCGACCGGGAAACCGGGGTGGATGAGGAAATCGGTGATCGGTACGGCGGTGTCGAACGCGGCGGCACGGTCGCGCAGGCGCAGGTCCACGGCCACCGCATCGGCACCCGGCTCCAGTTCTACACACAGCACCGGCCGATGCGCACCGGGTCGGCCGACACCGACCAGCGCCGTGCGCGAAACGCCACGTACCGCGTTGAAGACCTGCTCGACCTGCACGGTGAACATCGGTCCCGCGGCGGTGCTCAACCGCTGACTCTTGCGACCGCAGAACCACACGCGGCCCTGCTCGTCGATCCAGCCCAGGTCACCGGTGCGGTGCCAGACGCGGTCCCCGTCGGCGATCTTGCCCAGCGCATTGGCCTCGGCGGGCCAGTAGTAGCGGGTGCTCACATTGGGTCCGGCGACGACGATCTCGCCGATCCGGTCGGTGGGTTCGGCGTCGGCGAGATTCGCGATCGGGGCGTCGGTCACGGCGACGAGCCGCACCTCGACATCGTCGGTGGGACGTCCGATGCAGGTGCCCTCACCGTGTGCCGCCCGTTCGACCAGGCCGTCGAGCAATTCCCGCGATTCGATCGTCGTCATCGGCAGCGCCTCGGTGGAACCGTAGCCCGCGAAGATCTCGACATCGGGACGCAAGACCTCGCGCAGTCCGGCGATGCACCACGCGGGCACCGGCGCACCTCCGGAGAAGATGCTGCCAAGGGTGTCGAGTTCGACGGGGTGCGACCGCAGGTGGGCGAGCAGCGGGATCAGCACAGCCGGGGACGCGAACATCGTGCGCACCCCGAACTTGGTGATCGCGTCGACCACATGCGCCGGATCGGTGGAACCGACCTTGCTGGGAATCAGCGGCGGCAGCACGCACCGGGAGCCGAGCAGCAAGTCGAGCACGCCGACCAGCGGCAGGGTGACCAGCGAGGACTCCGGCGGCGTGTGGCCGCGGGCGGCGTGCACCTGCTCGACCATGGCGGCGAGATTGCCGTGGGTGAGTTCGACCGCCTTGGCCGGGCCGGTGCTTCCGGTGGTGAAACCGATGATGAGCAGGTCGTCCTCGGCGGCGGGCGCACGGTCGGGCAGCAGACCCGCCGGAGTGCGGTCCCACGATTGCAGGGTGGGGCCGCCCCAGAACCAGCGGCGGCCGACCGTCAGGGTGGTGCGCACCCGGCGGAAGCTGCGCGGGAACAGCACTCGCAGCGCGTGTGCCTGCGGGATCCCGATGAACGCCTCGGCCTCGACCGCGCGCAGGCAGTGCACCATGCGCCGCACACCCATGCCCGGGTCGATCACCACCGGCACCGCACCGATCTTCAACAGCGCGAACAGGATCGCGTACAGCTCCGGGCTCGGCAACACCAGCACGATGGTGCGGGTGCCGCTGCCGACGCCTGAACTCGTCAGGTGTTCGGCGATGGCGTCGGACCACCGGTCGAGATCGTGGTAGGTGATCCGCCGGTAGTCCGGCATACCGTCGGCGGTGGTGCCGTCGGGGTAGATCACCGCCGGGCGATCGGGTTCGGTGCGGGCGAATTCCCGGAAGCGGTCGATCGTGGCCCAGTAGGTCGCGGTGGTCACGCGAGGTGCTCCTCGGGCAGCCGGTAGAGGGTCGCCGCGGCCGACGGACCGGCACCGGCACCGACGAACAGGATGTGGGTGAACCCACCGAGCGAGGCATCCTCGGTGGCGCGCGCGTAGGCCAGGGGCAGCGCGGCGGTGTGTGGGTCGCCGTCGGTGAGATCCGGTGTGCGCACGGCATTCTGGTCCAGGCCGAGGGCGTCGGCCAGGCGCTTGGGGAAGTGCGCGCTCGGGGTGGAGGCGATGAGTGCGACGCGAGCGTCCGGCGCCTCGGCCAGCGCCGCGCGACCCGCCTCGGCCGCCACCGCCAGCACCCGGTCCTCGAAATCGGGCTCGCGTTCCACCGTCATGAGGCCGCGGCCGACGGTGCCCATCGTCGCGGTGTCGACGTAGGCCTGTCCGGCCGGTGTGCCGGGTGCGGTGACGGTGTGCACGGGTCCGAAGCCCTCCGCGCCCTCGACGTGCTCGAGCAGCAACGCGGCACCGGCTGTGGCATAGGGGAATTCGATATCCGCGCGCGAGCGGGTGAGCGAGGGATGGGTGTCGCCTGCGACGATCAGCACGTGCTCGGTGCCCGTCGCCAGGATCGCGCCGGCGACCTGCACCGCGTTGACCACCCCGGTCGCACCGTTCATCAGGTCGAAGGAGAAGGTGCGCGGGTCGTTCTTGCCGTAGTCCAGGCCGATACCCGCGGCCTTCTGGATCATCGCGGCGACGGCGGGTTCCACGGTGTTGGAATCGCGGAAGACGCCGGTGTTGATGAGCACACCGACCTGATCGGGCCGGATTCCGGCCTGTTCCAGGCAGTGACGGGCCGCGCGCCCGCTGTGCTCGACGATGCTGTGGGTGTCGGTCGACCGACTGGTACCGGTGGCTCGGATACGCACGCCCATGACGAACCTCAGACCTTCAGGGAGGAGATGGTGGTGGACAGGAAACCCGCGACAACGCCCGAGGCGGCCGGGACCATGAGGACCTTCGCGCCTGCCTCGATGCCGTCCTGTTCGAGCTGATCGTGCAGCACGATGAAATGCGAAGTGGTCGAAGTGTTTCCGTACTTCTCGATCACATTGAGGTCCGGCGGGATGGGGGCGCCGAACTCGCGGGCGGCCACCGCGTTGATGAAAGGCACGGCCGCGGCGCCGAACTGGTGGTGGATGATGTAGTCGAATTCCTCGTCGGCGAAGGTGCGGCCCTGGGCGGCGAGGAACTCGCCCTGGGCGTCGGGCCACAGCTGGAACCTGGCCTCGTTGTGCATCTTGCGGTTGTCGGTGTAGAGCGCCACACCCGAGGTCTTGTCGCTCGGCATGCCGAGGCACAGATGGGAATGCTCTGCGGCCGTGAGCAATTCGATGTAGTGGATCTTGTCGGCGTCGTCGACGGCCTGGTCGAGCACGACCGCGCATCCGGAGTCGCCCACCGAGAGCGACGCGAACTGCAGGTCGTACTTCTCGGAGATTTCGTTGACCGCGGTCTCGGCGATCGGGGTGATGGACTCACCGCTGACCACCATTCCGTTGCGCACCACGCCCGCCCGGATCATCCGGTCGAGCAGGTAGGTGCCGGTGAGCATGCCGGCGCAGGCATTGGACACGTCGAAAGTGATGGCCCGCTCGGCGCCGAGTTCCTTGGCGATGGTCGAGGCGAAGGAGGGCTCCATGTACATGCGGGTGCCCTCGTTGCTGCGGGTGATCGAGCAGGAGATGATCACCTCGAGCTCGCCCGCACCGTAGCGTGAGCGCTCGAGGCAGTCGCGGGCCGCGTTCACGGCGAGCGTGAAGGAGTCCTCGAGGCTGTCCGGCCGGGTGTCGCGGAACCGGCGCTCTTTGATGCCGGTGATCTTTTCGAGGTCGAAAGCGGGCGGCGTGGCGAGCCGGGAAAGTAATTCCTCGGTCGAGACGATATTCGACGGAAGATACGCACCGATGGATTCGAAACGCGAATGCGACACGAAAACTCCTGACAGTCGAAAAGGGTCGCCGGTGACCGTGGTGGGGGCCGATGCGAGCGGACACTACCGGAAAGTAACCGGGTTTCGCGGGGCGGCGTCGGCGGTCGCGGAGGGTTGGCTCGCGGCGCGAGCCGGGCTGGATCCCATCCAGACATCTGCCGGTGGCAATGGTGAAGTTACACAGCAAATGCGCCGAGTCTGCCGATATTCCTCAATCTTTCGACATCAGCGGCCCGGCGCAGGTGCTTGTCGGCAAGTTGTCAGCTATCGATCGGGCGGTGTGGAAGCCGACGATTCGGGGCACCCGGGCTGTCAGGTGTGGCGTGAGGGACCTCACGTCGGTGCGGGTGACGGAATGGCCGCTGCTGTTTCGGAATTTGTTTCCCGCGCCGAAAACACCGGAGGTGATTTGGTTTCGCGAACATCGCCCGAATTCCGCTTCGCGGAATGGTCGCGGAAGAATGGCCGTCACTGATGGACTCGGCGAAATCGCGGTTGGGTGGCCGGCGGTGAGGGCACTCGTTCGGCAAGGTTCGGGGCGTACCAACGTTGGACCAACCTTGCGCACCGATAGTGTGCACCGAACACCGTCGAGACATGCAAGGAGCGCACCATGGGTAACCGTGCCGGGTCCGTACACCGCGACCGAGATCTCCACGCCCACTGGGGAAGTCACCGTCATCGCGCGATCGAGGCCACCGGCGAAGCCGGTGATGTGCTCGCGCTGCTCACCGCGATGCACGGCCCCGTGGTGCTCTACCTGGCCCCCGGCACCGACGGCTGCAGCCCGATCTGCTTGCGCCGCACCGAATTCTGCCCCGGCGCCGACGATGTCCTCGCCGGTCGCACCGCCGCGCACACCGAGTTCTGGATGGCGGGCGACTTCTACGCCGGCTTCGAGGACCTCGATGTCGGCATCGAGGTACGCAGCGCGGTGCGAACCGGACGACAATCCGGCTCACTCGAATCGGACTGCGGTTTCCGCTTCACGCTGCGCATCAGCAAGCCCGAAGCCGTGGAACTGGTCGACGAGGCCTCCTGAACCCTTCTCGCTCACCAGAAGCGGGGTGTCAACGACCAATCGGCGAATTCGGCGGCGAGCAGGTCGCGCAGGGCGGCCCGGTTCGGGAAGCGGTCCGGGTCGGCGCCGGTGACCACCAGGGTGACGGTGTCGTCGTCGCAGGAGAAGGCCAGGTTCACGCCGACCTCCACCTGTCGGAACAAGTCCACCGGGCCGGGATTCACCACCGGACGCATGATCACGTCGCGGGCGCGATGACCGTCGAGCACCGCGATGTTCTGTGCGGTGCGACCCATGTTGGTGCACAGGCATTCCGGTGCCTTGGCGGTGCGGGCGAACTTGTGCAGCACCACCTTCGGCAACAGCATCTGCACCGGCTGCAGGTGCTGGATCGGGGGAATCGTCGCCGGATCGCGGTAGGCGAGGGCGGCCGCCTTGAGCGACGCACGAACCTCGGGCAGGTCGGTGCGGGCGCCGGCGCGGTAGGCGACGCTGATCGGCAGACCGGTGGTCGCGTTGGCACGGGGGTCGTCGGCCTCGCGCATCGAGTGCGGAATGTCCACGCGCACTTGCGCTCCGTCGGCGATGCGGCCGCTGCGGCCGAGCAGACCGACGGCGACGCCGATCAGCAGACCGTTGGTGGTGCCGCCGTGTGCCGTGGCGACGGCGTCCCACTCGGCCAGGTCGAGCTGGACGATCGCATCGGCGGCCTGCCAGGTGTCGGCATGCGGCAGCCGAGGCTGGGCCGGACGCGGATTGCGGCCCGGTTCGCTCACGCCGCGCGCCCGTCGCGCCGCTCGTACACCTCGTGCCACGGCACGTAACTGGGCGCGCGCGTCGGCGAGGTCGGCGGCCAACCGGCCGGGCCCGGCGACCGGCCCGACCAGCCTGCCCGCGCTCGCGTCGCGGTCGGGCCGCTCACCGCGCCCGAGGCGGTCGAGCGAGTCGACGATCGCGTGCATCATGCCGCCGCCGTCACAGGCGACATGGGAGGCGACGAGGGTGACCACCGTGCCACCGGATTCGGTCGGGGCACCGGCCAGTTGCCACACCAGTCCCCGGGCCGGGTCGAATTCCACCGCGGCCTGCTCGAGGAACCAGTCGAGTACGGCGTCGTCGGGGATCGGGGTGTCCGACCATCGCAGCGGCAGCGACTCGGTGGTGGGCTCCCAGTGGGCGCGCGCGATCGGGAAACGGGTGGTACGCACGCGGCGGGCGATGAAACCCGTGGCCAGATGAGCGTGCCAGCGCTGCAACGACTCCCGGCCGACGGCGGTGTCGAACCGGTAGGCCAGCTGGTTGACCAGGGCGTTGGGGTAGAGGCTGTGAAGTTTGAAGAACAGGTCGTCGTCGGCGGTGATCCGGTTGAGGCCGGTGGTGGCCACCGGAACTACGGGCGAGGTGACGGTCATCGGGGAATCTCCTGATCAGCGGGAACGCAGGGTGCGCACGGTGAGCGGCGCGAAAACGGTGACCACGACCACCGAGGCCACCAGTGACCACCAGGCGTCGGCGCCGATCGTGCCCTCGGCGGCGAGTGTCCGCACCGCCGACACCAGGTAGGACACCGGGTTCAGGTCCGAGACGTGGCGCATCCAGCTGGGCATCGCCTCCTCGGGCACCAGCGCGTTGGACGCGAAACCGAGGAAGGTGAGCACGAGCATGCACATGCCCTGCACGGCGGCCGGGCGGGCGATGGTCGCGCCGATGAAGGCGAACAGCCAGCTGATGGCGGTGGTGGCGAAGACGACGAGCACCGCGCCCGCGAGGAAACCGGCCGTGTGCTCGGGCCGGTAGCCCATGGCGAAGCCGACGACCACGACCGTCGTCGCGGCCAGTAGATAGCGCACCGTGCCCGCCAGCAATGCGCCCGCAACCGGTGCCGAGCGGGCGATCGGCATGGCGACGAACCGGTCGAACACACCCGAATGGATGTCCTCGGACAGCTGCACGCCCGTGGCCACCGAGGAGGTGAGCACGATCTGCACCAGCACACCCGGAATCATGATCGGCAGATACGCCGCCATGCTGCCCGCGATGGCGGTGCCGAAGATGTTGCCGAACAGCACCGGCCCCACGATCGGCAACAGCAGTGCGTCGTAGAGCAATTGGGGGCTGTGCCGGAAGGTGAGCAACCCACGCCAGGCCATCATCAGCGAATGCTGCAGCGCGGCGAACGGGCTCACCCTGGTGACGCGCGGTGCGCGCACGACCTGGGTGGTCGTCTTCTCGGTGGTGAGAGTCATTGCGGTGCTTTCACGAAGGGCGGTCATGCCGCGTCGGCGGAGGTCGCGTGGCCGGTCAGCGACAGGAACACCTCGTTGAGGTCGGGCCGGTCGACGGCGAATCCGCGTAGCTCGATGCCCGCGGCGCGGCAGGCGGCGACGATGTCGGCGCCCGTTCCCACCTCCGGCAGGGCGACGGTGAGCGTCCCGGTGGAGGACCCCTCGGGCACCTCGCCGGTGAGCTCGCAGATCAGCGCCTCGGCCCGGCGCAGGTCGGCGGTGTCGGGGATGTCGAGGCGGAGTACCTGCTCGCCGATGGACGACTTCAGTTCGGCCGCAGTGCCTTCCGCGACGAGGCTGCCGCGATCGATCACCGCGATCCGGTCGGCCAGCGCGTCGGCCTCCTCCAGGTACTGGGTGGTCAGCAGCACCGTCGCGCCGCGCTCGACGAGCCCGCGAACGATGCCCCACATGCGGTCACGGGTGTGTGGGTCCAGGCCGGTGGTCGGTTCGTCGAGGAAGATCAGCGGGGGCACGGTGATGAGCGTGGCCGCCAGATCCAGGCGTCTGCGCATGCCACCGGAGAACGCGCTGACGCTGCGCCGCGCCACCGCCGACAACTCGAACTCCTCGAGCAGTTCGTCGCAGCGAGCGGCGGCGGCCCGCCGCGACAGCCCGAGCAGCCGGCCGAACAGGCGCAGATTCTCGGCGGCGGTGAGGGTTTCGTCGACGGAGGCGTACTGGCCGGTGAGCCCGATCATCGACCGGACGGCCGTGGCATCGCGCACCACGTCGTAGCCGAACACTTCGGCGCTGCCGCGATCGGGACGCAGCAGGGTGGCCAGCATGCGCACCGTGGTGGTCTTGCCCGCCCCGTTGGGGCCGAGCATGGCGAACACCGAGCCGGCCGCGATGCTGAGATCGATGGCGCCCACGGCGGTGAAGTCACCGTAGGACTTGCCGAGACCGCTGGTGCGGACGGCGATGTCGGTGCTCACTGCGGCCTCCCGGCGTGGTCGAACTGTGGTGTCGGAACAGTCAGGGGGACAAGGGCTTCCACCTCGTCGGCGGCGCGGGCCAGGCCGTCGTCGCGGAAGCCGACGGCGTAGGCGGCGGCCCGGGCCACCACCTGTGGGTCGGCGACTGCGTCGAGCAGCGCGTCGAGTCGATCGGCGTCCAGCGCGGCGGCGCGGGTCGTCGCGGCCAGACCGAGCCGCGACAGCGCCGCCCCCCAATACGGCTGATCGGCTTGGATCGCGCAGATGACCTGCGGCACACCGGCTCTCAGAGCCGCAGCGGTCGTCCCGGCGCCACCGTGGTGCACGGCTGCCAGACAGCGCGGGAACACCGTCGCGTGGTCGACCTGCTCGACGACGGCCACCTCGGGCGAGAGTTCCGGCTCGATCCCGGCCCAGCCCGCCGCGAGCAGCAGTCGCCGCCCGCGCCGCGCGCACACGGTGCGCAGCATATGGACCAGAGCGGGGGGATCATCGACGGTCATCGACCCGAATCCGACATAGATCGGGGCTGGTCCCGCCACCAGCCAGGCCGACAGCGCGGGATCGGCCGGGGCGCCGAGGAATCCGTCGCTGTCCACGATGAACCCGGTGACCGGGTGCCGTTCGGGCAGCTCGGCCGCCAGCCCGGGAAACAGGTCGGTGTCGTAGGCCTGGATCGACACCCGACCGGGCAGCGGATGTTCGACGATCCCGGACTCGGACAGCGGCTCGGCCAGAGCGGCGTCACGCGCCCACCGCAGACCCGACCAGATCCGGCGGTTGAGCGCACCGGGCACCCGCCGCCCCCAGCCGGTCGGCACCACCGGTACCGACCGGCTGGGGTGGATCGGGAAGAAATGCACTGCCGCCAACGGCAATCCGACGTGCCGCGCCGCCTTCTCCGCCGCCTCCTCGCCCGCCATGCCGGTGACGAGCACGTCGTGCCCCGGGGCGAGCGCGAGCAGGTCACGCACCGCCTCGGCGACACCGCGTCGCTGCAGGTCCAGCACCGCGCGCATCCGCTGACGCGGACTGGCGCTACGGAAGCGCCGGTCGGCGTGCTGGGTGCGCAGCAGTTCGGCGCTGTCGCACCCGAACCCGACCGCGGCGATGCCGTGACCGGTGGCGAACTCGACGAGATTGGGCGACAGCGCGAGCGTCACCGCGTGCCCGCGAGCGATGAGCTCGCGGGCGAGCAGGATGCCGGGCTGGGCATCGCCCCTGCTTCCGGTGAAGGCCAGCAGCGCACGCATGGTCAGCTCGCGCTCAATGCCGCCGGCACGTCGGCGACCGGGGTGGCCGCGGCAGGCGCGGCGATCGTGGTCACCGCGTACATGGCCCGGGCGAATTCGGTGAGGTAGCGGTCCATCACCTCGGCGGGCAGGCCGGCCGGATACCGGGTGGAGACATAGAGGCCCTCGGGGCCGCGCACCACCCAGAAGTACACCTCCTCGGTCGAGTACGACACCGCGCGCAGGGTCCGTCCGCGCAGGTCGGCGACGAGTTCGTAGTCGGGCAGCATCCGGATGTCGAGGAACGACGCGCCGAAGGTCGGGCCTTCCATCGCACCGACCATGGCCAGCGAGCGACCCCACGAGGCGTCGTTGCAGATGTGGGCGCGTTTGAGCGAGGCCCGGGTGGCGGTGAGCGCGGCGGCCATGTCGGCGCCCGAGGGCAGGGTGATGTCGACGGGTACGACATTGACGAACCAGCCCATCGACTCGAGCCAGGTCAGGTCGGGCCGGGTGGCGATCGGCATCACGGTGCGGAACCGGTCCTGGCCGAACACCTCTCGCCAGGCCACGGCGAGCGCGGCGAACACCGTGACCGACAGCCGGTGCTTGAGCTGATCAAGCCGGGCCTCCACCTCCTCGAGTTCGGCGATGGTCAGCAAGGTGCGCGACACGCTCGGCTGGGCGTGCTCACCGTCGAGCTCGGCCACCATGCCCGCGCCGAAACGCGGCATCGGGGAGCCGGGGGCGCCGAGAAAATCCCGCCACACCGCCACGGCGGGGGAGTCGGGGGTGAGTTCCTCGGCGGCGGCGCGCTCGACGGCCGCGAAGTCGGCGGGACTGCCGAATGTCGAGGAGTCGCGGATCTCGCCGCCGGTGGTGACGGCGGTGTAGAGGGTGCGTAATTCCAGGATCAGCACGGCCTGGGAGTAGGCGTCGAGTACGGAGTGGTCGGCACCGACCAGCACGGTGAAGTCGTCGGTGTCGTGGGCGACCGTCGCGACCAGCAGGTGTGGCCACACCAGTGCCGAGAGCCGCAATTCCAGGACATCGCAGAGGAATTCGTTGATCTGTTCACCGTCGGTGAGATCGGCGACCCGGGCGGAAGTGACGCGCACGGTACCCGGCTCGGTGGTGATGCGGTGGTAGTCGCCGTCGCTGGTGGGTGCGACGGTGGTGCGGAAACCCTCGTGGCGGTCGTGCCACAGCTCGAGGGTCCGTGCCCAGGCGCGCGCGTCGAGCGGGGCGTCCATCTCGAAGATGGTGCCGATCCAGCGGCCACGGCCGGGCTGCGGGTCGTCGGGATCGAGGAAACCGAGGTATTGGGCGTGGACGCTGGCCAGCGGCCGTTCGTCGTCGTGCCAGGAGTCGGGCGAGATCAGCTCAGGGGTCCAGATCGACAGATCGCCGGATCGGATGCGGAAATCGGAGAGATGGGTGTATTCCATGCCGGGTCACCTCATGGTGGAAGAACGTGCCGAGAACGGCGGTGAATGGAAGCGGTGAAGACGGGACGCGACACCGGGTGTTGCTCTGGATCCCGCACCGGATGTAGCTGGCGAACCCTGGGCTATCCGGAGTCTATAACTCTGTGAGAATTCTGAAAGACGGCTTAGTCACAACTTCCAGATGTGAAGAAGATCACTTTCTCAATTGTGATCGATCACCGGCGCGACACCATGCCCCTGGAGTAGGGGGCATCGGTTTCCGGGGCGACGACCGGCATCCGTGCGTCGACGATCAGGCCGAGCAACCCCAAGGCGAGACACACCAGCGACACCGCGATCGCGGCCGGATGCGTGCCGCCGGTCAGTGCGTCGGCCAGCACGACCGTCGCGATGGTCCCCGGCGCCGAGCCGACCACCGTCGCGAGCAGGTACGGGGTGAAGCGCACCGACGACAGTCCGCAGCAGTAGTTCACGACCGAGAACGGCGCGAACGCGATGAGCCGCAGCGCTGCCACCGCGAGCCAGCCGCGCTGCGCCAGCCGCAGGTCGACCGCCCGCACCGCCGGATGGGTGAGGTGCTCGGCGACCCGCGCGCGGCCGATCGCCCGCACCCCGAGCAGCGCGAGACCGGCACTCACGCCCGTGGCCCCGAGCGCGATCACCGACCCGAGCAGCGGACCGAACAGCACCCCACTGGTGACTGTCAGTACGGTGCGGGGCACCGGCGCGACCGCGACGAGGGAATAGAAGAGGAAGAACAGCAGGGGAAGCAGCGGTCCCACGCCGCCTGCCCAGTCCCTGACCTGCTGTGGGCCGGGCAACGGAACCAGCATCGCCACCACGAACAGGGCCGCCAACCCGGCCAGGGTCAGCAGCAGTCGGGGGGAGCGGATCAGCTGGAGCACCGCGACAGCGTACCGGTCGGTAGGGGATGGCCCCAGTGGGTGGACACGATGTCACAGATAGCATCGGAGGCGAACCGGACACATCCCGGTTCGCCGTGACGGAGGAGAGAACAGCAGCTATGCCGATTGGTTCAGAGGCAGGGGCAGGTCTCGCACCGGATCCGGTGCCCGAGTACGCCGCCTGGCGCAAGGGTGTGGCAGGCGTGCTGGCCAAGGCGCGACGGGTCGATGTCGCCGAGCTGCCCACCGAGCCCGAGCATCTGCTCGACGAGGCCACCTATGACGGGCTCACCATCGCCCCGCTCTACACCCGCCGCGACGAGCTGCCCGAGCAGCCGCTGCCCGGCAACTTCCCGTTCGTGCGCGGCGGCGACGCCACTCGCGACCCGCAGCGCGGCTGGTTCGTCGGTGCCTTCGCCGGTTCGGCCGACGCCGCGAGTACCAACCGCGCCATCCTCACCGGGCTCGAGAACGGCGTCAGCGCGGTCTCGCTCGGGGTCGGCGCCCACGGCGTGCCGGTCACCCAGATCGCGACCGCACTGTCCGGGGTGCTGTTCGAACTCGCCCCGCTGTCGCTGGTCGCAGGTGCCGAGGTGAGCGCGGCCGCCGAGCAGGTGTTCGAGGTGCTCGACGGCTACCAGCTCGAGGACCGCACCCAGATCCGAGTCGGCTTGGGCGCCGCGCCGCTCACCGACGCCTTCGCCGGCCACGCCGACCTCGATGTCGAGCAGGCCGTCGCATTGGCTCGCCGCGCGATCGCCCGTCCCGAAGCGGTGCGCGCGATCACCGTCGACGGCACCGCCTTCCACAACGCCGGTGCCGCAGACGCCCAGGAGCTCGGCGCCTCGATCGCCGCCGGTCTGGCCTACCTGCGCGCGTTGACGGGTGCGGGCGTCGATATCGCCGACGCGTTCGGTCAGCTCGAGTTCCGCTACGCGGCCACCGACGACCAGTTCGCCACCATCGTGAAGTTCCGCGCCGCCCGCCGTCTCTGGGCGCGCGTCGCCCAGGTGTGCGGTGCGCCCGCTTTCGGCGCCGCACCACAGCACGCGGTCACCTCCTCGGCCATGATGACCCAGCGCGATCCGTGGGTGAACCTGCTCCGCACCACGCTCGCCGCGTTCGGTGCCGGTGTCGGCGGGGCCGATTCGGTCACCGTGCAGCCGTTCGACTCCGCCCTTCCCGCGGGCGAACTCGGTGTGTCACAGTCGTTCTCGGAGCGCATGGCCCGCAATATCCAGCTGCTGCTGCTCGAGGAATCCCACCTGGGGCATGTGCAGGATCCCGGTGCCGGTTCGTGGTACGTCGAGTCCCTCACCGACGAACTCGCCGCCAAGGCCTGGGAATTCATGCAGGAGATCGAGGCCGCCGGTGGTTACCCGGCCGCGCTCGACACCGGACTGATCGCCGCGCGCGTCGCCGAGACCGCCGCCGCGCGCGCCGCCGACATCGCGCACCGCAAGACCGCCGTCACCGGTGTCAACGAGTTCCCCAACCTCGCCGAGGCGCCGCTGTCGGAGCAGGCACGCGACCAGGCTTCGCTGGTGCGCTACGGTGCCGCGTTCGAGGCGCTGCGCAACCGCTCGGACGCCTACCTCGCGGTGAACGGTGAGCGGCCCAAGGCGCTGATCGTGGCACTCGGCCCGGTGGCCGAACACAACGCGCGCACCATCTTCACCGCGAACGTGCTTGCCTCCGGCGGCATCGAGTCGGTGAACCCCGGACCGCTCGCTGTCGACGGAATCGCCGCTGCCGCAACCGGATCCGGTGCTCGCATCGCCGTGCTGTGCGGTGCGGACAAGCGTTACGGCGAGGAGGCGGGCGCGGCGGTCGAGGCGCTACGTGGCGCCGGGATCGAGACGGTGTTGCTGGCCGGGCCGGAGAAGGCCGTCGAGCAGTACAGCGGGACGCAGCGTCCCGACGGATTCCTGAGTCTGCGTATCGACGCGGTCGCGGTCCTGTCGCAGCTGCTGGAGAAGGTGGGAGCCTGATGACCACATCCGATATCGAGCACCGCATCGGCAGTTTCGCCGAGGTGCCGCTCACCGAGCGGGCGCCCGAGCCCGCCGCCGTGGACGCGGATCAGGTGCGGGAGTTCGTGGCCGAGGCGGCCGCGGCCAACCACACCACCGCCGACCAGCTCACCTGGGCGACCCCGGAGGGCATCGACGTGCCGCCGGTGTTCACCAAGGCCGACCGTGATGCCGTTGTCGCACAGGGCTATCCGCTCGACACGGTGCCCGGCGTCGCGCCGTTCCTTCGTGGTCCCTACCCGACCATGTACGTGAACCAGCCGTGGACGATCCGCCAGTACGCGGGCTTCTCCACCGCCGCGGATTCCAACGCCTTCTACCGCCGCAATCTGCAGGCGGGCCAGAAGGGTCTGTCGGTCGCGTTCGACCTCGCCACCCACCGTGGCTACGACTCCGACCATCCGCGCGTCCAAGGTGACGTCGGCATGGCCGGTGTGGCGATCGACTCGATCCTGGACATGCGTCAGCTCTTCGACCAGATCCCACTGGATCAGGTGTCGGTGTCGATGACCATGAACGGCGCGGTGCTGCCGATCCTCGCGCTCTACGTCGTCGCCGCCGAAGAACAAGGCGTCACGCCCGAACAGCTGGCCGGAACCATTCAGAACGACATTCTGAAAGAGTTCATGGTCCGCAACACCTACATCTACCCGCCCAAGCCCTCGATGCGGATCATCTCCGACATCTTCGCCTTCACCAGCGCGAAGATGCCGAAGTTCAACTCGATCTCCATCTCGGGTTACCACATCCAAGAGGCCGGTGCGACCGCCGATCTCGAGCTGGCCTACACCCTGGCCGACGGTGTGGAGTACATCCGGGCGGGCATCGCGGCGGGCATGGACGTCGACAAGTTCGCCCCGCGCCTGTCGTTCTTCTGGGCCATCGGCATGAACTTCTTCATGGAGGTCGCCAAGCTGCGCGCCGGGCGCCTGCTGTGGAGCGAACTGGTGTCGAAGTTCGAGCCCAAGAGCGCGAAATCGCTGTCACTGCGCACCCATTCGCAGACATCCGGCTGGTCGCTCACCGCGCAGGACGCCTACAACAATGTGGCGCGCACCTGCATCGAGGCGATGGCCGCGACCCAGGGTCACACCCAGTCGCTGCACACCAACGCGCTCGACGAGGCACTGGCGCTGCCGACGGACTTCTCCGCCCGCATCGCCCGCAACACCCAGCTGCTGATTCAGCAGGAGTCCAACACCACCCGCCCGATCGACCCGTGGGGCGGTTCGTACTACGTCGAGTGGCTCACCCACCAGCTCGCCGAGCGGGCGCGCGCCCACATCGCCGAGGTGGAGGCGCACGGCGGTATGGCGCAGGCGATTTCGGAAGGCATTCCGAAGCTGCGCATCGAAGAGGCCGCCGCCCGCACCCAGGCGCGCATCGACACCGGGCAGCAGCCGGTGATCGGCGTCAACAAGTACCAGGTCGAGGAGGACCACGAGGTCGAGGTTCTCAAGGTCGAGAACTCGCGGGTGCGTGCCGAGCAGATCGAGAAGCTGGAACGCCTTCGCGCCGAACGCGATTCGGTGGCGGTCGAACGCGCGCTGGCCGAATTGACCCGTGCGGCAGCCTCTTCCGAGGGTGGCATGGAGAACAACCTCCTGGCGCTGGCCATCGACGCGGCCCGCGCCAAGGCCACCGTCGGTGAGATCTCCGACGCGCTGGAGAAGGTGTACGGCCGCCATCAGGCCGAGATCCGTACCCTGTCCGGTGTGTACCGTGACGAAGCAGGCAAGGCATCCAACATCGGTGCCGCCATCGCGCTGGTCGAGGAATTCGCCGAGGCCGAGGGCCGTCGCCCCCGCATCCTGGTCGCCAAGATGGGTCAGGACGGGCACGACCGCGGCCAGAAGGTGATCGCGACCGCGTTCGCCGACCTCGGCATGGACGTCGACGTGGGCCCGCTGTTCCAGACCCCCGAAGAGGTGGCGCGCCAGGCGGCCGACAACGACGTCCACATCGTCGGTGTCTCCTCGCTGGCCGCGGGTCACCTCACGCTGGTGCCCGCCCTGCGGCAGGCGCTGGCTTCGGTCGGGCGCCCCGACATCATGGTCATCGTCGGCGGCGTCATCCCGCCCGGCGACTTCGACGAGCTCTACGAAGCGGGCGCCGCCGCGATCTTCCCGCCCGGCACCGTGATCGCCGACGCGGCGATCGACCTGCTGCGCAAGCTCGGTGCCTCGCTCGGCCACGAGATCGGCGGCGGCAGCCCGGCATGATGTGGCCGGCCCGCTGCGTCATGGACGAATGTGCCTGCGGCGCAGCGGGTTCGGGCCTGCCCGTGTGGGCGGGTCACGGGCACACGGTGGAGGCACCGGGTCGGCGGCAGCGCGGGCCGGTGCCGGTCGGAGGGACACGGACATGAACGAGGCCGCACAGGGCGGGCATCCACGCCTGGGCACTACGGCGGGTGTCGGGGCACCCCGCAACGGCGAACGAGCCGTGGCGCGGACACCGCGCACCATCGACGTCGATGCGCTCGCCGACGGTATCCGCGCCGGTCAGCGTGCCGCGCTGGCCCGGGCGATCACGCTGGTCGAGTCGACCAGGTCCGATCACCGCGAACTCGCCCAGCAGTTGTTGCTGCGGGTGAGCGGGGAACCCGGCGCCGTGGTCTCGAACCGGGTCGGCATCACTGGTGTGCCCGGGGTCGGCAAGTCGACGTTCATCGACGCGCTCGGCATGTACCTGCTCGGCAAGGGGCATCGGGTCGCGGTGCTGGCCGTCGACCCGTCCTCGACCCGTACCGGTGGGTCGATCCTCGGCGACAAGACCCGGATGGCACGGCTGTCCCTGGAAGCCGACGCGTTCATCCGGCCCTCGCCGACGGCGGGCACGCTCGGCGGCGTCGCCAAGGCCACCCGCGAAACGATTGTGCTGCTCGAAGCGGCCGGCTACGACGTGATCCTGGTGGAGACAGTCGGCGTCGGCCAGTCCGAGGTGACCGTCGCCAACATGGTCGACGTGTTCTGCTTCCTCACCCTGGCCCGCACCGGCGATCAGTTGCAGGGCATCAAGAAGGGTGTGCTCGAGCTGGCCGAGGTGGTCGCGGTCAACAAGGCCGACGGCAAGCACGAGATGGAAGCCAAGAGCGCCGCCCGGGAACTTTCGGGCGCGCTGCGGCTGATCCACCCGCACGACGCCCTGTGGAAACCGCCGGTGCTCACCATGAGCGGGCTGGAAGGTCTTGGCCTGGACAAGTTCTGGGACACCGTGCTCGAACATCGTCGGGTGCTCACCGAGGCGGGGGAGTTCGCCGAGAAGCGGCGCCGTCAGCAGGTCGACTGGACCTGGACCATGGTGCGCGACCAGATCCTGCGCCGCCTGACCGACAATCCGCGCGTGAAAGAGGTTCGCGCGCAGGTGGAATCGGCCGTCCGCGCCGGGGAGCTCACCCCTGCTCTCGCCGCCGAGGAAATTCTCACGGCATTCGACCGGAGTTGACGATCGCCCTGCAATAGCTGGACGTGGTAAGGCTTGCCTATCGCGTCCGCGTCCGCTGGGATTCATGGTTTTTCACCTCGAAGTTCGCGGATGATATTCCGTTGCCACTTCATTCGCCAGCTGTTGTCTGCGTCGATTTCCGTGGATGCTGGAAGTAGACGCCGCAAGCGACTGCCGAGGAGGTAGTGATGGCGATCTACCGCACGAATCGGATCATGGGTAGCGACAAGACCCCCGAGCAGGCGGTTCTCGGGGGAGATGGCCGGTGGCGGCTCACCTGGTTGCCGGAATTCGGCCTCACGACTGATCAGGCGGTATCGGGACTGCGCCTTGATGAGATTCTCAGCGACCCGGATCTGGTCTACGACCGGATGGCGCTGGCCGAGGCCACTACTTGTGCCGATCGCATCGGCATCATCCTCGAGCTCGCGATGGTGCGCTTGTGGAAGCGGCTGAACAGCGCCATCGCACTCTGTGGGCTCTTCATGGCCCGACTCGCCTGACCTGGCTCGACAAGGATCTTTCAAAACCCACCGCGCGGACCGCGGTGGGTTTTTCTTGTCCGGGGGTTGCGCGAGGGGGCGTCTATGTGAATACTTAGGTATGTGCCTAAGTATTCGAGCGGTGAAGCGGACGGGAGACTCGACGATGTCTTCCGGGCGCTCATGGATCCGACTCGGCGGGCGATCGTCGAACGGCTGACGCGGGGACCCGCGTCGGTGTCCGAACTCGCGGCGCCTTTCGACGTCGCGATGCCGACGATCGTGCAGCACCTCAAAGCCCTGGAAGCGGGGCGGATCGTCGCCTCGGCCAAGGTCGGGCGCGTGCGCACCTACCAGTTGGTTCCCGGCGCCTTCGGGGCCGCGATCGACTGGCTGGGGCGCCAGCGTCCACCCGCCGAAAGACAGCTCGACAGGCTGACCGCATTGCTCACCGAAACAGCGAAATCCTCAGAAGGAGAACAACAATGAACACCGTGACCCGTTCCGTCAAGCACGCCCAGTTCACCATCGAGCGGGAGGTGCCCGTCGCGCCGTCCGTCGCCTTCCAGGCCTTCGCCGACCCCGCGATCAAGAGCCGCTGGTTCGGTGGCGAGGAAGGCTGGGAGCAGGGTGAGGTCTCCATGGACTTCCGTGTCGGCGGCCAGGAGGTCAACGAGGGCACCTTCGAGGGGAAGATGACCTCCCGCTTCGTCGCCACCTACACCGACATCATCGACGACGAGCGCCTCGTCTACACCTACGACATGTGGATCAACGGCGACCACATCTCCACCTCGGTCGCCACCTGGGAATTCGAACCGACCGCGGCGGGCACCAAGCTCACCCTCGTCGAATTCGGTGCTCACCTGGACGGTTTCGACACCGGCGCACAGCGGGAAGGGGGTACTCGCGAACTGGTCGAAAACCTCGTCCGCTACCTTGCCACCGCCGCCTAGGTTCAGTGATGGCCCTTCGCGCCCATGTCCGTGGCCATCGGCGCGGGCCGCTGTCCCGGGGCGAGGACCAGGAACTGACCCATCATCCCCTGATCCTCGTGGTGGAGCAGGTGGCAGTGGAACATGTAGGGGTAGGTGGGGTCGGTGTGGTCGGCGAAGCGCATGGCCAGGGTGTAGGTCGAGCCGGAGCTGGTGTAGACGGTGTCTTTCCACCCGGTTAGTGCTGGGGGAGGGGTCTTTCCGTCGACGGTGAGGACCTGGAACTGCACATCGTGGACATGGAAGTTGTGCGGCCAGTTGTCCTTGTTGCGCACCGACCAGACCTCGGTGGTGTCCACGGGGATGGTCATGTCGATGCGGTTCATGTCCATGCGCTGGTTGTTGATCATGAACCACTGCAGGTCGAAGGACCGTGTCGCCGGGGTCGTCGCGGCGGCGAGCGCGGTCATCGGGATCAAAGACGCGGGTAGGGGCGCGCTGGGGCGGAGAGACTCGGCGGCCCGGAGGGCAAGGATGTCGAAAGTGTCGTCGAAGCCGAACTCGGCGGCACGGTCGATGCCCGCGCGGTCGGTGATCGGCAGCGACCGCAGCATGGTGTTCTCGCCGGGACGCAGTGCGATCACGATCTCGGCGCGCTCGCCGGGGCTGAGCTGGAGCTGTTCCAGCGCAACGGGTTTCGGTAGTAGGCCGCCGTCCGTGCCGATCAGGTGGAAAGCCCGGCCGTCGGCGAGGGCGAGGTTGTAGAGGCGGCCCGAGGAGCCGTTGAGGACGCGCAAACGCACCCGTTCGGTGGTGACCCGCAGGTGCGCGCCCGCGATGCCGTTGGTCACGATGGTGTCGCCCAGCAGGCCCACATCGGTGGGATCGGACTCGTCCACGGCGCCGTCGGCGGTGAACCGGCGGTCCTGGATCACCAGCGGAATATCGTCCACCCCATACTCTTTCGGTAGGGGCAGGGCATCGGCGGCATCGTCATCGATGAGGAACAAGCCGGACAGACCACGGTGCACATGCTTTTCCGTCGCACCGTGCGGATGCGGGTGATACCAGAGGGTCGCGGCCTGCTGCTGCACCGTCCAGCTCGGCGTCCACACCGCGCCCGGCGCGATCATCTGGTGCGGCCCACCGTCGAACTTCGCGGGCAGGTGCATGCCGTGCCAATGCACCGACGTCGCCTCGGACAGGGCATTGCTGATCGCGAACTCGACCCGCTCACCACGCCGCGCCCGCACCGTCGGGCCGAGCACCGACCCGCTGTAACCCCAGCTAGCGGTCGTGACCCCGCGCAACATCTCGGTCGTGCCCGCCTGGGCGCGCAGGGTGAACCGCCGGACACCGTCAGCACCGACGGTCGACGGCGCGAGCGGCGGGATCGGCAGCGGACGGGTGCCGTTCGCGGCCGAAACGGACGGCCGAACCGAACACCCGGCCGCGTACACCACCGGGGCCAGCGCCAAGCCGGCGAGGAAACCTCGTCGCGAAACCACAGGTAACTCCATCTCTGAGTGGGGACCCCCAGCTTCGCCTGGTTCCTGCGCGCTCGGCTCAGCCCACCGGCCCGAACACCGCCCGAAAATTCCGCCCGCCCGACCCTTGCGCACCTTCCTATGAGCTGCTAATAGGTATCGCGGTCGCGAGCTCCGCAGGGCCCGGGATTCGGAAAGGACGAACGAACTTCGCAGCGTCACTCCCGCTACCCGGCATCGGCGGCCCGCGTCGCAGGCACGCGGCGGCGGATGGTCCGGTGTGTCGGGGTTGCGGGCGGTCGGGCCTTCCCCGGTCGACGCATACGGTGGGAACGTGATCGATGTGCGTGCTCGCCCTGACCCGCGCCGCCTGCTGCGGTGGCTGCCGCTGGCTGTGGTCCCGGTGCTGCTGGCGGCCAGCACATACCCGGGTCAGTTCCGAGTGCCTGTGCACTATTGGGTGCTCGCGATGAGCGCCGCGGTGGTGTTCGCGGTGGGGCGGCGGTGGCCGTTGGCGGTGTCGCTCATACTGTCGGCTCTGGCGGTTCCCATGTTTCGTACCGAGGCGTGGGGTGTGGCCGGTCTGGTGCCGTACCTCGGGGCCGTGGCGCTGGTCGATGTCGTCGCCCGGACCCACCGGCGCCTGACCGTCGTACTCGCGACCGTCGGGTGGGCGGCAGCGGTTGTCCTCGGGTGGATCGGGCTGCACGACACATCCATCGGTCGCGCTTCCACCCTCGTCGAGGGCGTCGCCTACGTCGGGTTGCCGCTGCTGCTGGGGTTGTACCTGCGGGGGCAACGCGAGCTGGCCGACAATCTGCGCCTGCGCGCCGCCGATGCCGAGGCACGCACCCGCCTCGACGAGCGAGCGGCGATGGCCAGGGAACTGCACGACGTCGTCGCCCACCACATGGCCTCGATCATCCTGCGGATCTCGGTGGCCGGTCACGTTGTCCGGCGAGCGGATCCGCGGATCACGGCGGTCCTCGACGATGTCCGAGCCACAGCGACCGACGCGCTGGGCGACATCCGGAGATTGCTCGCGGTCCTCCGCGATCCCGCGCTGGGGGAGGTGGCGCTGGTCGAGCCCGATGCCGTCGGTGCTGAGATCGACGCCGCCGTCGCACGCGTACGAGCCGCCGGATTCACTGTCGAGTCGACAGTCGGTGACCTGAGTGGGCTCGATGCCATTCGAAGGCTCACCCTGCTCCGGCTGGTGCAGGAATCGCTCACCAATGTGATGAAGCACGCGAATCACGCTGTGCCGGTGCGATTCACGATCGACCGGGACGACAACGGCATCACCCTGACCGTCGTCAGCGGCGCCGACAATGCCGCGACAACACCCGGCCACGGCATCGTCGGCATGCGCGAGCGCACCGAACTCGCCGGCGGCACACTGACCGCCACCGCCGAGGACCAGCGCTGGATCGTGCGCGCCCACCTTCCGGACCAGACCCGAGGAGAACAACAGTGATCCGCGTACTACTCGCCGACGACCAACGCCTGATCCGGGCCGGACTGCGGATGCTCATCGAAGACACCGACGACATCGCCGTCGCCGGAGAGGCCGCCGACGGCGTCGAAGCGGTCCGCCTGTACACCGAACTACGTCCCGACCTGGTGATCATGGACCTGCGCATGCCAGGCCTCGACGGTATAGGCGCCACCCGGCAGATTCTCGCCACCGACCCCCGGGCGAAGGTCCTGGTGCTGACCACCTTCGACGACGACGACCACCTGCTGCCCGCCCTGTCCGCCGGTGCCACAGGCTATTTCGTGAAAGACACCGACCCCACCGTCCTCCTCGACGCGATCCGCCGCACCGTCGAAGGCGATCTCCTCTTCTCACCCACCCTGCTCCGCAGACTCATCACCCGAGCACTGACAACCCCGCCCGAAACCCTTTCACCCCCACCCGATCTCACCGCCCGCGAACGCGACGTCCTGCACCTGGTAGCCGAAGGCCACGGCAACCAGGAAATCGCCGACCGCCTCCACCTCGGAGTGAGCACCGTCAAAACCCACATCACCAACCTGCTCGACAAAACCGGCACCGACAACCGCGTCCGCCTCGCGGTCTACGCCTCCAAAATGGGCTGACTCGCGCCACCACAATGCTCAGAACGGAGATCGGGACCTCCAGTATCGACGGGTCGGCGACAGCAACCTGACCGGTGCGAAGAACTGTGATCGCCCCAACCGCTCGCCGACGAAACCTTCCTGCACCTGTGGTGAGGCGCCGCCGGAGCGGGTAGTCGGCGGTCAACAGGCGGGAGACAATCCTTAAGGCGCGTCGAGGTCGAACAGGTGGACGGCGTTGTCGTGGCACACCTTTCGGAGCCAGTCGGGGCCGAGGTCGAGGCGTTCGAGAGCGGCGACTGCCTCGGCGTAAGGGTAGGGGATGTTGGGGAAGTCGCTGCCGAAAAGGATGCGGGGGCCGAAGGCGAGGAGACGGTCGCGTTGGTCGGCGGGGAAGGGGGCGCCTGCTTCGCTGAAGTCGGTCCAGACCATGGTGGTGTCGAGGTAGAGCTGGGGGTATTGCTCGGCGAGATCGAGGAACTCGCGGTATTCGGGGGTGCCCATGTGGGCGATGATCAAGCGCAGGGTGGGGAAGCGGCGCAGGAGTTCGGCGATGGGGGCATTGTGG
>NZ_JACBIU010000026.1:0-74569 GCF_013839555.1 Nocardia sp. GTS18 | reverse complement strand
CCCCTCCCCCCACCTCGCCACCCGCCAGCTCCGCCTCCTCGCCGAGGAAGGAGTCCCCATCACCGACGGCCGCATCGACCTGCGCACCGCCCGCCTCTGACGATCGGGTCGGAACCGGCGGGGTGGCGCGGATAGCATGGCCGACATGTCGACTACTTCGCTGGTCTCATGACCGATGCCGATGCGATCGTGCTGGCGGGTGGGCGGGCCAGCCGGATGGGTGGGGTCGACAAGCCCGGGATCGTGATCGGTGGGCGGTCGATGCTCGAGGCGGCGCTCGGGGCGGTGCGCGATTGCGGTGAGGTGGTTGTGGTCGGTCCGCCGCGACCCGAGCTCGACGCGCGGATCAAGCAGGTGCGTGAGGTGCCGCCGGGGTCGGGGCCGGTGGCCGCCATCGGCACCGGGCTGGCCGCGCTGGGGCCGGAGCCGGCGCCGTGGATCGTTGTGCTCGCCGCCGACATGCCGTTCCTGACGCACGACACCGTGCGCGGATTATTGCTTCGCGCAGCCGAGTCCACCGCCGAAGCGGTGTTCGCCATCGATGCGTCGGGTCGCCCGCAGTATCTGGTCGGCGTGTGGCGGCGCACCGCGCTCACGGCGGCGCTGGCAGGTCTGGACGCCCTGGTTAACCAGCCGATGAAGGCGATCATCCCCACCGAGACGGCACTGGTCGAACTGCCGGGCACCACCGACTGCGACACCGAGGAGGAGGTGCGCCGGGCCCGCGAGTCCGTCGACAACGACGCCCGCCTCGACCTCACCGAAGCCAGGAATCGGGTCGCCGGCACACTCACCCCGTTGATCGCCTACGACGCCGCTTTCGCCGACGTACCCGGCGCCGCCCTGGCCGAACCGGTGGTCGCGGCGGGTGCGCTGCCGCGCTTCGACGTCTCGGCCATGGACGGCTACGCCGTATGCGGTGACGGCCCGTGGCGGCTGCGCCGCGATATCGGATTCGCCGGTGGTGCAAGGCCACTCGGGCTGTTGCCCGGCGAGGCGGTGCGGATCGCGACCGGTGCGCACGTGCCCGACGGAACCACCTCCGTGCTGCGTGACGAGTTCGCCGTGGTCACCGGCGACGATCTGGCACGGCGGCCCGGCACACCGATCCGGGGCGATGTGCGGCGCAGCGGCGAGGACCTGCGGGTCGGTGATCGGGTCGCCCCGGCGGGCACCCGGGTGACCGCGGCGCTGCGCTCGGCCGCCGCCTCGGTGGAGGTGACAACGGGTTCGGTCCGTGGGCCCGTCCGAGCTCGAATAGTGATGACAGGGGACGAGATCCGCAGCACCGGCCCGCTGCAGGCCGGGCAGACCCGCGACTCGATCGGCCCCGTCCTGCCGGACCTGCTCACCGGCTGCGGTGTACGCGTGGTCGACCGGGTGCACCTGCGCGACACCGCGCACAGTTTCGACGACATGCTCACCGCCACAACCGGTCTCGATCTGCTGGTCGTGGTCGGCGCGACCGGTGGCGGCGCCGCCGACCAGTTGCGCACCGCGCTGGCGCGCATCGGTGCCCGCATCGTCGTCCCGAGACTCGCACTGCGCCCGGGTGGTTCGACCGTCGTAGCCGAATTGTCCGACGGCCCGACGGTTCTCGGCCTGCCCGGTAACCCCTTCGCCGCCATCGCCGTACTACTCGCCCTCACCCCGGCGATCGTCGCGGCCCGCACCGCGGCGGCGCCGCCACGCACCGTTCTCGGCCCGCTGCACAATGCCGCCGAAATCGCCGCCCCCGTCACCCGCATCACGCCCGCGCGCTACGCCCCCGGAGGCGGCTGGATCGGTGACCCGAATATTCGCACCGCCCACCTGGGCGGACTCGTCGACCGCGACGGACTGGTCATCGTGGGACCATCCGCCGAAGACGGCGACCTCGTGGAATTCCTCCCGCTCCCGAGTTGAAACAATGTCGCCCGAATTGCCGTCGGTGACTGCCGAAAATACCGGGACACGCCGAATATCCGCTGGTAGGAATGCTATTTATCGTTCAACTCTACCGCCGCGACCACTCGATGCCTATCGTTGAGCAAGTCAGGCGTACCCCGCCTCGAAAAAGGCGGAATTACGCCGGACATCCGAATTAGGCGAAGTATTCATCCCTCGGAAAGGACCGTGTGGAGATGGCTGAGAAGTCGAAGAAAACGCCGAAAAAGATGCCCAAGCAGATGCCGCGCCAGCAGCAGGAGCAGCGGCAGGAGCAGGACTCGCAGCGGATGACGCGAGCAGGCCAGGATGATCGGCGCGAGCCGCGCCGCCCCGGCAACTGATCCACGCGTGTCGACGAGCCGCCGGTACCGGTACCGGTGGCTCGTCCGCGTTCAGGCCCCGATCGGCAGGGCCGCGTCACGTCCCCTGCGAGCCGTCGACGGATCGGGAGCGGGGACCGCGTCGAGCAGGCGGCGGGTGTATTCCTGCGCTGGTGCCGCGAACACCGCGCGTGCCGCACCGGTTTCCACGATCCGGCCCTGCCGCAGCACCAGGACGCGGTCGGCGACCTGGTGCACCACGGCCAGGTCGTGACTGATGAACAGGCTCGCGAATCCGTATTCGGCGCGCAGATCGGCGAACAGGTCGAGCACCTGCGCCTGGACCGAGACGTCGAGCGCACTGGTCGGTTCGTCGGCCACCAGCAGCCGAGGCGCCAGTGCCAGTGCCCGCGCCAACGCCACGCGCTGACGCTGCCCACCGGACAACTCCGCAGGCCTGCGCTGGGCATAGTCCCTCGGCAACCGGACCGACTCGAGCAGATCGCCCACTTTCGAGTACAGCAGCGCCCCCGAAGCGACCCGATGCACCTGGAGCGGTTCACCGATCGCGTCGGCGATGCTGCGTCGCGGGTCGAGCGAGGCGCTCACATCCTGATGCACCAGCGCCACATGGCGGCGCAACCCGCGCAGTTCCCGACGCGACAACCCGGCCAGGGAGACACCCTGCAACTGCACCGTTCCCGAGGTCGCGGGCACCAGGCCGAGCGCGGTCCGGCCCAGCGTGCTCTTGCCCGAACCCGACTCACCGACGATGCCGAGCACCTCACGCGGGCTCAGCGTCAACGAGATGTCGTGCAGCGCGGGGAATGCGGCACCACCGTGCCGACCGGGATAGACCACGGACAACTCGTCGATCCGCAACACCTCGCGGTACTCCGGTCCCGGTACGCCCCCGCCCTTCTCGGCGACGACCGCCGGTTTCCGTGCCACCACCCTCCGCAGCGCCCGCTCGAGACCCCGAGTCGCGCGACCCGCCGCACCATCGGAATCGAGGCCGGCTTCCCCGGCCACACCATCGGACTCCGCAGGAAGGGCTGGAGAGGTACCGTCCCCAGTGCCCACCAGGTCGGCCGCCTCGGCATCGGCATCGAACCGCACCTGGTCGGGCCTTTCGGTGCTCGAAGCGTTCGGGACGACGTCGGCCTCGTTCGCACCGCGAGTCGGGATCACCGTCTCGACTGGCTGGACCTCGGGCACACCGTCGGGGTCGCCGACCTCGGGCGCCACCGCTGCCCCACCGCGCGCCGAACGTGCCGGCAAGCGCGGGACCGACGCGAGCAGCGTGCGGGTGTACTCGGCCTGCGGTGCGGCGAACAGGTCGACGACCGGCTGCTGTTCGACCACCTGGCCCGCGCGCAGTACCACCACGCGGTCGGCGATCTCGGCGACCACGCCGAGGTTGTGGGTGATGAACAGCACCGAGGTGCCACGATCGCGGCGCAGCGTGTGCAGCAGGTCGAGGATTTCGGCCTGCACGGTGACGTCGAGCGCGGTCGTCGGCTCGTCGGCGATGAGCAGGTCGGGTTCGCCCGACAACGCGAGTGCGATCACCACCCGCTGCTTCTGCCCGCCGGAGAGCTGATGCGGATACCAGTCGAAGCGTTCGGCGGGTTCGGGGATGTCGACGGCGGTGAGCAGTTCGATCGCGCGGGCACGGGCGGCGGCCTTGTCGGTGACGCCGTGCGCGCGCAGGGCCCGCACGAGCTGGGTGCCGATCTTCTGCACCGGGTTGAGCGCGGTCTGGGGCTCCTGGAACACCATGGCGGCACGGGTGCCGCGTAACCCACGCAGCGTCGCCTCGTCGGCTCCGACGATCTCGGTCGAGGCGAGGCTGACCGACCCCCGCGCCCGCGCGGTAACCGGCAGCAGTCCGAGCGCCGCCCGCGCGGTGAGCGACTTTCCCGACCCGGATTCGCCGACCAGCGCGACGACCTCCCCGCGCCGCACCTGGAAGCTCACCCCGTGCACCACGGTCTTGTCCCCGAAGGCGACGATCAGATCGGTGATGTCGAGCACGACATCACCGGACCCGTCGGCGCGCGCGGCCGTCTCGGCACTCATCCCGATCTCCTCGCGTTGCCCAGTGATTGGGCGATCAACAGAAACCCGAGCGTCAGCCCGGCGACGACGACCAGCGGCCCGACCGCCATCCACGGATTGGCGTCGAGGTTGCCGATGGATTCGCCGATCAGCGAGCCGAGCGAGGGATTCGGCGGCTGGACCCCGATCCCGATGAAACTCATCGCGCCCTCGAGGAACACCGCGACCGACAGCGACAGCGCGAACTGCACGACAAGCGGTTCGATCGCGTTGGGCAGCACGTGTTTGCGTAGCGTCCACCAGGTGTCCGCGCCGATCACCTCGGAGGCCTCGACGAAGGGCTGTTCGCGCACCGCGAGCACGGCGGTGCGGATCTGCCGGCCGAAGATCGGGATCTCGGCGGCCACGATGACGATCACCACCGCGTGCCAGCCCGGCCCGGTGATCGCGGCGAGGGCGATCGCGAAGATCAGCGACGGGAAGGCAAGCACCAGGTCGAACAGGCGCTGCACGGTGACGTCGGCGAAGGGGTGCACGGTGGCGGCGAGCCCGATCAGCGAACCGATCACCGCGGCGAGCGGCACCGCGAGAGCCACGATGAGCAGGTCGATGCGGATTCCGGCCAGCACGCGCGCGGCCACGTCTCGGTTGAGGTGGTCGGTGCCGAGCCAGTGCTGCGCGCTCGGGCCGAGCAGGTTGGCGGACGGTATCTGCGCGAGAGGGTCGAAGGGGTTCAGTACCCCGGCGAACACACCGGCGAGCGCGATCACCGTGATCAGGAGAACACCGGCCAGCCCCTGACCACTGCGCAGCGCGGCCGCTCGCCGGGTGGTGACGCGGGTTTCAGCGGTTGCGACGGTCATGATCGTCCCCCGATCCGGACCCGGGGGTCCAGCCACGCATGGGCGAGATCGGTGAGCAACTGGATCACCACGAACACCGCGACGGCGAGCAGCAACAGCACCTGCACCACCGGGTAGTCGCGGCGGCTGATGCCCTGCTCGATGAGCTGACCGATCCCCGGCCACACGAACGCCGCCTCCACCAGCACGGCGCCGCCGAGCAGCTGACCGGTCTGCAGGCCGAGCACGGTGAGCGAGGTCGGCAGTGCGTTGCGCAGCGCTCCGCGCGTGACGATCTCGCGGTGGCCGACACCCAACGAACGTGCCGTGAGCACATAGGGTTTGGTGAGTTCGGTCCGCAGGGACTCGGTGAGGAACCTGGTCAGCGCGGCCGCCACCGGCAGTGCGAGGCAGATCGCGGGTAGCAGCAGATACTGCACCGCGATATCCGGCCGGGCGATGAACCCGTCCGGCGGCACCCCACCCGAGGGCAGGATCGGGATCGCGACGGCGAACAGCAGCACGAGCAGCGGCCCGACCACGAACGTCGGCAGCGCGACGGCGATCGTATTCGCCGCCGCGACCACGGTATTCAGCCAGCGACTCGGCCACAGCACCGAGGCCAGCGATACCGCCACGCTCACCACCACGGCGAGCACCAGCGCGGTCACCGTGAGCACGAGGGTGTTGGTGAGCCCACGACCGACCAGATCGCTGATCTGCCCACCGATGAGGTAGGACCGGCCGAGGTCGAGGGTGACCAGATCGCCAAGCCAGCTCAGGTATTGGACGGGAATCGACTGATCGAGACCGAGCTGGTGCCGGATGGCCGCGACGGATTCGGGTGTTGCGTCGTTGCCCGCCAGGATGGTGGCCGGATCGCCCGGCACCAGGCGCAGCAGCAGGAAGATCAGCACGGACGCGCCGAACAGGACGAGCAGCGCCGAGGGTAAGCGGTGCAGCAGGTAGCGCGTCATGACAGGAACGTGTCGGTGAGCAGGGGTTCGCGGCGTTTGGTCCAGCCGAATCCGTGCACGGTGTTGCTGGTGGAGTACTGCTGGAAACGCACACCGATCTCGATCAGGAACAACCCTTCCAGCAGCTGATCGGTCACGGCACGGAAGGCGCGCACCGCGTCGGGGCCGGTGCCCTGCGGCAATTTCCAGGCAGTATCGGCCGCGGCGGTGTAGGCGGTCGACTCGTAGCGGGAGGCATTGCGGCGGGCGTTGAAGGGGTAGGCGCTCACCGTGAGGGTCGACGGCACGAACTGCGCCCACGAGTGATCGGTCACCCACAGGCCGCGGAACTGCTGGCCGGTGAGCTGTTTCACGAAGGCGGCATTGTCGATCGGATCGAGGTCCACCTCGATGCCGACCTCGGCCAGGTTCGCCTGCACGATCTGGGCGGTCGCCTCGTGCCCCGGGTGGAAGGTCAGCGGCAGGCGCGGCGGCTTGTTCACCTGGGCGAGCAGCTGCTTGGCCTTGCCGACGTCCCGGCTGAACCTGGTGTTGAGCGACTCGTCGAACGCGGGAGAATTCTTCGGCCACGGCACATTCAGTGGATAGCCCGCGCCGCGAAAGACCTCGTCGACGATCCGTTCGCGGTCCAGCGCGTAGGCGATAGCTTGCCGCACCCGCACATCCGCCAGCGCGGGCTCGGAGACATTGACCCCCACATAGGTCTGCAGTTCGGCGCCCTCGAGATTGTGCACAGTGAAACCGCCACTGTTGGACAGGTTTTCGGCGTCGCGGAAGCTGAGCTCGCGCGCGGCAGCGACCTGACCGGTCTTGAGTGCGTTCAGCAAGGCCTGCGGATCGGGGACGATCGAGACCTCCACCCGGTCGAGGTAGGGACGATCCGGAATCCAGTACCCGGTGTTCTTCGCGAAGATCAGCTGCGAATTCGGAATTCGCTGCACGAAGGTGAACGGCCCGGTGCCGATATAGGTTTCACCGGTGCCGAGTTTGTCGGCGGTTTCGCTGTCGAGAATGGGCACCGTGTCGAGCAGATCGAAGATATTGCTCACCGGGTGGGCGAAACGCAGGACGATCCGGGTGGGCGAGACGATATCGAATTCCGTGACCGCGGCGGCGGTGGACCGCAACTGCGCCGACCATTTGGGGTCGGCGTAGGTGCGGATCGAGAACTCCACATCCTTGGCGGTGAATACGCGCCCGGTGTGGAATTTCACGTCGTCGCGCAGGTCCAGACTCACCGATCGGCCGTCGGCGGCGAGCTGCCAGGCCTTGGCCAGCAGCGGCTGTGGTTCGAGTGAATCGTTCGGGTAGCGGATCAGCGATTCGTAGACCAGGCCGACGAGCACCGGGGTGGCGGCGGTATTGGTGAGCAGGTTGGCGGGTACCAGGTCCTCACGGATGCCGACCTTCAAGGTGCCACCGCGCACCGGCGTCGCGTCGTCGCCGCCTGCCTTCTGCTCCGAGACCGCGGAGGTGCACGCCGCGAGGGCCGCCCCACCGAAGATGGCCGCGGCAGCGATACCGCTGGTGCGCAGGAAATTTCGGCGATGGATACCGCCACGCGATGCATTGTTCGTTGACACGACAGCGACGCTAACAATGTGCGCGACACCGGTCACCGATTCCGCGCAGGCTGCATCTAACCCTGGTGACCAGCCATTTCGTCCAGTTCACTGCGGGAATGCCAGTTCCACCCCACGCACGCGGTTACGAATCTTTCGCAGGCTCGATCGGACGTACCTCCGCCGATTCCACGCCGGATTGGACCTCGCCTGCCACGGCGCCCGCCGGTGCGCCGAATATCGTCGTCGTCCTCGTGGACGATATGGGTTACAGCGATATCGGTCCGTACGGTTCCGAGATCGACACGCCCACACTGGATCGGCTCGCCGCGACGGGTGTGCGACTGTCGAATTACCACACCACCCCGCTGTGCTCCCCGTCGCGCGCGGCGTTGCTCACCGGTATCAATCCGCACCGCGCGGGCTTCGGATTCGTAGCCAACGCCGATCCCGGGTATCCCGGGCTGCGCCTGGAACTGGCCGACGATGTGCTCACCCTGCCGGAGGTATTGCGGGACAACGGTTATGCCACCTACGCGGTGGGCAAATGGCATCTGGTGCGCGATGCCACGATGAATCCGGCGGCGCACCGGAATTCGTGGCCGACGCAGCGCGGATTCGACCGGTACTACGGATCGCTGGAAGGCCTCAATTCCTTCTACTACCCGAACCAACTGGTTTCCGACAGTTCCGTCGTCGACGTCGAGGAGTATCCGCCGGGCTACTACCTCACCGACGACCTCACCGACAAGGCGCTGTCCTACATCAAGGACCTGCGCGCGCACGACGCGACGAAACCGTTCTTCCTGTATTTCGCGCACGTCGCCATGCACGGACCGTTGCAGGCGAAGGCGCAGGACCAGGCCAAGTACCGCGGACGGTACGACGAGGGCTGGGACGAATTGCGCCGGAAACGCTTCGCCGAGCAGCTGGCACAGGGCCTTTTCCCGCCGGGCACCCAGCAGAAGCCACGCAATACCGAGCCGGGTTACGAAGCGGCGGAATGGGATTCGCTGTCCGCTGCCGAGCAGCGGCGGTACGCCCGCTACATGGAGGTGTACGCGGGCATGGTCGACAGCATCGACCAGAGTCTGGGCCGCATCGTCGACCTGCTCGAGGAACTGGGCGAGCTCGACAACACGGTCATCGTGTTCACCTCCGACAACGGCGGCACCGCCGAGGGCGGGCCGGAGGGCACCCGCTCCTATTTCGCCGAGTTCGCCCACATCGACGACCCCGACTGGGTGGGCGACGTGCCCCACGACGAGGAACTGATCGGTACCGCCAAGCTCGGGGTGCACTACCCGCGTGGCTGGGGGCAGGCGTCGAACACGCCGTTCCGCTTCTACAAGGGGCAGACCTTCGCCGGCGGGGTCCGGGTGCCGCTGATCGTGTCGTGGCCGAAAGGCTTGCCGCGCAAGGACAACGACACCGGTATCCGCCACGAGTACGCCTATGTCACCGACCTGGCGCCGACCCTGCTGGAATTCGCCGGGCTGGACCGGCCGTCGGTCCGTCACGGCCTACCGGCCAAGGACTTCGACGGCGTATCCGCCGCCGCCCTGCTCCGCGACGCCTCCGCACCGACCCTGCACACCGAGCAGTATTCGGAGATGACCGGTCATCGCGGTTTCTATCGTGACGGATGGAAACTGCTCTCGCTCCACGAAGCGGGCGCCGACCTCGACGCACCCGACTGGCAGCTCTTCGATGTGCGCGCCGACCCCACCGAGCTGCACGACCTTTCCGCACAGTATCCGGACAAGGCCGCCGAACTCGCCGCCGCCTGGGACGAATCAGCCTGGGCCAATACGGTTTTCCCGCTTCTCACCCGCGCCGACCTGTTCCGCAGGCGCCCGGAGGAGGCCCGCTTGGCCGACCCGGTACGTCTGCTCCCCGGGACCCCGACCCTCGAGCGCTATCGGTCGCAACGGCTGATCGCCTACCGCGACTTCACCATCACCGCCGAACTGGGCGCAACCACCTCACCCTCGCGAACCGGTGACCGATCCGTGCCCACCGGTTACCGGGACGGCGACGAAGGCGTACTCGTCGCCCACGGTGACCCGCTCGGCGGCTACCTGCTCTACATCGAGCACGGCGAGGTGGTGCTCGGCGTGAACAGTTACGGCCGCTACGCGTCGGTGGGCACACCACTGCCGGTCGGCACCCGCACCGTCACCGTCCGCACCACCGTGCGTCCCCACCTGCGCTGGGACTTCGTCGTCGAAGCCGACGGCACCCCCCTCGCCGAACTCACCGACCAGGTCCAGCTCGTCGGCATGGCACCGTGGACCGGCATCTCGGTCGGCATCGACGCCCGCGGCCCGGTGTCCTGGGACCTACGCGAACGCCGCGGCCCTTTCCGCTACACCGGCCCCCTCCGCGCGATCACCTACACACCCGGCCCGATCCAGGTTCCGCAGGCCACCATCGATGCGGTCGAGCGCGAGGCCGAGTTCGTTGCCGAGTAGCGCCCCGGGCATGCGCTCCGCCGAGCTGGTCATGCGTCTGTCCAGGTCGGGATCGGGTCCCGGCGGGTCGGCCTGGTCGGATATCGTCTACCGGCGGAAAGACAGTCTCGCAGTGAGGACACCCCGATGGACGACAGTTCCCTGACCTGGGACGACGGTGCGCTCGTCACCATCGACCAGCGCGGGCTGCCGCACGAGGTGCGTGAGCTGCGGTTGACGACCGTCGATCAGGTGATCGACGCCATCACTACGCTCGCCATCCGTGGTGCGCCCGCTATCGGGATCGCGGGGGCGTTCGGGGTGGTCATCGCGACCCGGGCTCACACGAAGGTCGTCGACGCCGCCACCCAGGCCGTCGCCGAACATCCCGAAACCGCGACACGAACGGACGCTGCGCATTCCGCGGCAGGCACACGAGCAGATGAGCCTTCCGACGCCGCGATGCGGTCGGACGTTGTGCATCCCGCAGCCGCGACGCAGGCGGACGACGAACATGGCTGCGGGGCCGCTGAGGTAGGACAGCGCAGCGCGGCCGTCTCGCGCGAAGCAGTGCGGGCCGGCCTTTCGGGCGGCGGAGTGGTCGACGTGGCGGCGGTGGAAGCCGAGGCGGATCGGATCGCGGCGGCTCGGCCTACCGCCGTCAACCTGGCGTGGGCGGTCGAGCGGGTGCGGGCGCGGATCGCCGAGGGTGCCGACGCCGTGCTGGCCGAAACCCTCGACATGCTCGCCGAGGACGGCCGGGTCAACCTGGCCGCCGCCACCCACGCCGCCGACCTGGTGCAACACCTCTGCGGCGACCGGCCGCTGCGCCTGCTCACGCACTGCAATACCGGTCGCCTGGCCACGAGCGCGGTGGGTACGGCCATCGGCGCGCTGCGGGTGCTGCACGAACGCGGTGTGGTCACCGATGTGATCGTCGACGAAACTCGGCCGCTGCTGCAGGGTGCCCGGCTCACCGCGTGGGAACTCGCCGAAGCGGGGATCCCCCACCGGCTCACCATCGATTCGGCCGCGGCGTGGGCGATGGCGACGGGGCAGGTCGACGCCGTGCTCGTCGGCGCCGACCGAATCACCGCCAACGGCGACGTCGCCAACAAAATCGGCACCTTCGGCCTGGCGCTGGCCGCGCGTCATCACGGCATCCCGTTCATCGTCGTCGCCCCGGAGTCCACCCGCGATACCGCGATGGCGACCGGTGCGCAGATCGTGGTCGAACAGCGCGCCGCCGCGGAGGTCACCGGGTTCGGTGGGGTCGAGGCCGCACCGGCCGGCACCGCCGTTTTCAACCCGGCCTTCGACGTGACACCGGCCGACCTGGTCACCGCAGTGGTCACGGAGAACGGTGTGGTCTACCGCAACGCGGACACCTTCGACGAGAACGGCCGCGCCGCGAGCTCGACCGCCGCGATACCGCATGCCGACAGTCCGTCTATCCCCACGGCCGCGGCGGTAGACGTAGCCGTTCGGCCCGCGTCTGTGCAGGCAGCCGACACCGGCGCCGAGAGCGACACGCCAGGAGGCGCGCTCGCCGCCGTCGCTCGTCAGCTCTACGAGCGCGGCTGGATGCCCGGTACGGCAGGCAACATCTCGGTGCGATCCGGGAGCGACGATGCGCTGATCACCGCCAGCGGGTTGTCGAAGGGCGAGCTGACCGAGCACGATGCGGTGCGCGTGCGCGTCGCCGACACCACCGCGTACCCGGGTCAGGACCGAAAACCCTCCGCCGAGACCAGCATTCACACCGCCGTCTACCGCACGCGCGATGCCGGTGCCGTCGTGCACGTGCACTCACCGTTCGCCACGGCACTGGCAACCACCGCCCAGCCGGGTGACACCGTGCGGGTCAGCGGCTACGAACTCATCAAGGGTTTCGGGCTCGACGATCCCTCGACCGTGGACGTTCCGGTGTTCGCGAACTGGCCCGAGGTCGCGCGCATCGGCGCCGACATCGAGTACTACCTGCGCGAAAATCCCGGTGCCGCACCGATTCTGTTCATCACCGGGCACGGCATCACCGCCTGGGGTGACACTCTTGCCCAGGCGCGTGACCGCGCCGAATGTCTGGAAGCACTGTGCGAGTTGATCGCCCGCACCGGACGTACCGACGCCACTCCTTTCGAGATCGGACCGAGATGACCCTGCTGCAAGTGATGGCGGCCGACAATGCCGCCGATGTCCGGGTGCGTACCACCGATACCGCCGAGATCGGTGCCGAGCTGTCGAAGCACGGCATCGCCTTCTCCCGCTGGGAGGTGCTCCCCGACGCCGCGACCACCGACTCCGACACACTGCTCGCCCATTACGCGCCGCGGATCGCCGAACTGAACGCCTCGGGTCGCTACGAGCACATCGATATCGCCCGCATCCACCCCGACGACGACAACCCCGACTGGCCCGCCACGGCGGCCGGTGCGCGCACCAAGTTCCTCGACGAGCACCGGCACGCCGAGGACGAGGTGCGTTTCTTCGTCGCCGGTCGCGGCTGCTTCTACCTGCACATCGACGACGCGGTGCTGGCAACGGTGTGCGAGGCGGGCGATCTGCTCTCGGTGCCCGCGGGCACCCTGCACTGGTTCGACATGGGCCCCCGCCCCGATTTCGTCGCCATCCGCTTCTTCGAGGAGGCCGACGGCTGGGTCGGCGATTTCACCGGCGACAAGATCAGCGCCGGCTTCCCCACCCTGGACGAGCTGCTCGCGTGATCCGCGCGATCGTCCTCGATATCGAGGGCACCACCAGCCCCACCGATTCGGTGCGCACCGACCTCTACGGATACACCGAGCAGCATCTGCCCACCTGGCTGGCCGAGAACGCAACCGGCGCAGCCGGATCCGTGATCGCCGCGACCCGCGAACTGTCCGTCGAGCCGACCGCCGATACCGCACGGATCGCCGAAATCCTCACCGGCTGGCTGCATTCCGATGTGAAGGCCGAGCCGCTGAAAGCCGCCCAGGGCGCCATCTGCGCGGAGGGCTTCCGCGCGGGCGATCTGCACGGCCGCTTCTTCGACGACGTGGTCCCCGCGCTGCGCGCCTGGCACGCCGCAGGCCACACCCTCTACATCTACTCCTCGGGTTCGGAACGCAACCAACGAGACTGGTTCACCTACGCCGAACAGGGCAACCTGTCACCCCTGGTCACCGACCATTTCGACCTGGTGAACGCCGGCCCCAAACGCGAACCCACCTCCTACGAAACCATCACCGCTCGCATCGCGGTCGCGCCGCGCGAAACCCTGTTCCTGTCCGATCACCCGGACGAACTCGATGCGGCCGTCACCGCCGGTTGGCACGTCGTCGGCATCCACCGCCCAGGCGAGCCGAATCCCCCACGCCCACCGCACAAGTGGGTCGGATCGTTCGCGGAGGTCGACCCTGCTGCGCCGACCGAACAGTAGGCCGCGGCGAGCACAAGAAAAGACGCGCCGAGGTCCTGGTGTGGACCTCGGCGCGCCGAATCACTTGGTGACAGTGACCTTTTCGCGTTCGCGTTCCGGTTCGTAGGTCTCCCAGAAGGTGGCGTTGCGGATACCGAGCGCCTTCGGGTCGAAGACCGGGTCCTTGCCTGCCTTCTGCTGCTTCTCGAAATCGCGCAGGGCCTTGTAGGCGGGCTGCTGGAGAATGATGATGCCGATGATGTTGAGCCAGGCCATCAGGCCGACGCCGATGTCGCCGAGGGTCCAGGCGTCGGTGGCGGTGGACAGGGCGCCCGCGCCGACCGAGACCAGGATGAGGGCCTGCAGGATCAGGGTGGTGTTGCTGCCCAGGGTGCCCCGGATGACGGGGACGGGTGTGGCGGCGCGCTTACCGAGCAGGAAGCGCAAGTTGGTGTCGGCCATGTAGTAGTAGGCGATGATCGTGGTCAGGCAGAAGAAGGCCAGCGAGATCGCGACGAAGGTCGAGCCGAAACCGCCCCACAGGGTGTCGACCGCGTGCTGGGCGTAGGCGGGGCCGACCGCGGCGTCCGACGGCAGCACTCCGCCGTCGGCCAGGACCTTGCCGTCGGCGGACTCACCCTCGAAGACCCGGTAGGCGCCGGTCGACAGAATCAGCAGGCCGGTGGCGGTACAGACGAACAGGGTGTCGATGTACACGGCGAACGCCTGCACCAGACCCTGCTTGGCGGGGTGGGACACCTCGGCGGCGGCCGCCGAGTGCGGTCCGGTGCCCTGGCCTGCCTCGTTGGAGTACACACCGCGCTTGACGCCCCACATCACGGCCGAGCCGATGATCGCGCCGAACGCCGCGTCGGCGCCGAGGGCGCTGCGCACCACCAGGGACAGGATCTCGGGGATCTGGCCCGCGTTGGCGAACACGATGACCATGGAGATCAGGATGTAGCCCACCGCCATGAACGGCACGACCACGGCGGCGAAGGCGGCGATCCGCTTCACACCGCCGATGATGACGAACGCCAGCACGATCACCGTGCCGAGCGCGACCACCCATTCCGACACACCCCAGGCCTGGTTCATCGCGGCGGCCATGGAGTTGGACTGCACGCTCGGCATCAGCAGACCGCAGGCCAGCACGGTGACGGCGGCGAAGATCACCGCGTAGACCTTGAACAGCGGGGCGGCCTTGGTGTGCGACATCGCCCGGTGGAAGTAGTAGGCGGGTCCGCCACGGTACTCACCGGTGAGCGGGTCGCGGGTCTTGTAGATCTGGCCGAGGGTGCACTCGACGAAGGAGGTGGAAGCGCCGAGGAAGGCCACCGCCCACATCCAGAACAGCGCACCCGGGCCGCCGAAAGCGATGGCGGTGGCGACGCCCGCGATATTGCCGGTGCCGATGCGCCCCGACAGCGACATCGCCAGCGCCTGGAACGAGGACACACCGGAGGCGGACTTCTCGCCGTTCAGCAGCAGGCGCACCATCTCGGGGATCTGACGGACCTGGACGAACCGGGAACGGACGGAGAAATACACCCCCGCGGCCAAGCACAGATAGATCAACGAGTCGCTCCAGATATAGCCGTTGATCGTGGTCAGAAACTCAGCCACTTGTTCGTACTCCCTGATCGCTGTCGATGGTCGGCAGACATGATCGCACGTCCAGTAACGGACCGTTAGCTGAGTACATACTGTTCACGCGCCCGCACAGTCGCCGGGCCCGGATCGGAGCGACGCAGGTCACTTCGGGTGTGTAAACAAATGTAAACCGTCCGAGAACCCGTCGTTTCCGAAGCATCACCGCCTCGGCGCCGAAGCGCCTCGCGAGCGTCGGAAAAGGCCGGTCAGGTGCGGGTTTCCCCTGGTCGTGGCGGGTGCTGCGGGTGAGCGGCTGGTTACGGGGGTGACCAGCACATTTCGCCCACCTCACAACGCACAAAGGCCCGATCCGGGGTGTGAGAAGTTCGTTTTGCCCGGCCGGATCGTCTCCTTACAGTTGGCCTCAACAGCCCGATTTCACAAGCTCGAAGGGGGCGTCGTGGTTAATTCGCGCACTCATGGTCCGTCGCCCACCGATTTCGGTGACAGTCTGCTGACGCTCGGAAAGTACTTTCAGCGCGGTGAGGTTTCCGCGGATCAGCGTTCGGTGTTCAAGGTCGGTGGGCGCGATGCCGATGCGTTCTACCGGGACCGGTGGTCGCACGACAAGGTGGTGCGCTCCACCCACGGCGTGAACTGCACCGGTTCGTGCTCGTGGAAGATCTACGTCAAGGACGGCGTGATCACCTGGGAGTCCCAGCAGACCGACTATCCCTCGGTGGGCTCGGACAAGCCCGAGTACGAACCGCGCGGCTGCCCCCGTGGCGCCTCGTTCTCCTGGTACACCTACTCCCCCGCCCGCGTGCGGTACCCGTATGTGCGCGGCACCCTGCTCGACCTGTACCGCAAGGCCAAGGCCGAACTGAAGGACCCGGTGCTGGCCTGGGAGTCGATCGTCGAGGATCCGGTCAAGGCCAAGGCGTACAAGAACGCCCGAGGCAAGGGCGGATTCGTGCGCGCCGAGTGGTGGGAGGCGGCCGAAATCGCCGCCGCCGCACATGTTTACACGATCAAGCAGTACGGCCCCGACCGTGTGGCCGGGTTCTCGCCGATTCCGGCGATGTCGATGGTCAGCCACGCCACGGGTGCCCGTTTCGTGTCGCTGCTCGGCGGCTACATGCTCTCGTTCTACGACTGGTACGCCGACCTGCCGGTGGCCTCACCGCAGGTGTTCGGTGACCAGACCGACGTGCCGGAGTCGGCCGACTGGTTCGACGCGGGCTACCTCATCATGTGGGGTTCCAACGTCCCGGTGACCCGAACCCCCGACGCGCACTACATGACCGAGGCGCGGTATCGCGGCCAGAAGGTCGTGGTGGTCTCCCCCGACTACGCCGACAACACCAAGTTCGCCGACGAGTGGGTGGCCGCGCGCCCCGGTACCGACGCGGCGCTGGCGATGGCGATGGGGCACGTGGTGCTCAAGGAGTTCTTCCTGGAGAAGCAGACTCCGATGTTCCTGGACTACATCAAGTCCTACACCGATTTGCCGTACCTGATCTGTCTCGACGAGGCGGCGGATCAGGGCGGCGCCCTTCCGGGCAAGTTCTTGACGGCGGCCGATCTGGGCCACACCGACGAGAACGCCGCACACAAGCCGGTGCTGCTCGATCAGGCCGGAAACCCGGTGGTGCCCAACGGTTCTCTCGGCCACCGTTTCAACGAGGCGGACGCGGGCAAGTGGAATCTCGACCTCGAAGGGGTCGACCCGCTGCTCACCCTGCTCGGCCATTCCGACGAGGCGCCGACCACCATCGCGCTGCCCCGCTTCGACACCGACACCGCGGCACCCATCATCCGTGGCGTGCCGACGAAAACCGTTGCGGGCAAACGGGTCACCACGGTCTTCGACCTGCTGCTGGCCCAGTACGGCCTCGGCCGCGACGGCCTGCCCGGCGACTGGGCCAAGGGCTACGACGACGCAGAGTCGCCCTACACCCCGGCCTGGCAGGAAACCATCACCGGCGTGCCCGCCGTGCAGGCCGCACGCATCGGCCGCGAATTCGCCGACAACGCCGAACGTTCCGGCGGCCGTTCGATGATCCTGATGGGCGCGGGTACCAACCACTGGTTCCACTCCGATCAGATCTACCGCGCGTTCTTCACGCTCACGCTGCTCACCGGCTGCCAGGGCAAGAACGGTGGCGGCTGGGCCCACTACGTCGGCCAGGAGAAGTGCCGTCCGGTAACAGGTTGGGCCACACTGGCTTCGGCGAGCGACTGGCAGCGCCCGCCCCGTCAGATGCAGGGCACCGTGTTCTGGTACCTGACCAACGACCAGTGGCGCTACGACCCGTTCACCTCGGACTCGTTCGCGTCCCCGCTGGGCAAGGGCAAGTTCGCCGGTCGCACCGCCGCCGACAACATCGCGCTGGCGAGTCGTCTCGGCTGGATGCCGAGCTACCCGACGTTCAACCGCAACCCGCTGGACATGGCCGACGAAGCGGCTGCTGCGGGCAAAACCCCCGGTGAGCACGTGGTCGACGGCCTCAAGTCCGGCGACCTGCGCTTCGCCTGCGAAGACCCCGACGCCCCCGAGAACTTCCCGCGCGTACTCACCGTGTGGCGGGCGAACCTGCTCGGCTCCTCGGGCAAGGGCAACGAGTACTTCCAGAAGCACCTGCTCGGCTGCGGCTCCAACCTGCAGACCACCGACGCCACCGGTGTGCGCCCCCAGGAACTGGAATGGCGTGAGGAAGGCGCCGAGGGCAAGCTGGACCTGCTGCTGGCCCTGGACTTCCGCATGACCAGCACCACCCTGTTCGCCGACATCGTGCTGCCCGCCGCCACCTGGTACGAGAAGCACGACCTGTCCTCCACCGACATGCACCCCTTCGTGCACGCCTTCTCCCCCGCCATCTCCCCGCCGTGGGAGGCCAAGACCGACTTCGAGGCGTTCCACCGCATCGCGCGCGGATTCTCCTGGCTGGCCGAAAAGCACCTGGGCACAAGGAAAGACATCGTCGCGGTGCCGTTGCAGCACGACTCGCCGGATGCGCTGGCGCAGGCGGGCGGCAAGGTGCTGGACTGGAAAGCCGGTGAGTGCGAACCGATTCCGGGCAAGACCATGCCCAAGATCGTCGAGATCGAACGCGACTACACCAAGATCGCCGAGAAGCTCGCCGCGCTCGGTCCGCTGGTCGACACGCTCGGGGTGACCACCAAGGGCATCACGACCTACCCGGACAAAGAGGTGGAATACCTCGCGGGCAAGAACGGCACCGTGGTGTCGGGGATCGCGGCCGGGCGGCCGTCGCTGGCCAAGGACACCTTCGCCGCCGAGACGATTCTCGCGCTGTCGGGCACCACCAACGGGCGTCTCGCGGTCGAGGGTTTCCACCAGCTCGAGCGCCGTACCGGCACGAAACTGGCCGACCTCGCCGCCGAGGCCGAGGGCAAGCAGATCACCTTCGCCGACACCCAGGCGCGTCCCGTTCCGGTCATCACCTCCCCGGAGTGGTCGGGCAGCGAGAGCGGTGGACGCCGGTACTCGCCGTTCACCATCAATGTGGAGCGGCTCAAGCCGTGGCACACCCTCACCGGGCGTCAGCACTTCTACCTCGACCACGACTGGATGATCGAACTCGGTGAGCAACTGCCGATCTTCCGTCCGCCGCTGGACATGTCGGCGCTGTTCGCGGAGCCGAGCATCGGCAATGTGAGCGGCAACGGGCTCACCGTGCGTTACCTGACCCCGCACTCGAAGTGGTCGATCCACTCGGCCTACCAGGACAACCTGCACATGCTCACGCTCTCGCGGGGTGGTCAGACGATCTGGATGTCGGATGTGGACGCCAAGAAGATCGGTGTGGCCGACAACGATTGGATCGAGGCGATCAACCGCAACGGTGTCGTCGTGGCCCGGGCGATCGTCTCGCACCGCATGCCCGAGGGCACGGTGTTCATGTACCACGCTCAGGACCGCGCGGTAGACGTGCCGCGCATCGAAGGCGCCGAGGACACCACCAAGGAAGCCAAGGGCAAGCGCGGCGGTATCCACAACGCACTCACCCGGGTGCTCATCAAGCCTTCGCACCTGATCGGCGGCTACGCCCAGCAGTCGTTCGCGCTGAATTACCACGGCCCCACCGGAAACCAGCGCGACGAGGTCACCACCATTCGCCGCCGCAACCAGAACGTGGAGTACTGACATGCGCGTTATGGCTCAGCTCGCCATGGTCATGAACCTGGACAAGTGCATCGGCTGCCACACCTGCTCGGTCACCTGCAAGCAGGCGTGGACCAATCGCGGTGGCACCGAGTACGTCTGGTTCAACAATGTGGAAACCCGTCCGGGACAGGGCTATCCGCGCCAGTACGAGGACCAGGAGAAGTGGAAGGGTGGCTGGACGCTCAACAAGCGCGGCAAGCTCACCCTGAAGTCGGGGTCGCGGTTCAAGCGGTTGATGAACATCTTCGCCAACCCGGATCTGCCGACGGTCGACGACTACTACGAACCGTGGAGCTACGACTACGACAACCTACTGTCGTCGCCGCCCACCGACACCACGCCGGTCGCCCGGCCGAAATCGCTGATCACCGGTGAGGACACCAAGGTCACCTGGGGTGCGAACTGGGACGACGACCTGGGTTCGGGCCCCGAGCAGGTCGGCAAGGACCCCTTGCTCGGCAAGCTCGAGGACAAGGTGAAACTGGAGTTCGAAGAGACCTTCATGTTCTACCTGCCGCGCATCTGCGAGCACTGCCTCAATCCCTCGTGCGCCGCGTCGTGCCCGTCGGGCGCGATCTACAAGCGCGAGGAAGACGGCATCGTGCTCGTCGACCAGGACAAATGCCGTGGCTGGCGGCAGTGCATCACCGGCTGCCCGTACAAGAAGATCTACTTCAACCACAAGACGGGCAAGGCGGAGAAGTGCACCTTCTGCTACCCGCGCGTGGAGGTCGGCATCCCGACCGTGTGCTCGGAAACCTGTGTGGGCCGGCTGCGCTACATCGGCGTGATGCTCTACGACGCCGACGCCGTGCTCGAGGCGGCACAGGTCACCGACCCGCAGGATCTGTACACCTCCCAGCTCGGAGTCTTCCTCAACCCGCACGACCCGCGAGTGATCGCCGAAGCGGAGAAGGCCGGAATCTCACCGGAATGGATTGCCGCCGCGCAGGATTCACCGGTGTACAAGCTGATCGTCGACTACCAGCTCGCGCTGCCGCTGCATCCGGAATACCGCACCATGCCGATGGTCTGGTACGTGCCGCCGCTCTCGCCGGTGGTGGATGTGCTCACCGAGACCGGCCACGACGGCGAGGACGCGCGCAACCTGTTCGGCGCCATCGATGCCCTGCGCATTCCGATCGGCTACCTGGCGGAGCTGTTCACCGCCGGTGAGATCGGCCCGGTACGCGCCTCGCTGCAAAGGCTCGCCGGGATGCGGGCTTTCATGCGGTCGGTGAACCTCGGTGAGGAACCCGATACGGGTATCGCGCCCTCGATCGGGCTGGAGCCCGAGGAGATCGAGGCGATGTACCGGCTGCTCGCCATCGCCAAGTACGAGCACCGCTATGTGATCCCCAGCGGCGCGACTTCCCGTGCGCACGAGCTGGATTCGCTGGCCACCGGGTGCAGTCTCGACACCGACGGCGGGCCGGGTATGACGGCGTTCGACCAGGTGGTGGAGAAGTTCTCCCTCGCCGACACGAATCAGGCCGCACCGGAGGAGAAGTCGGGGCGGATCAACCTGCTCAACTGGGACGGTCGCTCCACCGCGGGCCTGCTACCCGGCAGCGACAACGGCAACGGTAACGGCCACACCGGCAACGGCGCCGGATCCGGTGGTGGCGGCAACGGCGCCGCCACCACCGACCCGGCCGTCAGTGGGGTGCCGCAATGAGTCTGCTCTCGATCCGGCGGCGACCCGAGCCCGTCCTCGCACTGGCCGAGCACGAGCGGCGCATGGTCTGGCGCCTGGCCGCGCTGCTGCTGGACTATCCCGGCGAACAGACCCTGGCCCTGCTCGACCAGCTCGGCTCTGCCGCAGCACAATTGCCCGACGAGGTGCGCGTCCATTTCGAGCCGGTACTCGCCTACCTGCGCGACACCCCGGACATCGAGGTCGCCCAGAGCTACGTCGAGACCTTCGACATGCGTCGCCGCGCCAGCCTGCACCTGACGTTCTACGCCTACGGCGACACCCGCAAACGCGGCATGGCACTGCTGCGTTTCAAGCACGCCTACCGCCAGGCCGGCGCCGAACTCGGCGACGAGGAGCTGCCCGACCACCTGCCGGTGCTGCTCGAGTTCGCCGCCACCGTCGACCCGATCGGCGGTGAACGCCTGCTCGGCGAGCACGTGCCCGTCTTGGAACTGCTCCGACTGTCGCTGGGCGACAACAACTCCCCGTACTCGGGTGTCCTCGCGGCCGTCCTGGCGACCCTGCCACCGGTGACCACCGCCGACCGCCGCCGCATCGCCGAACTCGCCGCCCAGGGCCCGCCCGAGGAAGAGGTCGGCCTGGAACCCTTCGCCATGGACCCCGCCCTCTTCGACGCAACAGAAGGCCGCCGATGAACGCCACCATTCCGCTTCCCGAAGGCCTGTGGCTGATCCTGCCCTATATCGCCGCGACTTCCTTTGTGCTGGGCCATGTCTGGCGCTACAAGTTCGATCAGTTCGGGTGGACCACGCGGTCCTCGCAGATCTACGAGTCCAAGCTGCTGCAGCTGGGCAGTCCGCTGTTCCACTTCGGCATGCTCGGGGTGTTCGGCGGACACGTGATGGGTCTGCTGATTCCGCAGTCGTGGACGGCGGCGCTCGGGATCTCCGAGCACACCTATCACCTGGTCGCGGTCGGCGCGGGGTCCGTCGCTGGCCTGATGGTGGTGGCCGGAGTCGCCATCCTGTGTTACCGCCGCATCGTCGTGCCCGCCGTGCGCAAGGCGACCAGCCGCAACGACATCATGATGTACACGCTGCTCACGTTGGCGCTGGTCACCGGGCTGCTCAACACCTGGGGCTCGAACCTGCTGTGGGGCACCTACAACTACCGCGACACCGTGTCGCCGTGGTTCCGCAGCCTGTTCACCATCAACCCGGAGCCGGGGCTGATGGTCGGTGTGCCGTGGACCTTCCAGCTGCACGGACTGGTGGTGCTCGCCCTGGTCGCGGCTTGGCCGTACACCCGGCTGGTGCACATGTTCAGCGCGCCCATCGGCTACCTCACCCGCCCGTACATCGTGTACCGGCGCAAGGAAGTGGACACCAAGGACAAGACCCGTTTCGCCAAGGCCTGGGACGCCCCGGTGACTCCCGATCGCTGGTAGGTCACCTTTTCGCCCGGTGAGCGGGCGATACCGTTGCGGCCCGTAATTGAAACGTGTTTCACTTCGGGGATGAGCGATGTCCTCGCGCCGGCCCGCCTCGGTCCCCTCACCCTTCGTAACCGCGTGCTCAAGGCGGCCACCTTCGAAGGGCGCACCCCCGACGCGCTGGTCACCGACGAGCTGGTGGAGTTCCATCGCGAGGTCGCCGCCGGTGGAGTGGCCATGACGACGGTCGCCTACTGCGCGGTCGCGCCGGGTGGGCGCACCGATGCGCAGCAGATCTGGATGCGGCCGGAGGCGGTGCCGGGGCTGCGGCGGCTCACCGATGCCGTGCATGCCGAGGGCGCGGCGGTGAGCGCGCAGCTCGGGCACGCGGGGCCGGTGGCGAACGCGCGGTCGAACCGGGCGCCCGCGCTGGCGCCGAGCCGGATGTTCAATCCGCTGGGGATGCGGTTCACCAAGGTACCCGACGCGCTCGCCATCGCCGAGGTGGTTCAAGCGCATGCGCGGGCGGCGCGGTTGGCACGGGAGTCCGGATTCGACGCCGTCGAGGTGCACCTCGGCCACAACTACCTGGCCAGCGCCTTCCTGAGTCCGCTGCTGAACCGCCGCCGCGACGAATACGGCGGTTCGCTGGTGAACCGGGCACGGGTGGCGCGGGAACTGGTGCGTGCCGTGCGCGACGCGGCGGGCGACGACATGGCGGTCACCGCCAAACTCACCATGGAAGACGGTGTGCGCGGGGGTTTCTCGATCGAGGAGTCGCTGCGGGTGGCGCGCTGGCTACAGGACGACGGTGCCGTCGACGCCATCGAACTCACCGCGGGTAGCTCCCTGCTCAACCCGATGGCCATCTTCCGTGGCGACGCACCGCGCCGGAACTTCGCCCGTGCCCTGCCGATTCCGGTGCGCTGGGGTTTCCAGCTCGTCGGCGGCAAATTCCTGCGCGAATACCCTTATCGCCCCGGCTATCTGCTCGACAAGGCGCGGCGCTTCCGTGCGGAGCTGACGATGCCGCTGATCCTGCTCGGCGGCATCACCGACCTGGCGGGTGCCGAACAGGCCCGCGCCGAGGGCTTCGATTTCGTCGCCATGGGCCGGGCCCTGCTCCGCGAACCCGATCTCGTCCGCCGCTGGCAGTCCGACCGGGCGACTCCGTCGCTGTGCACGCATTGCAACGAGTGCGTGCCGACCATCTACTCGAAGACCCGCTGCGTGTTGCGAACCTCCTGACCGATAAATTCGCGGCGTTCACGTCGTCTGCATCATGGGACGTCGGCTCGGCACCACGGCGCCCGGTGATCGAGCGTGCCACGGAGGTTTCACGTGCCCGATTCCCGTGCCGCGCTGTGGGCGCTGACGCACGCCGAACGCGCCGCTCTCGCGGACGACCTCGCCCGCCTCGACGACGACCAGTGGAGTTCGCCGTCGCTGTGCGGTGCGTGGACTGTCGAAGACGTGGTCGCGCACCTCACGGCCGGTGCGAGTACCGGCCGGATGTGCTGGCTGGTGAGCGTTCTCGCGGCGCGCTTCGACTTCGACAAGCACAACGAGCGGCGCAAGGCCGAACACCTCGGGACGACACCGGCCGAAACCCTCGAACGGTTCCGGGCGATCGTCGACAGCACCACCGCACCTTCGGGCGATACCGCCGCCTGGCTCGGTGAAATCGTGGTCCATGCCCAGGACATCCGCCGACCACTCGGGCTCACCACCACCCCGTCTATCGAGGCGACCACCGCCGTCGCCGAATTCTTCGCCGGGCGCGACTTCACCGTCCCCAGTCGCACCCTCATCGAAGGCCTCCGCCTCGAGGCGACCGATGGTCCCTTCACCCACGGCACCGGGCCGCTGATCCGCGGAACGACGATCGCGCTGACCATGGCGATGGCGAGCCGAATCGCCTACTGCGACGACCTCACCGGCCCCGGCCTCCCCACGCTGCGCGACCGCATCACCGGCAACGAGAACTGAATCGACGCAGGTCCCGGCCGAGGCGATCGGCCTTTCCCCGACACCGCGCTTTCGTCCCCGCAGTGTCGGGCAGGATGTCAGGCTTCGGCGCCGAGAGCTTTGCGAACGGTGTCGAACCAGGCCTGGGTACCGGCCAGGCCCGCTTCGATGTCTTTGCGGCCGCCGTGGAAGCCGAAGAGTTCGGCGGCGTAGCGGCTGAGGACGGTCCCTTCCGACTCCTCGAGTTCGGTGAGGACGTCGAGGTCGCCGAGGAGGTAGGCGACGGCCGCGACCTGGCCTGCCGTCCACTCGGGGCGGTGGGTGTCCCAGCCGTCGGCGCGGACCGCGCGGGCGCGGGTGAGCAGGTCCTCGCGCAGGGCGTCGCGGTCGGCGTCGGTCGGCTTGCGCGGTTTACCCCAGCTGATCCGTTTCGCGTCAGACATGTCGGTCCTCTCGCTGCTGTGCGCGGGGCAGGTCGGAGCGACCGCCCGTTGTCAGCTCAGCGTCGCAGATCGACGCCGAGCCATCGCGCGCCGGGCCGCCACGGACACGAACACAGCCGCCGCCGCACCCCTACACCGCGAGGTCGCGCCGGGTCACCTTGCCGGTCGCATTGCGCGGCAACGCGTCGGAGGTGATCCGCCAGCGTGCGGGCACTTTGAAGTAGGCGAGCCGGGCGGTGAGGTACTCGCGCAATTCGTCCTGCTCGACCGCGCCCGGTTCGGCGACGACCACGGCCGCCACTTCTTGGCCCAGGTCGGGGTGCGGCACGCCGAAGACCGCGCAGTCGGTGACCGAGGGGTGTTCGACGAGGACGTTCTCGATCTCGGTGGGGTACACGTTCTCCCCACCGCGCAGGATCAGGTCGGTCCGTCGGCCCGACACGGTGAGCCTGCCGTCGGTCATCGTCCCGAAATCACCTGAGCGCAACCACCTTCCGTGGTCGAGGACCTCCGCTGTCGCGGATTCGTTGTTCCAGTACCCGAGCATCACGTACTGACTGCGAATGAAGATCTCGCCTTCGGCACCGTCGGGCAGCACCGCGCCGTCGGGGTCACGGATCTCCACCGACACCCCGATGATCGGCCTGCCGACCGACCCCGGGTCGGCCAGCAGATCCAGCGGTGTCGCCACGGTGGCGGCGGTGCCGCTCTCGGTGAGCCCGTAACTGGTGGTCAGCGACAGCGGAACTCCGGCGAGGTGTTCGCGCAACCGCTCGAGCAGGGCGGGCGCCGAGGGTGCGGAGTTCAGTGACAGTGCCGCGAGCGTCGACAGGTCGTACCCCGACACGTCGTGGTCGAGCAGGCGGGTGGCCATGGTCGGCACCGCCGCCCAGTTGGTGACCCGTTCACGCTGGACCAGGGTCAGCACCCGGTCCACGTCGAAGGCGCCGTGTGGGAACACCGCCGCCGCACCGGTGGCCAGGCGCGGGATCACCAGATTGTGCAGGCTGGCGATGTGGAACAGTGGGGCGGTGACCAGATAGCGGCGCTCGCTCGGGCCGTCACCGACCGGCTGACCGGTGAACGCGGCCTGCATCGCATCGGTGAAACGGTGGTATTCCGTGATCGCCAACAGGTTTCGCTGGGTATGCACCACGCCTTTGGCGCGCCCGCTCGTGCCGCTGGTGTACAGGATGACGGCCGGGTCGTCCTCTGCCACCTCGGTTTCCGGCATCGCGGCACCCCGGTACTCCGCGATGAGGGCGGGCAGGTCCTCCTCGAAGGTCAATACCGGCACCTCGCTGCCGGTCTCAGCCAGCCGCGCAGTCCTTTTCGCGTCGGCGACCACCACCTTCGGGGTGGTGTGGCCGAGTGCGTAGGCGATTTCCGGCGGCGCCCACCAGGCGTTGTAACCCACCGGGACGGCCCCGAGACACTGCGCCGCCCAGAAGCTGACCACCCAGTCGGGGCCGTTGGCGGCCAGGATCGCGACCCGGTCGCCCTTGCCCACGCCGTGGCGTCCGGCCAGTGCGGTCGCCAGCGCACCGACAGCCGCCGCATGCTCGGTGAAGCTGACCCGGCGGTCCTCGGTGACGAGATAGTCGCGATCACCCCAGGTCAGGGAGTGCTCGAGCAGCTCACGCAGGCTGCGCCGCCGACGCGCGAACACCGGCATCGGCGCGCCGAGCACCTCCTCGACCGTCATCTCGAAGGGCGCGCCGGGCGTGGTGAGCCCGGCCGCCACCTGCGCGACGAACACCTGGGGGTCAACGGCTTCGGTCATGAGGTCCTCCCTCGAGAACGGTCGGTTCCGGCGACCGCGTCGAAGACCGCCTTCAGATAGTTGTCGCAGCGGTCCGATCCGATTACGCCCGGCGCCATCCGATTCATGGTGTAGGCGAAGGTGATTCGGCGATCCAGGTCGTTGACCACCATGGCGCCGCCGTAGCCCGCCCACCAGCAGACCCGGCCGTCGGGAATGTGCGGGTAGGTCTGGGGACGCGGCAGCCCGTAGCCGATGCCGAACCGCAGCGGAGCGAGCAGCGCCAGGTCGAGGCCGTCGGCCTGTTCGCGGAAGATCGACTCGATCGTGGCGGGCGAGAGGAACCGCCTGCCACCGAGCTCGCCACCGCACGAAACCAGGGACTGCACGCGGGCGACCGAACGCGCGTTGCCGTGCCCGTTGACCGCCCCGAGCTCGGCGGAACGCCAAGCGGGAGTCGCTGTCTCGGCGATATCGAGCAGCGGGCTCGTCAGCGTTTTGACGAGAATGCTGTCGGGGTCGAGGGCGGACATGTCGAATTCGCGTTGCGGCGGCGCGACCAGTGTCGCGATCCGGTCGGCGTGCTCGGGTCCGGTGCCGATGTAGAAATCCGCACCGAGCGGCCCAGCCAGCTCGGCGGCGAAGAACTCACCGAGGGTGCGACCGGTGATGCGCCGCACCAATTCCCCGACCAGATGCCCGTAGTTGAGGGCGTGATAGCCCGAGGCCGTGCCGGGCTCCCACCACGGTGGCTGAGCGGCGAGCCGGGCGGCGGCGGCTTCGGTGTCGTAGATGTCGGCGAGCGCGATGGGCCGTTCCCAGCCCGAGACGCCCGAGGTGTGCGACAGCACGTGGCGCACCTCGACACGGTCCTTGCCCTCGGCGGCGAACTCGGGCCAGTACCTGGCCACGGGTGCGTCCAGGTCGAGGTCGCCGCGATCCACGAGCAGCAGGGCGCACAGCGCGGTCATCGTCTTGGTCACCGAGAAAACGTTCACCAGGGTGTCGGCCTGCCAGGCAACGGTGCGATCGGGATCGGCGTGACCACCCCACAGGTCGAGGACCGGATCGCCGTCGACCGTCACGCACAGCGACGCGCCGAGCTCTGCGCCCGTGGCGAGCTGCTCGTCGAATACCGCTCGCACCTGCGCGAAGTCGTCCCGGCAGAAGCCCGCTGCGCGCGTCATCGGCTGGCCTCGGCCTGAGTGCGGGCGGGTACCGGCAACGTATTGCCCGCGGCCGCGGCACGTTTGGTCCCGCGCTCGAGCTCCTTGGTCAGGCCGCGGACGTACGGCTCGAATTCGACCTGGATGGTGTGGCGCGGCGAATCGTAGTACCGGCCGGCGCGGGCATCGAGCCGCTCGTCGACCTCGGCGTCCATCTCGGCCCGCGAAGGCAGGTGATAGCGGCCGGTGAGGTAGGCGGCGACCAGCTTGGTCTGCCGTTCGGCGAAGTTGACCAGCGTCGGAGTCGGTTGTGCCAGACCGAGATAGAACAGATTGTCCACCGCGGGTCGCATCATCATCTGGAACAGCGGGAACCGGTTGTCGGTATCCGGCACCAGCGACGGATCGGTGAAGAACGGGAAGCTGATGTGATAGCCGGTGGCGCACAGCACCACGTCGACCTGTTCGCTCGAGCCGTCGGCGAAATGGACGGTGTCACCGTCGAGCCGGGTGATGGCGGGTTTGCATTCCACATCCCCGCAGCCGGCGCGGTGCAGGAATTCCTCACTCGCCGACGGGTGCGCCTCGAACGGTTCGTGATCCGGTGCGGGCAGACCGTAGTTCTGCATCAGACCGCGATTCTTGCGCACGAAGCGCTGTTTGAGTTTCAGCGCGACCTTCGGCGGCATCCACTTGGGCATCGACCGCCGGTCACCGACCTGGCCGCGCACGTATTTCGGCAGCACCCACACACCGCGCCGAGCCGACACGAACAGCCGTTCGGCCAGGAAACGCTGGGACAGTTCCGAGGCGATATCGAGCCCGGAATTGCCCATGCCGACCACTACGATGCGCTTGCCACGCATGTCGATGGGATCGAACGGGTCGTTGTAGGCGTGGCTGTGCATGAGCACACCGTCGAAATCACCGGGGTAATCCGGCATCCGGGGGTCCCAGTGGTGGCCGTTGCAGACGATCAGGGCGTCGAAGACCTCGGTGTCACCGGCCGCCGTCACCAGCCAGCGGCCGTCGTCGGCCCGCTCGGCGGCGGTGACCAGCGCGTTGAACCTGATCCGGTCGCGCAGGCCGAAATGGTCGACGTAGTCCTTGAAGTACTGGTGCAGTTGCGAATGGTGCGGAAAGTCCGGCCAGTCCGCGGGCGCGGGGAAGTCCTCGAACTGCAAGCGGTACTTGGACGTATCGATGTGCAGGCTCTGATAGCAGGCCGACATGCCGTTGGGATTGCGGTAGTACCAATTGCCACCCACCTCGTCGGACGCCTCGTAACAGACGAACGGAATGCCGTACTCGGCAAGGCGTTTGGCCGCCGTGATACCCGACGGGCCCGCCCCGATGACGCAAACCCTCGGCAGCTCCGATGTATTCATGCACGACTCCTCATCGACTCACGCTCGCCGACGTGACCCGCACCACACGATAGCGGTTCGCTGGACACAGCGTCCAGCGAATGAGCATGCCGTCTACGATGGGCCTCATGTCGCCGGAACCCACCGCCCAGCGGGGCTCGCTGCGTGAGGAACACAAGCGCCTGACCACGGCACGCATCGTCGACACCGCGCGCACGCTGTTCGAGACCCGCGGCTATTCCTCGGTCCGGGTCGACGACATCGCCGCCGCCGCGGGCTGCAGCCGGGCCACCTTCTACCTGCACTTCGCCGGTAAACCCGAGGTACTGCGCGCCATCGCCAACCAGGGCACGCTCACCAGCGTCCGGATGGTCTACGCCGACCTCGACCGCGTGCTCACCACCGGATCGCGCGCGGCGTTCGCGGACTGGATGGCTCGCGCCATCGACTGGTTCTTCGTGAACAAGGACATGCTGCCTGCCTGGGACGAGGCCACCGCGGTGGAACCGGAATTCCGCAGGCTGGCCCGCGAGGGGATCATGACGCTGGCCGACAGCATGCCGGACTACCTGGCCCGCTGGCCCGAGGACCGGCGCGACGAAGCCCGGTTACGGATCGAACTGCTCGTCGCCCAGCTCGAGCGGTTCTTCACCCGCTGGGCCATGCAGGGCACCATCGACGTGACCGCCGAACAGGCCGCCGAAGTCCTCACCGACGTCTGGTTCCCGGCGCTGCGCGCCCCGTGAAACTCAGAGCAGGCCGACGCACCGCGCCTGCGCGATGGCCGCACCGCGCGCGTTCACACCGAGCTTCTGGTAGATGCCACGCAGGTGTGTCTTCACCGTGTTCACCGAGACGCCGAGGTCGGCGGCGATGCTGGTGGCGGTCAGCCCCGACGGAAGACGGCGCAGCACAACGAGTTCGGTGTCGGTGAGCCGTGGTGCGTCGGCCATGGCGCCCCGGTGGGCGCGCACGTGGTCGACGAAGGCGTCGTAGCGACCGAAGTGCGAACCCAGCCGGTCGAGCAGTTCGGCGGCACCGGGCACGTCGAGGAACGGGCGGATCAGGTGTTCCCCACTCGCGTGGGCCAGGGCCTGCTCGAAGGCATCCTCGACCTTGCGCGGGCGATCGAGATGATCGGCGGCGACCGCGATGAGCAGCCACGCGGCCACGGCCTGACCGTCGGTGACCTCGCCCACCAGCGGTGTCAGCAGCGGCAGGACAGCGGCCGGGCGCTGGGTGTGCAGGGCGAGGGCGGCTTCGGCCAACTGGGTGTCGACGGTCTTGCCGAGCACCCGGGTCGCGTGGTCGACGAGGGCGCGTGCCTCGACCTTGGCATGCACCCGCAGCAGCAGCCACAGCACCTCGGTGACGAGGTTTCCGGCGCCGAGCAGCGCCGGGGCATCGTCGAGCAGGTGGTGCAGGCGTCTGCTCAGCATGGTGGCCGCGGCGGCACGGTCGACGGTGTCGTCGAAGGTGAGGACGCCGATGACGATGCGGGCCTGTCGCAGCAGGGCCGGCGTGGTCAGGTCGTCGGCCGACAGGTCGGGCAGCGGCTTGCCGTAAGCGCAACCCTGCCGGTGCGCGCCGTAGGCGGCGGTCACCCGGGCCATCGCGGCCTCCGACGACCCGGTGAGCCCGTAGCGATCAGCGCATTCGAGGGCCTGTGCGGCCAGCACCCGCAGCTCGCCGACCCGGCCCGTGATCCCCGATGCCGCCGCGACCGCGGTGCGTGCCCGTACCGCGACGCGTCCGAGTCCTGCCTCCTCGGCGTACACGACCGCATGCCGCAAAGCCGCTGTGCCGCTGACGATCCGGCCGCCGAATACTTCGGCCGCACCGCAGTGCAGCGCCACATAGCAGTCGAGATCGGTTTGCCCGGTGACCGGCGGCAACGGCCATCGCATGGACGCCGAATCACCCGCCAGCACGGCCACACCGGCGCTCACCGCATGATCGAGGGCGGCGATCCACTCGGCCGGAACCAGTGCCGACCCCGGCCACGAACCCACATGGGCCGCCTCCAAATACACTTCCGCCGCGGCGATCTCACCGTCTTCCACCGCGACGGCGGCGCGCAGCAACCCGACGAACGTGTCGTCCGACAGACCGGGTACCTGATCCAGAGCGTGCAACAGCAGATGCCCCCTGCCGTCGAGCACCAACCGTACGCCCCACTCCCACAGGAACGACGCCAGCCCCGGCGCACCCGGTTCGGCGAGCACATGGTCCAGTGCGCACCCGGGCAGGGCGGCGCCGGTGAACCACTCGGCGAGGTGACGGTGCAACCCCGGCAGGCGTTCGGCCCTGGTGTGCGCGGCCTCGGCCAGCAGGTAGGCGCGCAGCAGCGGGTGATAGGTGTACCAGAGCTGTCCGTCGGTGGCGACCGTGTGCAACGGGAAACTGGCACGCAGTAGTTCGTCGAGGATGCGCGACGCGTCCAGGCCGAGCAGTTCCTCGGCCATCGGCAGACAGAACCGGGTGGGAACGGCTGTGGTGAGCAGGAATTCGACGGTGCGTGGGGGCAGCGTCTCGATGAGTTCGGCGAAGAGGAAGTCGGCGACCGCGTGGGTCGGTGCGGCAAGCGCGGTGAGGGCGGTGCTCCGGTCGTCGGTGCCCAGCGAGATGGCGGCGATCCGGACCAGTGCGGCCCAGCCGCGGGTGAGCTCGTGCAGGGCGGCGAGTTCGGTGTCGTCGAGGTGGCAGTCGTGCTGGGCCAGCAGCTGGGCGACGCGATCCGGCGGCATGGCCAGCTCGGTCGCGCCGAGGCGGGTGAGCCTGCCCGCCAGGTCGAGCACGTGCCAGCGCAGCGGCGGTTCGAAACGGCCACCGAGCAGCGCGGTGATCTTCGGCGGCAACCGGGTGAGCAGGTACTCCAGACCCGCGAGTTGCAGCGGGTCGGTGAGCAGGTGGACATCGTCGATGACGAGGACCGTCTCCTCGGTGTCGGCGAGTGCGGCGACGAGGTCGGCGGCACGATCGGCAGGCGTGCGAAGGACACCGTCGGGAACGGTCGCGGCCGTCGGGTCGAGCGCGCGGGCGACGGCGGCGAGCAGGTCGGCGCCGGGGCTGGTGCTCACCGTCAACCAGGCCAGCCGCGGCGCGGGTCGAGCGGTGTTCACCCAGTCGACCATGGCCACGGTCTTGCCGCTGCCTGCCGGTCCGCACACCAGTACGACGTGCCCAGGCGCGGTGCGGGCACTGTCGAAGGCCGCGGTCGCCGCGTCACAGCGGACGGGAGCGAAAGACAGTTCGGGAACTCGGTCCTCGGTCCCACGGCCGGCCACAGCTATCGCGGAGCGTGCCATCACGAGCCTCCTGAACTCGAGTTCTCACCTGCCCCCGACATCGTGTGCGAGTTCGACGGTAGGCCACTCGGGCGCCACGAGTTTGCTGGTGACGACATCTCGACGTGCTCGTTACCAGATCGACGCAGGCTCTTTGCGTGGCCCACCCCGCCACCTCAGTCGGGCAGGCGTGACATCTCGAGCAGCGTGAGACCGAGGGTGTCGATGCGCGCGAGAATCCCCCGCACAGCGGTGCTGTCGGCGAGCGTGCCGAACAGCGTCGTTGTCCCGGCCGCCGCATGATCGCTGGGAATGAGCTCGGGAAACGCCGCGAGCACACGATCGGACAGTTCGCCCTCGAGGACGAATTGATAGCGCAGCGGCCCGGACATGGTGTCAGTCTGGCAGTTCGTGCCCGGTTCGCACCTCACCCGAGGCGGGTGAAATCGGCGGTGGCCGACTATTTGCTGGGCAGGGCTTCGGCGAAGGCGACGCCGCGAGTCACCCAGTCCCGCAGCGACGCATCGTCATCGACCGCCTCGGCGGTGACGCGTAACCAGCCGCTGAGCTCGCGACCACCCATCACCATCGGCGACACCGCGGATCCGTCGAGCAGCGCGTCGCCTTCGGCCGGGTCCACACGCACCAGCAACCCGCCCTGTCCGCTGGCGGCGACGGCCATGTTGCCGCCGATCAGGAACGCGAGCCCACCGAACATCTTCTTCTCGGCGAGATCGGCCCGAGGGTAGACGATCTCCCGGATCCGCTCGGCGAGTTCCTCGTCGTATGCCATGGGCCGAGTATGCGCCGGGACACCGACAGATTGCGCCCGGCTTTCCCGGCTCCCCAAATTTTAAACACCTCTTTTTCTGTTTTGCGGACCGCGGCCGAACCCACTGGCTAATCTCGCGCTCACCACAGCTCGACACAGGAGAACACCATGCAGACCTACCAGGCACGGCGCACCGGCTTCGGCCTCACGGCTTTCACCGCGATCGCGGCGGCCGCCGTGCTGACGGCACCGCAGGCCTCGGCGCTCGTCCAGAGCATCGCGGTGAGCGGCACCACCCACTACGTGGGCACGCCCTACACCGTGACGGCCGACGTCACCGCCACCTCGTTCCTGTTCAAGGTGACCTTCACCGACAACGGCACGCAGATCGGCGAGCCGGTTGTGGTCAGGGACGGCAAGGCGACCATCAGCTGGACACCGTCCACGCCCGGCGCCCACGAGATCAAGGCGGTGCAGGAACTCATCAGCTCCAAGACCGTCACCGTGCAGGTCTCCGAGAAGCCGACCACCCCGCCCGACGGTGGCGGCACCGGCTCCGCCGACCTGGGCGGACTGCTCACCGGTTCGGCGAGCTAGCCGCGGACACGACGACGGCCGCCACGTGCTGCGTGGCGGCCGTCGTCGTGTGTGGTTCAGATGCCGAGGGCGGCGGCGAACATCGGCCAGGAGTCGTGCACGTCGTCCTGCCAGTACGGCCAGGCGTGCGTGCCCGCGGCCCGGAACCGGACATCGGCGGGGATACCGAGCTGACCGAGGCGACCGACCAGCGGTCCCGAGCAGCTGCCGACGACGGCTTCCATGGTGCCGCCGACCAGGACCCGGTCGAGCAGCACACCGACATTGCCCGCGATGCTCGGATCGTTGAGCGCCTCGTGCGGGCCGGGGGCACCGTTGCCCGAGGACAGGTACACCGAGGTGCCACGCAACCGATCCGCATGCAGCACAGGGTCGTTGGCCACCCACGCCGGGTCGCCGGGGCCGCCCCACATGTTGTCGGCATTGGCGCCGAAGGTGGCGAGCTGGGAACGGACGAGGGTCTGGGCCAGCGGATTCGCGGTCTGGGTACAACCGCTGAACGCGCCGACCGCGCGGTAGCGGCCCGGTGCGGCGATGGCCAGGTTCAGTGCCGAGGTGGCCGACATCGACAGTCCCGCCACGCCGTTGGCGCCGGTCATGCCGAAGCGGTCGTCGAGCAGCGGGGGCAGCTCGCTGGTGAGGAAGGTGGTCCACTTGTTGCGGCCGAGAACCGGGTCGTCACGTTGCCAGTCGGTGTACATGCTGGCCCGGCCGCCGATCGGGACGATCACATTCACCGGCTTGTCGGCGAAGAAGTCGACCACATCGGTGCGCCGCATCCACGGCCCGCCGCTCTCCCCGCCGTCGACGGCATTGAGCAGATACAGCGCGGGCGCGCCGGGACCGGGATGTGACATCCACAGGGTGATCGGCCGGTTCATCGCCGCCGAATGGACGACGACCTCGAACTGCCTGCCGCCGAGCGGCCGGACGTCGAGGATCGATGAGTTCGCCGACGCCGCAGGTGAGTAGGCCACACCGCAGCCGAGCAGGACGAGCAGACAGCACAACAGCCGACGCATGCGCACGAGTGTGCCGCATCGATCCATAGATACCCTGCATTGACCGCGATTGTGTCCGTGTCGTCCGGTATGGGTGGGCTACGGCGTTTCGGCCGGTACCCGGGCGGCGCGGACGATGCCGGCGAGGACGTCGTCGATGCCGGTGGCGGTGAGGCCGAAGGTGGTGCGCACAGCTGTGTCGTCGACCAGGAAGTCGCGGCGCGACATGTGCGCGGTCTCCAGCAGTTCGGGCCAGAACGGGTCGTCGCGGCCGAGTTCGAGGATCTCGTCGTCGGTCATCTCGGTGAGCACGGGAGCCGGTGCGTCCGCGAGCTCCGCGAGACGGGTCGCGAGGGTACGGATGGTCGTCGTGACGACCGGAGCGTGCCAGGCGCGACCCCACGCACGACCGTCGCCGGCCACGGTGACCAGTGCCCGTGCGGCGTCGTCGACGACGGTGAACGCGTGCGCGAGATCGAGGCCCTGTGGCACGCTCGCGGGTTCGCCCGCCAGGACCGCGGGCTGCACGAGCAGGGAGAACAGGGAGACGGCGCCGACACCGACGAACTGACCCGCGCGCACCTCGGTGACGCGGACCCGGCCCGCCCGATGGGCGTCGAGCGCGTCGGTCCACACCTGGGCGCGAACACGACCCTTGGCACCGGTGGCCGCGAGCGGGGCGGTTTCGTCCACCACGCCCTCCACGGGTCCGTAGGCGTAGTGGTTGCCGAGCAGCACCAGGTCGGCGCCGGCCGCTTCGGTCGCCGCCCTGATCGAATCGAACAGGGGCGGAAGGGTTTCCGGCCAGGTGTGGTAGGCGGGCATGGCGCAGTTGAAGACGGTGCGGGCACCTCGGGCGAGGTCGGTCAGGGCGGCGGTGTCGGTGGCGTCGAGCGCGATCAGCTCCACGTTCGGGTGGGTGGGGCCGAGCCCGCCTCGGCTCACCATGCGCACCCGCTCCCCCGCTTCGGCGAGCAGCAGTGCGGTGGCTGTCGCGACGCCGCCACGACCGACGATCACATTCAAAGACACGGTATTTCCTTTCCCAACAGGATGTTTCGTCCAACGATGCCGGGCGGAGCCGGGCTACACTAGTGGCCGGAATGCCAGCTATCCCAAGGATCAGGCCATGAAGACGATCGCGGTGGTCGCCGTCGCGCCGGTGAAGGCGTTCGACCTGTCCATGCCCGAGACCCTGATGGGTTCGGTGCTCGTCGACAACGAACCCGGGTATCGGGTGGTGGTGTGTACGGCGGAACCAGGTGTATTGCCCTCCACGCCAGGCGGATTCGACGTGGTCGTCCGGCACGGGCTGGCGGTGCTCGATGAGGCCGACACCGTGATCGTGCCGAGCACCGGCAGTCGCACCGGCGCCGACCCGGTCACCCTCGCCGCGCTGCGAGCGGCCGTCGCACGTGGCGTGCACGTCACCTCGATCTGCAGCGGCGCCTTCGTTCTCGCGCAGGCGGGGTTGCTCGACGGGCGCACCGCCACAACGCATTGGGGGCTGGCCGAGGAACTGGCCACGGCATATCCGCTGGTCTCGGTGCGGGCCGATGCGCTGTTCATCGAGGACGGGCCGGTCACCACGGCGGCGGGGGCCGCGGCCGGGATCGACCTGTGCCTGCACCTGATTCGCACCGACTACGGCGCCACCGTCGCCAACGCGGCCGCCCGGGCCGCCGTGGTGACGCCGGTGCGGCCGGGTGGGCAGGCCCAGTTCGTCGACACCGCACTACCGCCCGACGAGGATCTCTCGCTCTCGGCCACCCGCGCCTGGGCCATGCAGCGCCTCGACACTCCCCTGTCGTTGCGCGATCTCGCCGCACATGCCCGGACCAGTGTGCGCACGCTGACCCGGCGGTTCCACGAGGAAACCGGGCTCAGTCCACAGAAGTGGTTGCTGCATCAGCGTATTCATCGCGCGCGCGAACTGCTCGAATCCACGACTTTGCCGATCGAACTGGTCGCCCGGCACAGCGGGATGGGGACGGCGGAGTCGTTGCGCCAGCACATGATCCGTCAGCTCGGTGTGCCGCCGAGTGTCTATCGCGCCAACTTCGCCACGGTTCGGTGAATCGTCGACGAACCGACTTCCGAGCTACAGCGGTGTCGCACCAACGCAGGCGGCGTCAGCTGAGGAGCGTGGTGACGATGCGGTTGGCGTCGCGCAGGCGAGCGGCGGCGTTCGGGGTGCGTTCGAGCACCCAGACACCCTGGAGGAAGACGAGCAAGAACCGGGCGAGAGCGCGTGGGTCGCTGTCGGGAGCGAGTTCGGCCTGGGCGCGGGCGCGGGTGAGAGCGCCGGTCAGCGCGGTTTCGGTACGCGCCCAACTGGATTCGACCGCCCTGGCGACCTCCTGATCACGGGCGGCCAGCTCCACCGCCGATGTGGTGACCAGGCAGCCGAGGAAACGGTCCTCGGCGCACGACTCGCGCACGAACTCGTCGATCAGCGCGCGCACGGCGGGCAGCGCCGGCCCGGGCACGGACAGCTGCGCGGTGACCCGTTCGTCGACGACCTCCAGGTGCCGCTGCAGTGCCCGCATGAACAGGTCGTGCTTGTTGCCGAAGGTGGCGTAGATGGAACCCCTTGCTATGCCGAGATGCTCGGTGAGATCGGCCATCGAGGTCGACTCGTACCCGCGCTCCCAGAACAGATCGAGTGCGCGGCCCAGTACCACATCGGGGTCGAATTCCTTGGTGCGCGCCACTGTTCGAGCCTAACAGCGCCGCTGGTCAGCGGGGTCCCGCGAGCGGGTACTGCGGGTAGGCCGGGCGGGCAGGTGCGAAGAAGGGCGCCGACTTCGGGTTCCAGAGCAGCACAACAGCTCCGAGCCCGACGGCGAAACCCGCGAGATTGAATGCCAGCGCACCCGCGGTGACCCCCAGGTCCGCCACCACCCCGAGTACCGCGTAGAGCGTCGAGAGCACGTTCAACCCGAAGAACACCGTCGAGGTGATCCGCGCCCAGTTCTTCCCGGCCCGGCACGCGAACGCCATCCAGATCCACAGCCCCACAGTGATCAGCGCCCCGACCACCGTCGCACCGACCGTCGCGTACACGAGGACATCGAGACTCGAGCCGCGGAACATGCCATCGGAGGAGTCGAGAAGGGTCGTGCGAACGGTGTCGATATCGGTGAGCGAATACGCCCCACCGAGAAACGACACCGCCGCCCCGACCAACATCACGATGAACGCCATCCGGATGTTCTCCGGAACCACCCGCGGCTCGGTCTCCGCCGGCTCGGGCACATACGCGGGATACGGCGCAGCCGAATACCCCGGCCCGACCGGCTGCTGCCCAGCCACATAGGGCTGCCCCGTAGCGGCGCCGGGCGGGAACTGCGCGCCGATCGCCTGCCCGGGCGGATAGGTCTGGCCGCCCGGCTGCCGGCCGGGAACATAAGACTGCCCCGTAGCTGAGCCGGGCGCGAACTGCTGCCCGGGCGCAGGCTGACCTACCGCGGGCACCGGTCCCTGCGGCTGACCCGGCGCATACGGGTGCTGACCCGGTGCGAACGCCGCGGTTGCTGGGGCAGGCGGCTGCGGGACGGCCACTTCGTCGGCGGGGTACGACGTCAGTTCGTTCGGCTCCTGCGCGTACTGCTTGTCGTCCGAACCGGACATGACCGGGTACCCCCTTCGATGGAAACCACACCACCCTATCGCGACCGGCACCCCACTGCCGCCTCCGAAGCGGTGCCCCGTCGCACCTGCGCACAGCTACCAGGCGACGGTTCCCCGATCGTCGAAGAAGCCGCCTCGGGGACCGTCGTCGGGGAGGGTGGCGAGGCGCAGGGCGATCGCGGCGCCCTGCTCGGGCGTGCGTTCCCCGGCGAATCCGGTGAAGTCGGTGGCGACGTAACCGGGGCAGGCCAGGTTCACGATGATGTTCGTGTCGGCGAACCGGCGAGCGTACTGGGCCGTGACGCTGTTGAGCATCGACTTGGACGGTGCGTAGGCGGCCATGACCGGCCCGGTCCGCAGCGTCAGCGAGCCCATATTGCTCGACATGTTGACGATCCGGGGCGCGGCGGCACGACTGAGCAGCGGGAGCATCGCGTTCGTCACCCGAATCACCCCGAACACGTTCGTTTCCAGGACCGTGCGCAGGACACCCAGGTCGAGGGTTGTGGGGTCCTGTGCGCCGTCCTCGAACCGGCCCGCGATCCCGGCGTTGTTGACGAGCACGTCGAGTCGCCCCGCTCGTTCCTCGATGCTCGCGGCCGCGGCGGTGACACTCTCGTCGGAGGTCACATCGAGGGCGACGCCGAACGCGTCTATGCCCTCGGCACGCAACCGCGCCACGGCCTCCCCACGTCGGGTCTCGTCGCGCGCTCCCACCGCGACCGCGAAGCCGAGAGATCCGAGACCTTCGGCGATGGCGAAGCCGATGCCCTTGTTCGCGCCGGTGACCAGCGCTGTCCTGGTGTTGTTCACGCACTCCATGCTCGGCGCGCGATATCCGTTGCGTCCAATATTGATCGGGTACCTCGAGATACCCGGCGGGTATCACCGGGCGGATACAGTGGGCGCGTGGACGACCTGGAGACCCGTGAGCTGCGGTACTTCGTGGCGGTGGCCGAGGAACTGCACTTCGGGCGTGCCGCCCAGCGGCTCGGGATCGCGCAGCCGCCGCTCTCCCGGGCGATCCGGCAGCTGGAACGTCGGCTCGGCGTCCAGCTGCTCGACCGGGACCGGCGGGGCGTGGCGCTGACCGGCGCGGGCGATGTGCTGCTGCACGAAGCCCGCCTGGCCCTGGACGCCGTCGCGGCTGCTGCCCGACGGACCCGGCGGGCGGCGGATCGGCAGCGACCCCTGGTGCTGGTGACGAAAGCCGGTGCGTCGCACGAGCTGCTGCAACGGCTTCTCGCCGCGTCGGCGGCCCGCTCCGATACGGCACCGGTGGAAGTTCTCCTGTGCGAGGTCGGTGAGCAGGCACGATTCCTGCGCAACGGGCGCGCGGACGTGGCCTTGATGCACCGACCGGTCGATGACCTCGCCGGGTTCGACACCGAAGACATCTGCACCGAGGGCCAGGTCGCCCTCCTCCCGGCACGACATCCGCTCGCCGCGCGTCCACAGCTCACCCTCGCGGACGTGGCCGACGTGCCAGGTCTTCCCATCGCGCGATGGCCCCGGCTCGACGGCTCCTACCCCGACGGCCCCGGGCCCGAAGTGCGCACCCAGTCACAACTCGCGCAGCTCGTGGCGCTCGGCAAGACCCTGCTCGTCATCCCGGCCTCGAGCCGCGCCTGGCAGTGGCCCGACCATGTCGCGGTGCCCGTCGTCGACGCCCCGAAGATCACCACCGTGCTCGCCTGGCCTGCCGACGACCGCTCACCGGCCATCGCCGCACTGGCCCGGGCCGCGGCCGAGGTTCGCACCATGCCACCAGCTGCGGCCCAGACAGCGGCACGGTAACGGACCACCGCGGGTACGGAACGCCTAGCGGACGACCGCAGGTGCGACACACCCAGCGGAGGACCGCAGGTACGGAACGCCTAGCGGACAACTGCAGGTGCGACACACCCAGCGGACGACCGCCGGTGCGGAACGCCTAGCGGACGACTGCTGGTGCGGAACGCCTAGCGGACAACTGCATGTGCGACACACCCAGCGGACGACTGCTGGTGCGGAACCGCCGGCGGACGATGGCGGGCACAGCACAGTAACGGACGATCGCGCGTGTTTTCACGGCGTGCCCGAAAGCACAACTCCTAGTGGACGTTCGCGCGGACGAGTTCGTGAGCGGCGGTGCGGTAGCGGTCGGCGATGAGACGGACTACCGCAGGGTGGACGCCGATCGGTTCGGCGACGCCATCGGCGCCCGCGTCGTGCAGGCGCTGATGGAATAGACCGTGGGCCAGCAGATACGACGCGATGAACACTCGCTGCGAGCCCGATTCGCGCAGGGCAGCAACAACTTCCGGAACGCGCGGGGCGCCGGTGGCCACGTAGGCGATCCGAACCGGTGCGGCGAGCTGCTCGGCGAGCATCCCGGCCGCGCGCCGAACATCCTGGCGCGCACGGGAATCCGATGAACCGGCGGCTGCGAAGACCACCGCGTCACCGGGCTGCCAACCGGCCGCGCGCAGGCGCATCGCCATGATCCTGGTCAGTGCTGGATCAGGGCCCATGGCGGGCGTGACCGCGACGGTGGCGTGGCCGCTCTCGGCGACCTCACGCGGAACGTCTTGATACACGTGGTATCCCGAGGCCAGGAATGCCGGGACCACCACGGCCGGGCCGTCGAGATCACGCAGCACCTCCGACGGCGACGGGCCGAGCACATCGACGAAAGCGGTGCGCAGCAACGGGTTCGGGCCGGTGGTGTCCATGCCGCGGCCGAGTTCGGTGCCGACCGCGTCGGCGAGGGCCGCGATCATCTCCACCCCGCGCGCACTGCGGGTGCCGTGCGCGACGAGCACGAGGGCCGGCTCACCCGGCCGCGCCGCGCTCACCACACCCCGATCGTCTGGGTCCGCGCCGACCGTGCGGGCGTGCCGATGCCCGCGGCATGCGGCGGCTGCACCGGCGGACGCGACGGCGCGTCGGAGCAGTCGGCCGCGTCGAGAGCGAGTCGATAACCGCGCTTCACCACGGTCTGAATGGCTTTCGGTGTGCCGAGTCCCGCGCGCAGGCGGGCGATCGCGGTTTCCACCGCATGGGTGTCGTCGCCACCGCCGGGCAGCGCCGACAGCAGATCCTCGCGCGAGACCACCCGCCCGGGCTGACGCGCCAGCGACCGCATCAACGCCATCGGCGCCGGAGCGAGCTGACGCACCTCACCGTCGACGACAACACAGCCACCGCGCACGCTGATGTGGTGCCCGGCCGCGTAGATCCGGTTGGCCCGGCGCGGCAGTTCCTCGGCCACGTGGCGGGCGAGCGCACCGAGCCGCGCCCGGCCGGGCATGGTCGTCGGCACGCCGAGTTCTTCCAGCGGCGCGGCGGTGATCGGACCGACACAGGCGGCGAGCACCCTTCCACGCAGGGCGTGCAGCACCGACTCGAGCAGCCCGGTTTCCTTGGCGCGCATGAGAAGTGAGGCCACGGCGGGGGCGCTGGTGAAGGTGACGCAGTCGAGGCTGCCGGAGATGATCGAGTCGATCATCGAGTCCATCGGCCCGCGATCGGCCGGGGGTTCCCACCGGTACACCGGCACCGGAACCACATCGGCGCCCGCGCAGCGCAGCACCTCGCAGAAGTCGGGTACCGGTTCCCACTCGGTGGTCGCGCCGTGCAACTGCACGGCGATCCGCACGCCCTCCACGCCCTCGGCGAGCAGGTGGTCGAGCACCTCGGCCGACGACTCGGACGCGGGCGACCACTCCTCGCGCAGTTCCGCGGCCCGGATGGCGCCCTTGGCCTTGGGTCCACGGGCGAGCATGCGGGTGGCGGCGAGGGTGTCACGTAGCGTCTCGGCCAATCCCCAGCCCTCGGCGGCCTCCATCCAGCCACGGAAACCGATGCCGGTGGTGGCCACGGTGATGGCGGGCGGGTCGGCGATGAGCTGTTCGGTGACCCGCTCGAGTTCGGTGTCGTCGGCGAGCGGGATGATGCGGATGGCGGGCGCGCTCACCACGGTGGCGCCACGGCGGGTGAGCAGGGTGCCGAATTCCTCGGCGCGACGAGCAGCGGTGATACCGATGGTGAAACCGGCGAGACAGGGTCCCGCTTCGGGCACAGAGTTCATGAAGTCACCGGTTCGTTCGACACCGAGACGATGCCGGCGTCGAGCCGCACGGCATACACCGGCAGCGACTGGGTCTCGTCGTCGAGGCAGCGGCCGTCGATCAGCGAGAAGGCCTGCTTGAGCAGGGGCGAGGCGACCACGGGTACCCCGCCTCGGTCGCCGACGATGCCGCGCGACATGACCGCGGCCCGGCCGAACGGATCGACATTGCCCACGGCGGCCAGCGTGCCGTCGGGTAGCAGGAACAGGGCGGCCTGCTTGCCGCCGTCGAGCAGGACCGCAACGCCGCGTCCCGGAATAAGGAAATCGAGTCGGCACGCCTGGGTCCAGGTCGTGGTCTCGGTGGTGATGGTGGGTGTGTCGATAACGGTCATCGGTTCCTCCTCCGAACGCCTTACCTATTGGTACAGGCGCCCTGTTTCCACAGGGTTAAGCGCTTATTTCCCGGCTGCTGCTGTGTCCGAGCCAACACCGGCGGGCATCCCCGGCAGACCGAGAAGCACTGGCACCTTGCGTTCGCCGCTCTCGTCGAAGGCGATCGTGGGATCGGCTTCGTCAGGGGCATTGACGAAGGAGACGAAGCGGGACAGCTTGTTCTCGTCCTCGAGCACCGCGGCCCACTCGTCCTTGTATCCGTCGACGTGCTTGGCCATGGCGGCCTCGAGGTCGGCGGCGATGCCGAGGCTGTCGTCGCACACGACGGCCTTCAGGTAGTCCATGCCACCTTCGAGTGCCTCCTGCCAGGGCGCGGTGCGCTGCAGGCGGTCGGCGGTGCGGATGTAGAACATCAGGTAGCGGTCGATGTAGCGGATCAGCGTCTCGTCGTCGAGGTCGCCGGCGAGCAGCACGGCGTGCTTGGGGGTGAGACCACCGTTGCCGCCGACATAGAGGTTCCAGCCGTTCTCGGTGGCGATCACGCCGACGTCCTTGCCACGGGCTTCGGCGCATTCACGCGCGCAGCCCGACACGGCCAGCTTCAGCTTGTGCGGCGAACGCAGGCCGCGGTAACGCTTCTCGAGCAGCACGGCCATGCCGACCGAGTCCTGCTGACCGTAGCGGCACCAGGTGGAACCGACGCAACTCTTCACGGTGCGCAGCGACTTGCCGTAGGCGTGCCCGGATTCCATGCCCGCGTCGACCAGGCGCTTCCAGATCAGCGGCAGCTGCTCGACGCGCGCGCCGAACAGGTCGATGCGCTGACCACCGGTGACCTTCACGTACAGGTCGAATTCCTTGGCGACCTCGCCGATCACGATCAGCTGCTCGGCGGTCACCTCACCACCGGGCATACGCGGCACCACCGAGTAGGTGCCGTTCTTCTGCAGGTTGGCCAGGAAATGATCGTTGGTGTCCTGCAGCGCTGCCTGCTCGCCCTCGAGGATGTGGTCGCTCGAGGTGGAGGCGAGGATCGAGGCGACGGTCGGCTTGCAGATATCGCAGCCCGAACCCTTGCCGTGCTTGGCGATCAGCTCCGAGAAGGTACGGATACCGGTGACATTCACGATGTCGAACAGTTCGGCACGCGACTGCTCGAAGTGCTCGCACAGCGCCTTCGACAGCGCGACACCGGACTGCTCCAGCAGCTTCTTGATCATCGGCACACAGCCACCGCAGGAGGTACCCGCGTTGGTGCAGCCCTTCACGGCCGGGATATCGCAGGCGCCCTCGGCGATGGCGCCGCAGATGGCGCCCTTGCTCACGTTGTTGCAGGAGCAGATCTGCGCGTCGTCGGGCAGCGCGTCGGCGCCCAGTTCGGCGCCGGCCGGGGAGATCAGCGAGGCCGGGTCGGCGGGCAGCGGACGCCCGACCAGCGGGCGAAGCGCGGCGTAGGCCGAGGCGTCGCCGACGAGGATGCCGCCGAGCAGGATCTCGGCGTTGTCGGAGACGACGAGCTTGGCGTAGGTGCCCTTGGCGGCGTCGTGCAGCACCACCGACAGCGCGCCCTCGGTGGTGGCGTGCGCGTCACCGAAGGAGGCCACGTCGACGCCCATCAGCTTCAGCTTGGTCGACATGTCGGCACCGGGGAACTCGCCCGCACCGCCGAGCAGGCGGTCGGCGACGATCTCGGCGGTGGTGTAACCGGGGGCGACCAGGCCGTAGCAGACACCTTCGACGGCGGCGCATTCACCGATGGCGTAGATGTCGGGGTCCGAGGACCGCAGGCCCAGATCGGTGAGAATGCCTCCGCGCGGGCCGATTTCGAGCCCGGCCTCCTTGGCGACGGAGTCGTGCGGGCGAATACCGGCGGAGAACACCACGAGCGAGGCGTGGATCTCCGACTCGTCGGACAGGTGCAGCTTGACCCCGCCGGTCTCCTCCTCGATCGACTCGATCTTGGCGGTGCCGACGCCCGTGTGCACGTTCAGGCCGATGTCGGAGACCAGCTTCTCCAGGATCGCGCCACCACCGGCGTCGACCTGTGCGGGCATCAGGCGGTCGTTGTACTCGATGACGTGCGGGGTCATGCCCATCAGGCGCAGCGCGTTGGCCGCCTCCAGGCCGAGCAGACCACCGCCGATCACCACACCGTGCGCGCCGGGGCCGGCCTTCTCGGCCGCGGCGCGGATGCCGTCGAGGTCCTCGATGGTGCGGTAGACGAAGCACTCGGGCAGGTCGTGGCCGGGCACCGGCGGCACGAAGGCGTAGGAACCGGTGGCCATCACCAGCGCGTCGTAGGCGATGACGTCACCGGTGGAGGTGGTGACGGTCTTGGCCGCGCGGTCGATGGACTCGCCGCGCTGGCCGAGCCGCAGCTCCACCAGCTCGTCGCCGGAGTACATGTTGCCTGGCAGCGCCAGGTCGTCGGGGTTCCAGTTGCCGACGTAGTAGGACAGGCCGACGCGGTCGTAGGCGGGCAGCTTCTCCTCGGAGAGCACGACCACGCGCCACTGTCCGGCGTCGTCGCGCGAGCGAAGGGCCTCGACGAAGCGGTGTCCGACCATGCCGTGGCCGACCACGACCACTGTCTTGCGAGTGCTGTTCATGAGAGTGACCTCCTGGATTGTGGTCGGTTGTCAGCGAGCCGACGAAGTGCTGGATTCGGCCTCGAGGACCAGGGATTCGGCCTCGGCCACGACATCGGAGTCGACGGCGGCGCGGGGGCGGCGCAGGAACACCGTCCAGGTGACCGCGGCGCAGACCACGTAGAAGGCGAGGAACACCCAGAACGCGGTGGTCGCCGAGGCGGTGCTGGCGTAGGAGGAGCGCAGCACCATGTTGATGCCGACGCCGCCGAGGGCACCGATGGCGCCGACGAAACCGATCAGGGCGCCGGAGGTGTTCTGCGACCAAGCGGCCTGTTCGGCGCGCGGCAGCGGCAGGCTCTTGGACTTGGCCTCGAACACCGACGGGATGATCTTGGTGACGGCGCCGTTGCCGAAACCCGACAGGATGAACAGGGCGATGAATCCGGCGACCAGGATCGTCATGGTCGATCCGGTGGCGATGCCGTTGTTGCGGTCGGCCAGCGTCGAGGCGAAGATCACGACCAGCGCGGCGGCCATCATGGCGCCGAAGGTGGCGATGGTGACCTTGCTGCCACCGATGCGGTCGGCCATCTTGCCGCCGTAGGGGCGGGCGAGCGAACCGAGCAGCGGACCGATGAACGCGATCGAGGCGGCGTGGATGGCGGCCTGGGTCGCGGTGTCACCACCGGCCTTGAAGCTGATCTGCAGGATCTGGCCGAAGGCGAAGCTGTAGCCGATGAACGAACCGAAGGTGCCGATGTAGAGGAAGGCGATGGCCCAGGACTGCGGCACGCGCAGGGCCTTGAGCATGTAGGACATGTCGGCCTTCTGGTTGGTCAGGTTGTCCATGTACAGCGCGGCACCGACCGCGGTGACACCGACCAGGACCAGGTAGACCGCGCAGATCACGTAGGCGTAGTCGCCACCGAGGGTGACCAGCACGAGCAGGCCGAGCAGCTGGATCACCGGCACGCCGATATTGCCGCCGCCGGCGTTCATGCCGAGCGCCCAGCCCTTGAGCCGCTGCGGGTAGAAGGCGTTGATGTTGGTCATCGAGGAGGCGAAGTTGCCGCCACCGAAGCCGGCGAACGCGGCGACGATCAGGAACGTGGTGTAGGAGGTGCCCGGCTGGTTGACGAAGTACAGCGTCAGCAGCAGCGGGACGAGCAGCAGGAACGCGCTGAAGATGGTCCAGTTGCGCCCGCCGAAGCGGGCCGTTGCCACGGTGTAGGGAATGCGCAGGAACGCGCCGACGAGCGTTGGCATGGCGACGAGGAAGAACTTGCCCGCCGGATCGATGCCGAACTTGTCGGTGGGCATGAACAGCACCATCACCGACCAGATGGACCACACCGAGAAACCGATGTGCTCGGCGATCACCGACCAGATCAGGTTGCGCTTGGCAACGTCCTTGCCGCCGGCCTCCCAGGCCGCGACATCTTCGGCATCCCAGTGCTCGATGTCGTGGTTACGCTTCAGCGTGCTCAAGTTGGGCCTCCCAAAAGTGCGATGGCCCAACGGTAGGAAATGGGTATTGCCGAAATGCTGCGGGAAATTGCGCTTGAATCAACGGTTTCTCACGCCGCCCCGGTCACAGGGGTGAGATCAGCCCTTTTGTTTCGGGCATGTGACACAACGATTTCCGCACGTAAGAAGGCGGCCGGAAATCATTCGAAACGCCCGTGAGGGTGTGATGTAGGTAGCATCGAGCCGAACGCACCATTACGCAACTCGAACGGTGAGTTTTCTTCCGCTCAATTCCAGGTGTCTTCGAGCATGCGCGGTTTGCAGGCCTGCCAGGCGCCGGTGAGGAGCACGCCGAGCGCGACGAGCAGCAGACCGAACGGGGCCAGCCAGCCACCGGTGGCGGTGTGCAGGATGCCGAACAGCAGCGGACCGACACAGGCGACGACGTAACCGACACCCTGGGTGAATCCGGACAGCGCCGCCGAGCCCTGCGGAGTGCGGGTACGCAGGTTGATGAGGGTGAGCGCCATCGGGAAGGTGCTCGGGCCGAGGCCGAGCAGCACCACCCACAACAGCGGCGCGCCCATCGGCGCGATCAGCAGGCCCGCGAACGCGATGACGAACAGCACCATGCACGCGACGACGACCGGGAACGGGTTGCGCATGCGCGAGACGACGGTCGGCGCACCGAGCGCCGGGATCAGGCCGATCAGCGCGAACAGCGCGACCATGTTGCCGCCGAAGGCCGCGCTGGCGCCCGCGTCGGCCAGGATGGTCGGCAGCCAGGTGAACATGGCGTAGGTGGTGAGCGAGGTCATGCCGAACATGCCCGCCATGCCCCAGGCCACCGGGGAACGCCACACTTTGCCTGTGGCCGTCGGTGTTTCGGACGGCAGCGCGGTGATGTCGGCCTTGTCGCGGCCACGGCGGTCGCGCAGGACGACCAGCCACGGCACCGCCGCGGCGAAACCGACGAGCGCCCAAACGCCCATCGAGATGCGCCACCCGTGCGCCTCGGCCAGCGGCACCGCGACGAACGCGGGGATGACCGTGCTCAGCTGCACCATCACGATGTAGAGCGAGGAGATCGACGCCAGCCGATCGGCGAAATACCGCTTGACCAGCGGCGGAATCACCACATTGCCGACGCCCATGCCGAGCAGCGCCACCCCGGACAAGGCGAGCAGCTCGCCGGTGCCGGAGGAGAACACGCGGGCGAGCGAACCGAATCCGGCCAGCAGCATCGCCAGCAGAACCGTGCGCTCCAGCCCGAAACGCCGCACCGCGAACGGGGTGACCAGCCCGGCGACGCCGAACATCGCGGTCGGCAGCATGCCGAACACGCCGACGATGGCGGTGCCGTACCCGATGTCGTCACCGATCTGCTCGGCCAGCGGGCTGAACGCGGTGACGGCGGCGCGCAGGGTGAGCGCCGACATGATGATGGCCGCGAGAACCAGCAGCCGTCCCTCGATCAGCGAGCGGCGGGTGAGCTGCTCGGACTCCGCCTGATCGACCTCGGCGGGCGGATTCGGGAGCGCACTCCCACCATCGACCGCATCCCATCGACCATCGACCTGCCCATCGACAGGGGTGAGCCGGGTCAAGGTTTCGGAGGAGGGCGGAGGAGTCACAGGGGAAATCATAGGATGACCCGATGATCGGCGCCAGCAAATGTGAGCGACGAGTCAGGCGTGGGTACCGGCCTGCCCCTTTGCCTTACGCTGGCTCACGTGCAACCCGTCCGGCGCTCCAGCCTCATCGCCCAGGTGACCGAACAACTGCGCGCCGAAATCCGGTCGGGCCGTTGGCCGGTCGGCGGCCGTATCCCTACCGAACCCGAGCTCACCGAACTCACCGGCACCGGCCGCAATACCGTGCGTGAAGCCGTGCAGGCCCTGGTCCACGCGGGCATGCTCGAGCGCCGCCAGGGTTCGGGCACCTACGTGATCGCCACCTCCGAGGTGGGCGGCACGCTCGGCAAGTACTTCGCCGACGCCGAGGAACGCGACATCCTCGAACTGCGTCAGGCGCTCGACACCACCGCCGCGGGCCTGGCCGCGCGTCGCCGCGACGACACCGACATCGCCAACCTGCGCCGCTTGCTCGCCGAGCGCAACGACCGCGACTGGACCAAACCCGACCCGGTGGCCATCGCCGCCGATGTGGAATTGCACCGCGCGATCGTCGTCGCCAGCCACAACGCCGTGTATCTGGAGTTCTACGACTCGCTGCTGCCGGTGATCGAGCAGGTGATCCACGCGCGCACCGCCAAATCCGACGACGCCTACGACAGCGAGCACATCGAACTGGTGCAGGCCGTCATCGACGGCGACGCCGAGCGCGCGATGCAGGCCGCGCGCTGCTTCCTCGGCTCGCTCATCGCCGAGTACCCGGATCGTTGAGTTTCGCCCGGTAACCGAGCTGTCACCTCGGCGCGAATCGCTCGGTGAGCCCGAGTTGGCTCGAATGTCACCTGAGGCCATTGTCACGCAACAACCGGCTTCTACCGTTTCTCTCGACACCGCATCACGCGCCCGATCGAGAGGAAGCCGATGACCGCAATCGCCGCCACCGGCCAGACGACAGACACCGCGTCGTTCGAGTATGAGAAGAAGGGCCGCTGGCTCACCCAGTGGGAGCCCGACAATCCGAAATTCTGGGAATCGGGCGGTGAGAAGACCGCCAAGAAGAACCTGTGGTTCTCGGTGTTCGCCGAGAACCTCGGCTTCAGCGTCTGGGTCCTGTTCGGTTCCATCGTCACCGCCATGGGCGCCGCGGGCTTCACGTTCCTGGAGGGCCTCGGCAAGGGCAACCCGACCGCCGTCGCCAACGCCCTGCTGCTGACCTCGGTGCCCACCCTGGTCGGCGCCACCCTGCGCATCCCCTACACCTTCGCCGTCCCCAAGTTCGGCGGTCGGGCCTTCACCGCCTTCAGCGCGGGCATGCTGCTGTTCCCGACGCTGGGCCTGGCGTACTTCATCAACCAGCCGGGCACCCCGATGTGGGTGTTCCTGCTGCTGGCCGCGCTCGCCGGTGTGGGTGGCGGCAACTTCTCGTCCTCGATGGCCAACATCTCGTTCTTCTTCCCCGAGGGCAAGAAGGGCGCCGCGCTCGGCATCAACGCCGCGGGCGGCAATCTCGGTGTGGCACAGACGCAATTGGCCGCGCCGCTGCTGATCACCCTCGGCACGCACCTGCTGGCCAAGGACGCGGCGGGCTACCGGTTCGGCCTCACCCTCGCCATCCTGGTCTGGGTGCCGTTCATCCTGGTCGCCGCGTTCGGCGCCCTGCGGTACATGGACTCGATCGCCTCGGCCAAGGCCGACGGCAAGTCCTACAAGCTGGCGTTGACCAATCCGCACACCTGGATCATGTCGTTCCTCTACATCGGCACGTTCGGTTCGTTCATCGGTTTCTCGTTCGCCTTCCCGACCCTGATCAAGGCCAACTTCCCGCACCTGACGCAGATCGGCTGGATCAGCACGGTCGGTAACCTCGCCTTCCTCGGCGCCCTCGTCGGGTCGTTCAGCCGCCCGGTCGGCGGGTGGATTTCCGACAAGGTCGGCGGCGCGCGCATCACGGTGATGGTCTTCACCGGAATGGCTGTGGCGGTCGCGTTGATCATGACCGCGCTGTCGATGAAGAGCTTCCCGCTCTACCTCGCCGCGTTCCTGCTGCTGTTCGTGCTCACCGGGGTCGGCAACGGCTCGACCTACCGCATGATCCCGTCGATCTTCGGCGCCACCGCCAAGAAGTACGCCGCCGAACACGGCATGGAGATCACCGAGGCACAGGCATCGGCACGTCGTCAGGCCGGCGCCGCGATCGGCGTGATCGGAGCGGTCGGAGCCTTCGGCGGATTCATCCTGCAGCAGGCACTTCGCTTGTCCAACATCAACTTCGGTTCCATGGCCCCCGCCTTCTGGGCCTACGCCGTCACCTTCGTCGTCATGGCGGGCGTCACCTGGTGGTGCTACCTGCGCACCTCCTTCGCCACCGACAAGGTCCCGTCCCTGGCCTACGCCAACGTCTGACGCCACGAAAGCCGCGCCCGGAATCCCCGACCGGGCGCGGCTTTCGGCATTTCTCCTACAGCACCAGGCGGACCATATCGGCCGTGCGGGCAAGGCCGGGAAAGGCTTCCGGGGTGGAGCGGGGGTGCAGGGCGTGCACGGCGAGGCGGAAGATCAAGGCGCGCAACAGCATCTGTGGCCATTCGGGCAGGCTGGACCAGCGTTCCAGGAGGCCGTCGTCACCGCCGCCCCAGGCCAGCGCGTCGACGACGACCACGCCGGCCGCCCAGGCGGCGGGGCGCCAGTAGGGGGTGATGTCGGTGAGGCCCGGTGCGTGCGCGCCGGAGAACAGGACCGTACCGAACAGGTCGCCGTGCACGAGCTGGTCGGGGCTGCGCACCGGTTTGCGCAAAGTGGCCAGCTGGCCGATCAATTCGAGGCTGCGCTGACCGTCGGGGGTCGCGGTGAGCGGCACGCCGCCGGCGCGCAGGGTGCGCAACGGCACCGACTCCCAGGCTGCGCGGTCGGCGGCGACGAACACATCCACATCCACCCACGGCGCGACGGGCGGCTGCACCAGGAAACGCGGGCGTTCCAGCTGTGCTGTCGCCTTGTGTAATCGCAGCGACACCGACACCACCTCGTCGTGGCGGGGTTCGGGGGCGCCGTCGATGAAGGTGTCGGCACGCCAGCCCGACACCACGTAGCGGCCGTCGGTGGCACGCACCGGCCGCGCGACGCGCACACCGTCGACGGCGAGGGTTTCGCGCACCTTGGCCGACCACGCCGCGCGGGCGTGATCGGCCACCGGGCTCAGCACCACATCGCCGAGCCGCCAGCCACCGTCCCAGTCACCGAGGGAGACCGGCGTCACTTCGCGAAGACCGAATGTGGCCCGCACATGCTCGGGTGGTTCGACTGAAGTCACTGACGTCACGGCCGTACCGTAACCCTGAGGACGCGTCAACAGCCCGAAGGCACGCTGGCACGCGACCCCATTGCGACCTCCCCGCAATCAACGGCGGATCGGTACGGATCAGTACACGGGCAACGACGGATCGACCTGCTTGGCCCACGCGACCACGCCGCCCTGCAGGTGCGTGGCGTCGGCGAAACCGGCGCGCTTGAGCGCGGCCAGCGCCTCGGCCGAGCGGATCCCGGTCTTGCAGTGCAACACGATCGGCTTGTTCTGCGGCAGCTCCGAGAGCGCCTCACCGGACAGGATACGGTCCTTGGGGATCAGCGTCGCACCGTCGATGTGCACGATGTCCCACTCCACCGGCTCGCGCACGTCGATCAGTTCGACCTTGTCGGCGTCGAGCAGGTCCTTCAGCTCGGCGGCGGTGACGGTCGACCCGGCAGCGGCGGCCTGACCCTCCTCCGACACCACACCGCAGAACGCCTCGTAGTCGATCAGCTCGGTGATCGGCTGACGTTCCGGATCGCGGCGCAGCTTGATGGTGCGGTAGTTCATGTCCAGTGCGTCGTAGACCATCAGACGGCCCAGCAGCGTCTCACCGATACCGGTGATGAGCTTGATCGCCTCGGTCACCATCACCGAACCGATCGACGCGCACAGCACACCGAGTACGCCGCCTTCGGCGCAGGACGGGACCATGCCCGGCGGCGGGGCCTCCGGGTACAGGTCGCGGTAGTTGATGCCACGCCCGTCGGGTGCGTCCTCCCAGAACACCGACACCTGGCCCTCGAAGCGGTAGATCGAGCCCCACACGTAGGGCTTGCCCGCGAGGACGGCGGCGTCGTTGACCAGGTAGCGGGTGGCGAAGTTGTCGGTGCCGTCGACGATCAGGTCGTACTCGCGAAACAGCTCGACGGCGTTGTCGGGTTCGAGGCGGATCTTGTGCAGCCGCACGTCGATTCCCGAGTTGATCTCGAGGATCGAATCACGGGCGCTGTCGGCCTTGGACCGGCCGATATCGGACTCACCGTGGATGACCTGACGCTGCAGGTTCGACATGTCGACCTCGTCGAACTCGACGATGCCGAGCGTGCCGACGCCCGCGGCCGCCAGATACAGCAGGGCGGGCGAACCGAGACCGCCCGCGCCGATCACGAGCACCTTGGCGTTCTTCAACCGTTTCTGACCGTCGACACCGAGATCGGGGATGATCAGGTGGCGGCTGTACCGCGCGACCTCGTCCTTGGTCAGTTCCGCCGCCGGCTCGACGAGCGGCGGCAAGGACCCGTTGAAAGACACCTTCGGAACTCCGTTTCACTAGCGGCTGGCGCCGCGGGTTTGCGACCTGTTCCCTTGATCTTCCCTCCCGCCGGGCACTCCTTCGTCGCACCCTCTGGTCAGTCCGGATCAAGGCGGCCGCAAACCGATGGCCGTGTGTATCTACAACACTGCCCGCCATACTGTTCTTCCCGCCCATGGTCTCGCACAGGCGGAGCTGTCAGCCGCGCGGGTACGGCCAGGGGTTGAAGCGGCAGGTCTTGCCGTCGGGCGGGACCACACCGTGCGGGTCGAGCAGGGCGATGTCGTTGTTCTTGGTGCCGAAGGTCTGCTGCATCATGATCGGCGCCAGGCCGCCCTCGGTCTCACACGGCTGGTGGCCGTGGTAGCCGATGGCGTGGCCGACCTCGTGGTTGACGAGGTACTGCCGGTAGGAACCGATGTCGCCGTCGAAGGCGAGCGCGCCGCGCACCCAGCGGGCCTCCGACAGCACCACCCGGTCGATGCTCGCGTTGTAACACGACGAGTCGATGGGGATCTCGAATCCACAAGCGGCGCGGGTGCTTTCGCGGGAGGTGAGGGAGAGCCGGAAGTCGGGTTCGCCGACGTCGATGCGCTGGAACCCGAACTTGGAGTCCTTGGTCCAGCTCTTGGGGTTGGCCAGGGTGGTCTCCACCATCTTGGCCACGGCCACGTCGCCACCGTAGGCCGAGGTGTCGATACCGTCCTCCACCTCGACGGTGTAGCGGAACACCCGCTCGGTGCCCGCCCCGACCTGTGGGCCCGCGCCCGGCACCACATGCCAGGTGCCCGCGCCGCGCTCGACGAACGCGCCGCCCTCGGGGAGCGCGCCGAGCGGCAGGTCGGCGGGGAACTTCCCGTCGCCGGGCGGTGCGCCGATGATGCCGGACTGGGCGACGTTCGGGCTCAACGCCCCGAACCCCGGGTCCACCGGGGCGGGCTGCTTGGCTACGCGCAGCGCGTCGAAGATCACGAACGCCGTCACCGCCAGCAACACCGGCAGCGCGTAGGCCCGCCACCCGTAGGTGGACACGAAGCGGCCGAGGGCGCTCTGCTTCTTGGCGTCGCGCTGTGGGCTGCGCGGCCTGCCGGTGTCGGCTTCGGCGGGATCCCAGCGTGCACGGAGGGGCTGACGCGATCGGTCGGCCGGTTGGTACAGCCCGAGGGGGTCGTAGACCTGCAGTTCCCGCCCTTCTGACTCCGAAGTCACTGAACCGGACTCGGTGGTTTGCGTGGGGCGAGCGACATCGCGCCCGCCGCCGGATGGTCGTTCCGGGCGGTCGGTCACCACACCAGATTCTCACAGTGGCCAAATCGGTGACGCGGGTGGCCGGGGAAGATCCGCCGGTTACGGCCCGGCGAACGTTCCCGCCTGGTACTACATTTCCGTAGGCGATACTCCGGGGGAACACTGTGCGAGTATCGTTCGTGGGACATCGGGCGCACATTCGCCTGCCTGGTGTAGTCGACAAAGAGAGCCGAGATGACTGACCTCGTGGACCGCATGACCTCGCGCCGATCGGTGCCGGAGACGGTCCCGGCAAAGCGCGGCACCCGCCTGCCTCGTGATGAGCGGCGTCAGCAACTGCTGCTCGCGGCGAGCGAGGTATTCGTCCAGCGTGGTTACCACGCCGCGGGCATGGACGAGATCTCGCAGGTGGCCGGTGTCAGCAAGCCGGTGCTCTACCAGCACTTCGCGAGCAAGCTGGAACTGTATCTGGCGGTGCTGCAGAACTATGTGGACATCCTGGTGTCGAGCGTGCGTCAGGCGCTGCGCTCCACCACCGACAACAAGCAGCGGGTGCGCGCCGCCGTCGCCGCCTACTTCGACTTCGTCGACAACGAGATGCAGGGTTTCCGCCTCGTCTTCGAATCCGACCTCACCAGCGAACCGCAGGTGCAGCGCCGGGTCGAACAGGCCACCGAGGCCTGCGTCGACGCGGTGTTCGACCTGGTCGCCCACGACTCCGGTCTCGACCCGTACCGGGCGCGCATCCTGGCCGTCGGCCTGGTGGGGGCGAGCCAGTTCTCGGCGCGCTACTGGCTCGAGGCCGACCGCCCGGTCCCCAAGGACGAGGCCGTCGACACCACCGTGGCCCTGGCCTGGGGCGGCCTGAAGCACGTGCCGTTCCGCCTCTCCGGGTCTTGAGGCCAGACTCGGGTTCGTGGGCATTTCCGAAGGCGGCAAGCCCTCTGGAAGTGGCTGGGTCAGCCCGTACCCGGTGAGTTACCCATGTACTGACGAAATCAGTTGTCTCGTCCGTGACAAGAATGGGCCCGCCTTCGGTGTGAAGGCGGGCCCATTCGTGTTTCGCGTCTTACACGGTGGCGAAGCCGACGCGGCCGACGGCCGGGGAACCGATCTCCACGTAGGCGACTTTCGCGGCCTGGATCAGGAACTTGCGGTTCTTGTCGTCGGTGAGCTTGACGACGCCACCGGAGCCGCTGAGGGCATCGGTCACCAGCGCCTCGATCTCGTCAGGGCTCTGCGAGCTGTTGATGACGAGCTCCCGAGGGCTATCCGAAATACCGATCTTGACCTCCACGGCCAACCTCCGAACGTAAGAGTCCTGTGTTGTCCTCTTCAGGCTAATGCAGCCACCCGACCCCGGTGACACACCCGCCTGCGCTGTGAGCGAACGAGCGGGGATCAGGGTTCGACGAGCTCGATCTCGAGTTCGATCTTGACGGTGTCCGACAGCATGCCCGGCATGGGGCCGCCGACACCGAAATCGGTGCGCTTGATGGCACCGGTCGCGGAGAAGCCGGCGTGGCGCGAGCCGTCGGGGAAGTCGCCGACGCCGCCCCACTCCACCTCGAGGGTGAGCGGCTTGGTGACGGTGCCGAGGGTGGCCTCGCCGGTGACGGTGAAGGTCTCCGCGATGCGGACCGGTTCGGTGGCGCGGAAGCTCAGGGTCGGACGGTTGGCGACATCGAGGAAGTCGGCGTTGCGCACATGGGCGTCGCGGTCGGCGTTGCCGGTGTCGAAGGAGTCCAGGTCGATGGTCGCGCCGATGGTGGCGGCACCGGATTCGTCGACCACGAACTCGGTCTCGAACCGGGTGAAGCCGCCGCGCACCTTGGCGATGCCGAGGTGGCGAACGGTGAACGAAACCGAGGAATGGCTGCGGTCCAGCGTCCAGGATCCGGCCTTCAGCTGCTGTGTCTGTGTCGAAGAAGTCATGCGTCCAGCCTGACCGGACCGTGGTCCGTTAACCAGACCGCCGTTATCCTGGACCTGTCAGGGCCAGGCTGTCAGAGCCAGGACCAGGGAGGATGGAGCAATGCCCGACCAGCTTGGAGCCCGCTCGACCTTCGCCGAACTGCTCATCGCCCGGCGCGCGGAACTGCGCCCCGAAGACGTTGGCCTGCTCGGCGGCGGTCGTCGGCGCACACCGGGACTGCGCCGCGAGGAGGTCGCGGTGCTGGCAGGCGTGAGCGCGGACTACCTGGCCCGGCTCGAACAGGGCCGCGACAGCAACCCCTCCCCGGCCGTGGTCGACGCCCTGGCCACCGCCTTGCGCTTCAACGACACCGAACGCGCCCACTTCGGCTGGCTGGCACTGACCACCAGCAAGGAAGCGCGCTGCCCCAGTACAGCTTTCGACCCGAAGCTCGATCAGGTGCCGCCCGCGCTGACCGCCGTGCTCGACGCCCTCACCCCCACCCCCGCCTTCGCCCTGGGCCCGCGCGCGAATGTGCTCGCGTGGAACGACTCCTGGGAAGACCTCGTCGCCCCGCTCGGCCTGCTCGATGATCCCGAGCAGGTGAACCTGGCGGTCTGGGCGTTCCGACATCCACTGGCACGCACCACCATCACCGACTGGCCGCAATACGCCGACCTGCTCGCCGATCAGCTGGCCCGCACGAGACTGCGCCGCCCCGAAGACGAGAGCATCGCCTCCACCATCGAATTCCTCACCACCGAACCGGAATTCGCCCGCCGCTGGCAACCACACCGCCTCGCCGAGAACCTACCGAGCCTGCTCGGCCTCGAACACCCCACCCGAGGCACCCTCACCTTCACCGTGCAGACACTGTCCGCCGAGAACGATCAGCAGATCGTCATCTGGCTCCCCCGCGAAACCGCCGCCCGCGCACCGGAACTACGCCTGATCCACCCCCAAGCAGCAAACGGCTGACAGATCCGGCAAGAACATGGGTAACTCACCGGGGCACGAGCTAACCCAGCCACTTCCCACAAGCTCGCCGCGTCCCCAGGTCTCCCCGCGCCCGAGTCTGGCCAAGGTCGCGGAGAGGCAGGTGAGCACATGGGTAACTCACCGGGTACGGGCTAACCCAGCCACCTCCGGAAAGCTTGCCGCCTCCACAACTCCCCCGCACCTGAGTCTGGCCAAAAGACCCGGGGAGGCGGTCAGAGCCCTAGTTGGGCCATGCGGGCCGCGTGGCGCTCCTGCATGCGGTCGAACAGGGAGACGATGCCGTTGAGGTCGCCCGTGGCGGCCAGCACCAGTTCGGCCAGTTCGTCGCGCTGAGCCATCACGTACTGCGCCTGGGTGATCGCCTCACCGAGCAGCCTGCGACCCCACAGGGTGAGCCGGTCGCGTTCGGACCGGCTGGCGGTGACCGCGTTGCGGACCTCCTCGACCACGAACTGCGAGTGCCCGGTCTCGGCGAGCACGTCGCGCACCACATCGGCGACCTCGGCGGGGAGCGCGCCGGCGATCTCGGTGTAGAAGTCGGCGGCCAGGCCGTCACCCACGTAGAACTTCACCATCGACTCGAGCCACGTCGACGGGTCGGTGGAGGCGTGGTAGGAGTCCAGCGCGCCTTGGTACTGGTCCATCGCCCGCTCGGTGTCCACCCCGCGCGCGCCGAGCGCCGCCTCGAGCGCCTCGAAGTGCGCCAGCTCCGCGGCCGCCATCTTGGCCACCGCCACCCGCCCGCGCACCGACGGCGCGAGCTTGGCTTCCTCGGCGAGCCGATAGAACGCGGACAGCTCGCCGTAGGCGAGGACCGCGAACAGCTCCGTCACCCCCGGGTGGTCGGCGGACAGCGGTGCGGTCGAGAAAACTTCCGGCGCGGCAGAGGTCTGGGCTCCCATGACCACCAATCGTAGTCGCGATCGCGGATCAGTCGCGATCGGCCAGGAATTTGTCCAGATGCGTCCAGGTGGTGTCGCGGGCCTGTGGTCCGGTGAGAATGCCGAGGTGGCTGCCCGGAACGACCTCGTAGGTCACCGAGGGCGACCCGGTGAGCGTGCGCAAACCGGCCTCGACAGCGGCCTTCGGCGTGATGACGTCGGCGGTGCCGCCGAACAGCAGTACCGGCACCCGCACCTCGGCGAGGTCGATGGTGAGGTCGCGCAGGTGCACCCGGCCCTTGCCGATGTCGTTGGCCAGGATGAACCGGCCCCACAGCTGCCCGTAGAAGCGGCCGGGGTAGCCGGGCATGGCGGCCTGGAACCGATCGATGGATTCCATTCGGGCCAGCGTCTCGGTGCGCGCGATATTGCCCGCGATGAACATCGGCCGCGCCAGTTCGCGGTCGAACGCCGCCACCCGGTAGGCGAATTTCGTCAGCGGCGCGGGGATACCGCCGACGGCCCGCACCACGTTGGTGACCGCCTTGCCGCCGGTGATCCGGGCGACCGCGCGCACCTGCGGCATGCCGAGCATCTTGTCGTAATCGAGCGGCGGGCCGACGCCGGTGACCGAACGGATCGGCAGATCGGCGTTGGCGGCGGTGGTGAGCAGGGCGAAGATGCCGCCGATGGACCAGCCGACGAGGTCGACGGGCGCGCCACCGCGATCGGCGCTGACCCGGCGGATCGCCTCGGGCAGGATGTCGGTGACCCAGTCCTCGAAACCCATCCGGCGATCGGCGAAGCCGATGTCGCCGTAATCGATGAGGTAGGTGGGGCGGCCGGTGGACACCAGGTGGCGAACCAGGCTCTGGTCGGGGCGCAGGTCGTAACAGGTGGCGGGCGCCGCGAGCGGCGGAATCAGCAGCACCGCGGAATCGGTTGTGGCGGAGTCGCTTTCGGTGCCGTAGCGACGCAGCAAGCGGTGCGGTTCGTCCCACAGCACGGTCGAGGGCGCGGGGTCGGGTGCCTCGATGCCCGCGCCGAAGCTCAGCGCCCAGGCGTTACGCGCGGCGGTGGTGACGGTGTCGGTGATGCTCACGACAAGAAATCTCTCACATCCCGGTACCGCCGGTTACAGTGACCTCTATTACATCCGCGACACGCGCGAAAACCGGAAACGGTGAATTGCGCTGCGACGCACTGTGTATGCGGGTGTGACCGGCGGCGATTTCGTTTTTCGTACGACACTCGAACGGCGTGAAATTCGGATTGCGCAGAATATCACGCTACAATCACTGTGGACAACGCTAGTTTCGTAGCCCCGGCACACTTCGCGGGCGCGTCACACCACGGCGCACAGCGCCACCCGGCAGCGTTGACCAGGAAAATGTGCGCGCACCGAATCCGTATCACCGATGTGCCGCGCCGATGACGCAGACGCGATCGGCGCTGGCCCGGCGAGTATCACAGGCGGATATGTGGTCGTCGCGGGCCGACCGGCCCGCCCCACCTCGTGCGTGCGAGATGCAATGACGAGGAAGGCACGTACCCTGAGCAAGATCACTGTCGAACAGGAACCCGGTGTGGCCGACACCCTGCTGACGGCCGAACTGGACGACACCCACACGCCGCCGAGTTTCGCCGAATTGGGGGTGCGCTCCGAAATTGTGCGCGCGCTCGGCGAGATCGGTATCGAACGCACCTTCGCGATCCAGGAACTCACCCTGCCGCTGGCACTGGCCGGCGAGGATCTCATCGGCCAGGCCCGCACCGGTATGGGTAAAACCTTCGGTTTCGGTGTGCCGTTGCTGCACCGCATCGCGACCGCCGACACCGGGACCACCCCGCTGGACGGCACGCCGCGCGCGCTGGTCATCGTGCCCACGCGCGAACTGTGCATCCAGGTGACCAAGGACCTGGAGAACGCGAGCAAGTACCTGACCAACCACCAGGGCCCGCTGAAGGTCGCTGCCATCTACGGTGGCCGCCCCTACGACTCCCAGATCGCCGACCTGAACAAGGGCGTCGACGTGGTCGTCGGCACCCCGGGTCGACTATTGGACCTGGCGAACCAGAACCATCTGATCCTCGGCAAGATCGGCGTGCTCGTCCTCGATGAGGCCGACGAGATGCTCGACCTGGGCTTCCTGCCCGATATCGAGCGCATCCTCACGATGGTGCCCGACAAGCGTCAGACGATGCTGTTCTCGGCGACCATGCCCGGGCCGATCATCACTCTCGCCCGCACCTTCCTGACCAAGCCGACGCACATCCGCGCCGAGCTGGCCAACGATTCCGCGGTGCACGACCGCACCAAGCAGTTCGTCTACCGCGCGCACGCGATGGACAAGGCCGAACTGGTCGCCCGCGTGCTGCAGGCCGAGTCCCGTGGCGCGACGATGATCTTCACCCGCACCAAGCGCACCGCGCAGAAGGTGGCCGACGATCTGGCCGAGCGCGGGTTCGCTGTCGGCGCCGTGCACGGCGACCTGAACCAGGTGGCCCGGGAGAAGGCGCTCAACAAGTTCCGCAACGGCACCATCGATGTGCTGGTCGCCACCGATGTCGCCGCGCGCGGTATCGACATCGACGACGTCACCCACGTCATCAACTACCAGTGCCCCGAGGACGAGAAGACCTACGTCCACCGCATCGGGCGCACCGGTCGCGCGGGTCGCACCGGCGTGGCGATCACCCTGATCGACTGGGACGAGCTGCACCGCTGGGAGTCGATCAACAAGGCGCTCGGCCTGAACATGGCCGATCCCGCCGAGACGTACTCGCGCTCGCCGCACCTGTATTCCGACCTCGGCATCCCCGAGGGCATCACCGGTGTGGTCCGCAAGCCGAAGCCGGAGCGCGACGAGGACGCGGTCGTCGTGGAGCGCACCGAGCGCCCCAAGACCACGCGCAGCCGCCGCCGCACCCGTGGCGGCAAGGCCGAGTCCGCCGAGACGACCGCTTCGGAGACCACCACCGAGGAATCGTCGGACGCGAGCGACATCACCGAAGGCGACAAGCCCGCCCGCCGCCGCCGTCGCCGCCGCAAGCCCGCCGAGGGCACCGACGCGACCACCGAGTCGGCTGCCACTGATTCGGCGGTCTCCGAGTCGGCACCGACCGATTCGGCCACCACCGAGTCGGCTCCGGCCGATTCGACCCCCGCCGACGCGACCGATTCCGACGCCGAGCCCAAGCCCGCTCGCCGCCGCCGTCGCCGCAAGCCCGCGGACACCAGCGCCGATACGCAGGTAACCGTCGACGCCTGACCGCACCAAGCACCACCCGAAACGGCCCGCCATCACCAGATGGCGGGCCGTTCGCGTACTGACCCGGCATAAGTGCCCACTACCTTCAGCAGGCAAGCACATGGGTAACTCACCGGGGACGGGCTAGGGTGACCTGCTACCCCGTCTGGCCGCCGACGCAACCCTCACCGCACCTGAATCTGGCCGAAATCCCCGGAGCAGCAGTCCAGCACATGGGTAACTCACCGGGTACGGGCTACCGCGACACACCGAATCGTCTGGCCGCCGACGCAAAGTTCACCGCACCTGAGCCTGGCCCAAATCCCCGGGGAGGCGGATGAGCTAGGGTCGCTGGCGTGGTTGTTCCGGAGCGGCGTACCCGTGCCGATGTCATCGCCGCCGTAACGATCGCCGTTGTCTGCCTGGTCGCGGCGGCCGTCGTCTGGGCGCGTGCCGACGCCACCGGCACCGATTCCGTCACCGCCGACTCCCCCGCACCGACCGTGGTGGCCGCGACGCAGTTGCCGGGCACGCTGCGCGAACGGTGGCACGCGGCGGACTCGGCGAGTTCGCGGGCGCTCGTGGCCGGGAATGTGGTTGTCACCGGCGACGAAGGCACGGTGAGCGGGCGCGATCCGGTGACCGGTGAGCAGCGGTGGTGGTACCGGCGGGACATGCCGTTGTGCGGGGTGGAGGCGCAGTGGGGTTCGGTGATCGCGACCTACCGCGATCAGCGTGGTTGCAGCCAGACCACCATGCTCGACGCGGACACCGGTGGCCGCAGCATCGCTCGCAGCAGCTACATGGACGACGCGATCCGGCTTTCCGGCGACGGCACCTATCTGCTCGCCCTCGGTGCCGACCGGCTGGAGATGTGGCGTTCGGATCTGGTCCGCACGCTCGAGTACGGCTACGTGGACGCGCCCGTGAACCCGAATACCCAGCCACGCAACGGATGTGAGCTCCGGTCTGCCGCGTCGAGTTCGTCGCGGCTGGCGGTGATCGAACGGTGCCCGGACGATCCGGGCGCCCGGCTGACGGTGCTCGCCCCGTCGCCGAAGGAGGCCACCGCACCCGAGGAGCACGGCTCGCGCCTGCTCACGGCACCGGGTGCCGACGCCGCCGAGGTGCGGGTGATCGCGGTGTCGGATGCCAAGATCGCCGTCTACTATCCGCCGACTCCGGCCACCGCGACAGGACTCGCGCAACCGGCCCGCATCGCCGTGCACGACGGCACCGGCAACGAGGTGTCCTCCGCCGCGCTGGCCGAACCGTGGACCGACCGCACCACCGTGACCCGGCTCGGCTCGGCGATCTACGTGTTCACCGGGAAGACCTTGATCGCCTTGAGCGCCGCCACATTACAGCCCACCTGGACGGTGCGCGACGTGCTCGGTGCCCCGGCGTCGATGGCGGGCAAACTGCTGGTCCCCGTCACCGACGGCATGCTCGCGGTGGATTTCGCCACCGGAACGACCGTTGCCCGGATCGCGGTGCAGCGCAGCGGTTACCGCGGCGACCCGATCAGCACGGCGGTGCTCGGCGACACCGTCTTCGAACGACGCGGTGGCAGGCTCTACGCACTCGGCTGAGCCCGCCGGGCTGTCATGATGGAGCCATGTCCGCATCCGACGCCCGTTTGGTCCTGCTCCGCCACGGTGAAACCACGTGGTCCGCGCAACGGAAGCACACCAGCCACACCGATCTGCCGTTGACCGAGCTCGGCGAGGCGCAGGCCCGCGCGGCCGGGCTGGTCGTGAAGTCCCTCGACCTGCGTGATCCGCTCGTCTTCACCAGCCCCCGCCGGCGTGCGCGCCAGACCGCCGAACTGGCCGGGCTCGCCGATATCCACGTCGACGACGAACTGGTCGAATGGGATTACGGCGACTACGAGGGCATCACCACCGCCGAGATCCGCGAAACCGTCCCCGGCTGGACCGTGTGGACTCACCCGGTGCCCGGCGGTGAGACGGCCGAGCAGGTGAGCGCCCGCGCCGACCACGTCCTCGACCGCGCCGAGCCGGTCCTGGCCGACCGCGATGTGGTGCTGGTGGGGCACGGACACTTCTCCCGCGTGCTGATCGCCCGCTGGGGCGAGTTCGCGGTGCGCGAGGGGCGGCGGTTCGCGATGTCGACCGGCGCGGTGAGCGTTCTCGGTTACGACCATGGGGCGCATACGATCTGGGCCCACAACCTGACTCACCGCACCGAAGGAGACCTCCGTTGAGCGTGCGTCGCGCCACCGCAACCGACGTGCCCGCGATGGTCGGGCTCGTGCACGATCTCGCCGAGTACGAGAAGGCTCCCCAGGCGTGCACACTCACCGAGGCGCAGCTGAGCGCGGCCCTGTTCGGGCCGTCGCCCGCCGTGTTCGCCCACGTCGCCGAGCACGACGGCGAGGTGGTCGGGTGCGCGATCTGGTTCCTGAACTACTCCACCTGGGACGGCGTGCACGGCATCTACCTCGAGGACCTCTACGTGCGTCCCGAAGCGCGCGGCACGGGGCTCGGTCGCGCCCTGGTCGCGGCCTTGGCCGCCGAGGCGGTCACGCACGGCTACAGCCGGGTGTCGTGGTCGGTGCTCACCTGGAACACACCGTCGATCGAGTTCTACCGATCCCTCGGTGCCACAGCGCAAGACGAATGGATCGGGTATCGGCTCGCGGGAAAGGAACTGTCCGCGCTCGCCGCGTCGGTGCGGTGATATCGGATGCGCATAGCTCTACCGCACGATTGGCCCGCCACACCCGAGGACGCCGTCGCACTGCAAGATCGGCTACGCCCGCTGGTTCGCGCCGAAAACCCTGTGCCACCGCAATTCTCGACAGTGGCCGGAATCGATTCCGCCTACGCCGAGGACGGGACCGTTGCCACGGCGGCGGTAATTCTCGACGCGCAAACCCTGGAGACCGTGGAAACGGCGGTGGCATACGGTGTTTCGACATTTCCCTACGTGCCGGGCCTGCTCGCTTTCCGGGAACTCCCCGCCACCGTCGCCGCACTCGAAAAACTCACGCGCACACCGGATCTGCTCGTGTGCGATGCGCAGGGCCGGGCACATCCGCGCCGATTCGGCCTCGCCTGTCATGTCGGATTGCTGACGGGAATTCCGACGATCGGTGTCGCCAAATCGGTGTGGGGCGAATACGGCGAACCCGGGCCGCGACGCGGTGACAGCAGTGCGGTGACGATCGACGGCGAGATCGTCGGCCGCGCACTGCGCACAAGGGACGGTGTGAAACCACTGTTCGTCTCGGTGGGTCATCTCGTCGACCTCGACACCGCCTGCGCTCAAGTGCTCGCGCTCACGAAGAATTACCGGCAACCGGAAACGACTCGCGCCGCCGACCACCTGTGCCGCCAGGCGCTGCGCGCGAGGACCGGCTAACGCTCTTCGGGCAGCTCGCCGTAGTCCTGCGCCATCCACCGGCTCGACGCGGGTGCGAACAGGGCGGCCAGGCCGCCGAGCGCGACGATGGCGAGCAGGGTGCCGTACAGCGGCTGATGCGAGTCGGTCAGCAACGACCAGGCGACCGGCAGCAACAGGATCTGCGCGATGACCGCGATGGCCCGGCCCCAGCGCTTGCCGCGCAGCAACGCGATCCCGGCCGCGAGCACCCCACCGAACAGCGCGATGAACCACATGGCCGTGCCGACCCCGCTGGCCACCGACTGGTCGTGGCCGGTCAGCGCCCGCACGATCAGCACGACCGCGGTGCCGACACCGGCAAGACCCTCGAGGGTGACGATCGCACCGGCCACCCGCACCGTCGTCGGGATACCGCTCTCGGCCTGCGCGCCGTCGTCGTGCTGGTCGCCTGTGGTCATGTCGTGCTCCGTCACGGCGCCAAGCCTACGACGACGCGTCGTCGGGTGCCGTCGGCCGGGCGGGAACCGGCATCCGGGCACTCGCATTACCCTCGACCCAGTGCGGACGCTGCTCATCGTTAATCCGAATGCCACCTCGACCACGCCGGCCACCAGGGACCTGCTCGCGCATGCCCTGGAGAGCCGGACGCAGCTGACCGTTGCGCACACCCAGCATCGCGGTCACGCGGCCGAACTGGCGCAGTGGGCATCGACCCAGGAGATGGACCTGATCGTCGTGCACGGTGGCGACGGGACGGTCAACGAGACCATCAACGGCTTCCTGCCCCTGCCTCAGGTGGAAGACGATCAGGTGTGGCGGCCCCGCCTCGGGGTGATCCCCGGCGGCTCGGCCAATGTGTTCGCCCGCGCCCTCGGCATCTCTCCCGATCCGGTGACAGCTACCAACCAGCTCATCGATCTGCTCGGCCGCGACGCGGACCGCCGGATCGGGCTCGGTCTCGCCGATGACCGGTGGTTCACATTCAGCGCCGGAGTGGGCCTCGACGCGGATGTGTGCGAGGCGATCGACGCGGCCCGCGCCAAAGGTCGCAAGGCCACTCCGGCGCGCTATCTGCGGACGACGGTTCGGCAGTTCTTCCGCGCGCGCAGGCATGAACCGAGCGTCACCGTTACCGTTCCGGGACACGATCCGGTGGAGTCGGTGTATTACGCCTTCGTCACGAATTCGAGCCCGTGGACCTATCTGGAGGATCGTCCGGTTCGCACGAATCCCGGTACGACCTTCGAAACGGGACTCGGGGTGTTCGCGATGGGGACGATGAGTGTGACGCGCACCCTGTTGCTCGCCCGGCAGTTGCTGAGCGAGAATGGAAACCCTAAGGCGGACGCACTGTTTCGGATCGACGATGTCGATTCGGTTCGCATCGATTCGCCCGGTGAGATCGGCCTGCAAATCGATGGCGACTTCATCGGAAAACGCAAGATGGTGCATTTCACATCAGTGCCGAGCGTGCTCGATGTGGTAGCTCCGAAGCCCGTCTGAGCAAGGAACTCTCGAAAAAATCTCCGGGTTGCGCTGCGAAAACCTGGAGACGCGAGTACAAAGGACCGGGCAGGTGCCCCATGTGGGCAGCCTAGAGCGTGATCTCCCCCACGGTGCGCCGCAGACCTATTGACATCTACGGTGATCGTGAAAGCATTCACAAGCAACCGTGCGGAAACATTCGAGTCGCACAAGTGAACGATCCACTAACCAGAGGTGCCCTTTGTGGCGCCCGCGCAAAGGAGCAGAGGAATGGACTGGCGCCACAAGGCCATCTGTCGCGACGAGGACCCCGAGCTGTTCTTCCCGGTGGGTAACAGCGGTCCTGCGCTCGCGCAGATTGCCGATGCCAAGCTGGTCTGCGCCCGCTGCCCCGTCACCGCCGATTGCCTGTCGTGGGCCCTGAAGTCGGGCCAGGACGCCGGCGTGTGGGGCGGAATGAGCGAAGACGAGCGTCGCGCGCTCAAGCGGCGCAACGCGCGCACCCGTACGCGTACCTCCGTCTAGGTAGACAAGACGGGCGTTACCGGGCCAGCAGCCCCGGTCCGGTAACGCATGTGAGAACCCGGCACCCATGGGTGCCGGGTTTATTGTTGCCCTGCAACAGTTTTCGAAGCTCTATCGTGCGGAACGGCGGCCGAGCGGAACCCGCAGCACCGCGTCGGTACCGACATCGGCACCGGGGTGCAACCCGATCGAACCGCCCAGTTCCGAAGTCACGAGAGTCCGCACGATCTGCAGGCCGAGGCGGTCGGAACTCTCCAGGCTGAAGCCGGTGGGCAGGCCACGACCGTCGTCGCTGATGATCACGTCGAGCCAGCGCGCCGAACGCTCCGAACGAATCGTCACGGTACCGTTCTGCCCCGCGTCGAAGGCGTGCTCGATGGCGTTCTGCACCAGTTCGGTCAGCACCATCACCAGCGGGGTCGCCCGCTCGGCCGAGAACACACCGAGCGAACCCGCGCGGCGCACCTTGATGCGCGCGGTGTGCACGGTGGCCACGTCGGCCATGATCGGCAGCAGCCGGTCGACGACCTCGTCGAGGTCGACTTCCTCGTCCACCGACATCGACAGCATCTCGTGCACCGACGCGATCGAGGTGACCCGGCGCACCGATTCCGTCAGTGCCACTTGGGCTTCCGGATTCTCGGTGCGACGCGCCTGCAGCCGCAGCAGCGCCGCGACGGTCTGCAGATTGTTCTTCACCCGGTGGTGGATCTCACGGATGGTCGCGTCCTTGCTGAGCAGGGCGCGGTCGCGGCGCTTCACCTCGGTGACATCGCGCACCAGCACCGCGGGCCCGGCCAGCTGCCCGCCCGGCCGCATCACCAGGGTGCGCAGCAACACCGTCGCACCCCGCGCCTCGACCTCCATCCGGCGACCCGTACGGCCCGCGAGCGCGGCCTGGATATCGGCCACCACCTCTTGCGCGTCGAAGGGGTCGGTGATGAGCGAGCGCGTCGTCACCGCGAGATCCTGCCCGACCAGGTCGGCCTGCAATCCCATCCGGTGGTAGGCCGACAGCGCGTTCGGGCTGGCGTAGACCACCTGGCCCTGGGTATCGAGCCGGATGAAGCCGTCCCCCGCGCGCGGGCTGGAATGGGTGGCCGCCCGGTCCTCGGGGGTGGGGAAGCTGCCGTCGGCGATCATCTGGCACAGGTCGTCGGCGGCCGACACATAGGCCGTCTCCAGGGTGGAACGCACCCGGGAGCGCTGCAGGTCGCCGTCGCGGCTCAGCACGGCGATCACGTCCTCCCCGCAGCGCACCGGAATGGCCTCGCGCACCGCGTGCACCGGGCTCGCGTCCGCGGCGCCGCTCACCCGCACCTCGGTGTCGGTGCGCACGGCGGCCCCGGCGAGCAGCGCGTCGAACACCTGCGGGAAGTCGGTCCGCGACGCGGTGGTGCCCACCTTGTCGTCGAGGTGCACCGTCGGCGCCGTGGTGGGCCGGATCTGGGCCACGCACACCACGTCGGCGCCGTCGGCCACCGGGCCGGCGCCCACCCACAGCAGCAGATCCGAGAACGACAGATCGGCGAGCAACTGCCAATCGCCGACCACTCGTTGCAGATGGTCCACGGCGGTGCCGGGAAGGTCGGTGTGTTCGGCCAGGAGCTCGCTCAGTGTTGCCACGCTGGATCTACCGCTTCGTTTCTCGTGTGACTTACGCGATGGTGGCGATCAGGTCGCCCGCCTGTAGAACCTGGCCAGGGGAGACGTCGACCGAGGTGACCTCGCCGTCCACCTCGGTGAGCACCGGGATCTCCATCTTCATGGACTCGAGCAGCACAAGGGTCTGATCGACGTGCACGTGATCACCCACCGCCACCTCGACAGCGAGCACGGTGGAGACCATCTCCGCGCGCACTTCTTCCACCATGACACCCCGTTCGTAGTCGTGTCGGCCACCGCGCTCGCGGCCGTGGCCGTATCCGCCGAAGCTACAGCCAACCACACGTGAAACAATGGCTCTCGATCAGATTGTGCTCCGCGCTGCGGCGGGGAGGACCCAGAGAAGGGAGCTACCTATGGGTAAGCGCGGACGTAAGAAGCGCAGCCGTAAGGGCAACGCAGCCAACCACGGCAAGCGGCCCAACGCCTGAGCCAGGCTCGGGACACGAAAAAGGGGCACCCGTCGGGTGCCCCTTTTTTGCTGCCGTCAGCCTTCGGTCGACTCGACCCTGGTGACGGTGATGCAGCGGTGGATCTCCACCTTCAGCCGTTCCCGCAGACCCTCGGGTGCGTGCTCACCACCGCACTTGCGGTTGAGCAGACCCTTGATCTTCTCCTCGATGCCGTAGGCCTCGATGCAGGGGCTGCAGTGGTCCATGTGTTCCTGCAACCGCGTGCGGGTGGCCTCGTCGCATTCACCGTCGAGCATGAGCCACACATCCGCGAGTACGGCGGTGCAGTCCATCTCCATATCGGGGTCGCTCACTTCGAAACCTCCTGGCGTTCCCCACGGTCGAATCCACGGTCGCGCGCCACCCCGGCGAGCAGACCTTTGAGTTGCTTGCGGCCGCGGTGCAGCCGCGACATCACGGTACCGATCGGGGTGCCCATGATGTCGGCGATTTCCTTGTACGGGAAGCCTTCGACGTCGGCGTAGTACACCGCCATCCGGAACTCCTCCGGCAACTCCTGCAGCGCGGCCTTGATCTCGTCGTCGGGCAGGGCGTCGAGGGCCTCGACCTCGGCCGAACGCAGACCGGTCGAGCTGTGCTCGGCGGTGGCGGCCAGCTGCCAGTCGGTGATCTCGTCGGTCGGGTACTGCGCGGGCTGGCGCTGCTTCTTGCGGTAGGAGTTGATGTAGGTGTTGGTCAGGATCCGGTACAGCCAGGCACGCAGATTGGTGCCCTCTTTGAAGGACTTGAATCCCTGGAACGCCTTGACGTACGTCTCCTGCACCAGGTCTTCGGCGTCGGCCGGATTCCTGGTCATCCGCAGGGCGGCGCCGTAGAGCTGGTCGAGCATCGGCAGCGCGTCGCGCTCGAACCGGGCCGCCAGCTCGGCTTCGTCGACTTGCGCGCCGGACGCCTCGGTAGGCACCACGTCATCGTCGCTCGTCACACCAATCCCTTCGATCGCCGTAGCCACCGAATCTACCGGCAGCACGGTGTCGATGGGCAATCGCACGTCCCCCGACGCGAGGGGACGCTCCTCGAGCAGCAGTGTCACTATCTCTCCTCACGTTGTCTCGGGGGGTGTCACTGCTGTGCAACAGGCACTCCCCCGGCTGTGTTCCCGATCGGCCGGTTTTAGGGTGTGCTCATGGCTGCCGCGTCGACGCCCGCGATCAAGGTTCTTACCGCTGCGAAAATCGCGCACGAGGTCCACTCCTACGCCCACGACCCGCGTGCGGACTCCTACGGCGCGGAAGCTGTCGACGCGCTCGGCGACGCGCTGGGTGTGGTGGCGGCACAGGTGTTCAAGACCTTGGTGATCGAGCTCTCCACCGGCGCGCTGGCCGTCGCGGTCCTTCCGGTACCCGCCAAGTTGTCGCTCAAGGCCGCCGCGGCCGCGCTCGGTGCGCCGAAGGCCGGCATGGCCGACAAGACCAAGGCCGAACGAACCACCGGATATGTACTCGGCGGGGTCTCCCCGCTCGGGCAGCGCAAAAGGCTGGCAACCGTCGTCGACGCCTCGGCGCTGGAGTGGGATCGGGTGCTGTGCAGCGCGGGTAAACGGGGCCTGGAGATCGAGCTCGCGCCCGCCGATCTGGTGCGAGCAGCAGGCGCGGTGACGGCTCCGATCACCGCGTAGCAATCCGATCACAGTCCCGTTCCGAATCCACTACCGACGCATTCCGCGCCCGGTACGACCGATTCGACCCGAGGATGTGATGCGAAAAATGTCCACTCGCTCGACGATCGCCACCCTGTCCCTCGCCCTGATACTCGGCTTCGGCGCCGCGGAGGCCGCCGTTCCCGCCGCGGCGATCCCACCGGTGGCGCCGTCCGCACCGACCGAACCCGGCGACTACCCGCTCAACGGCCAGGGCACCAGCCCGAAGAACGCGCCGGAAGCCGAGAACAACGAGCAGGCCGAGAAGACCGAGAACCTCGGCGGCGGACTGGCCACCGAGATCATCGACCTGGTCACCGGCGCCATCAAGTGCGGTCTGAACATCGCCACCGATTCGGTGCCCTGCCCACTCTGAGTTCCCGGCGGCCGGGCACGATCACAACAGTGTGGTCTGCCCGGCCTCTTCGTCGGGAACCAGCAGTTCGGGACCGTTGTTGCGCACGTTGTTCACTAAGGTGGACACCGGTCGCGCGACGATATTCGCCACCTCGTCCGCGGCAGGCCCGCCGAGCAACTCGGCGGGTGCCGGATGGTCCGGGTCCAGCCAGGCGTCCCAGTGCTCACGCGGCATCGGTAAGGGCATGCGGTCGTGGATGCGGGCCAGCTCGCCCACGGCGTCGGTGGTGAGGATGGTGCACGACATCAGCGGTTGCGCGTCGGGCTTGCTCCGGTCGCGCCACACCGACCACAGTCCGGCCATGTAGATCTGCGAACCGTCGGCATGGGACATGAAGAACGGCTTCTTGACCGCCTTGCCCTTGCCGGTCGGAGCGGGTCCGACGAGCCACTCGTACCAGCCGTCCATGGGGACCAGGCACCGCTTGGACTTGGCCGAGTCACGGAACGACGGTGCCGTGACGATCTTGTCGGCCCTGGCGTTGAACAGCGGTTTGCCCTTGGCCGGAACACCCGGCTCGGCCGCCTTGGTCCAGTGCGGGATCAGCCCCCAGCGCATCCGGCGGATCCGCAGGCGCGGATCGTCGTCGGGATGGTCGTGCTCGTGGCGTTCGACCACGGTGAGCACCTGGCTGGTGGGCGCCACGTTGTAGCTCACCGTCTCGTCGGGGTCGTCGAGATCGGTTTCGTCGACCGCGTCGAGCTCGGCCGCCAGGCGACCGGGGTTGGTCGTAGTCGCATATCGTCCGCACATGAGAACCATGGTGGCACCGGAGTCCGACAAATTCGGCCGACGCGGCGACGCGAATTCCTACGCCACCCGTGTGTCCGGACCGCACATGAGAGAGGATGGGCGGGTGAGTTTCTGGCCAGCGCCCCACATCGAGGTCCCCGTCCACGCGACCGTGACCCTGCCCGGTTCGAAATCCATCACCAATCGCGCGCTCATCCTCGCCGCACTGGCCGATGGGCCGTCCACCCTCACCGGTGCCCTGCGCAGCCGCGACACCGACCTGATGATCGCCGCCCTGCGCGCCCTCGGCACCGAGATCGTCGGCGACGCCGAAACCCTCGAGGTCACCCCCGCACCACTGCACAGTGCCGCCGTGGACTGCGGCCTCGCGGGAACCATCATGCGGTTCCTGCCGCCCGCCGCCGCCCTGGCCACCGGCGATGTCGCCTTCTTCGGCGACGAGCAGGCCAGGCACCGGCCGCTGTCGACCATCCTCGACGCGCTGCGCAGCCTCGGCCTCGACATCGAGGGTGACGCGCTGCCGTTCGTGGTGCACGGCACCGGGACCCTGCGCGGCGGTGAGGTCACCATCGACGCCTCCGGGTCCTCGCAGTTCGTGTCGGGCCTGTTGCTCTCGGCCGCCCGTTTCGAGCAGGGCATCACCGTCAACCACAGCGGTGGTGTGCTGCCGTCGATGCCGCACATCGAGATGACAGTGGAGATGCTGCGCCGCGCCGATGTCGCCGTCACCACCCCGAGCGACGTGCGCGGCGCGCAGACCTGGACGGTGGCGCCCGGCCCGATCCGCGCCGTCGACTGGGAGATCGAACCCGACCTGTCCAACGCGACGCCGTTCCTGGCGGCGGCCGCGGTCACCGGCGGCGAGGTGAGCGTGCCGATGTGGCCGCGCGGCACCACCCAGCCAGGTGACGTGATCCGCGAGATCCTGGTCCGCATGGGCGCCGAGGCTCGCGTCTTCGACGGGATCCTCACCGTGCGCGGGCCGGAACGGTTGGCCGGCATCGATATCGACCTGCACGACGTCGGCGAGCTCACCCCCACCGTCGCCGCGCTCGCCGCGCTGGCCGATTCGCCGTCGGTGCTGCGCGGCATCGCCCATCTGCGCGGGCACGAAACCGACCGTCTGGCAGCGCTTTCCGCCGAGATCAACCGGCTCGGCGGCAATGTCACCGAGACCGCCGACGGGCTGGAGATCGTGCCCGCCCCGCTGCACGGCGGGCAGTGGCATTCCTACGCCGATCACCGGATGGCCACCGCCGGTGCGATTCTCGGCCTGCGGGTGCCCGGTATCGAGATCGAGGACATCGGCACCACCGCCAAGACCCTGCCGACTTTCGTCGCGCTGTGGGAGCAGATGCTCGCGCCGGCGTTATCGGGTGAAGGAGTGGCGCGCTGAGTCGCCGAGGACGCACCGCGGCCAGCTACGACGAATCCGATGTGCGGATTCGTCCCGGCAAGGCCTCCTCCCGCCCGCGTACCAAGACCCGGCCGCAGCACAACGACGCCGAGGACGCCATGGTCGTCGCGGTCGACCGGGGCCGGTGGGGGTGTGTCCTCGACGGTGACCCCGACCGGCGCATCGTCGCCATGCGGGCCCGTGAGCTCGGCCGCACCCCGATCGTCGTCGGCGACCGGGTGGGCGTCGTCGGTGATCTCACCGGCAAGCCCGACAGTCTTGCCCGGATCGTCCGGGTCGCCGATCGGCGAACGGTGTTGCGGCGCACCGCCGACGACACCGATCCGTTCGAGCGGATCGTCGTCGCCAATGCCGAGCAGTTGTTCATCGTCGTCGCCCTGGCCGATCCGCCGCCGCGCACGGGATTCGTGGAACGGACCATGGTCGCCGCGTATGCCGGTGGGCTGGAACCGATCCTGGTGCTCACCAAGCGTGACCTGGTGGCCGAGTCCGAATTCGCTTCGGCCTTCGAGGGTTTGGACCTGAAGATCCTGTACGCGGGGATCGACGACCCCATCGAACCGGTGGTCGAGATCTTGCGCGACCGGCTCACCGCCCTCATCGGGCATTCCGGGGTCGGCAAGTCGACGATGGTGAATCGCCTTGTGCCCGACGCCTATCGGGCGGTCGGCGAGGTATCCGGCGTGGGCAAGGGCAAGCACACCTCCACCCAGTCGGTGGCGCTGCCGCTGCCCGGTGGGGGCTGGGTGATCGACACACCGGGCGTGCGGTCGTTCGGTCTGGCCCACATCACGCCCGACGACGTGATCGCCTCGTTCACCGATCTCGCCGACGCCATCGAGGACTGCCCGCGCGGCTGCACCCACCTCGGGCCGCCCGCCGACCCCGAATGCGCCCTCGATCAGCTGCCCGGTGTCGAGCGACGGGTCGCCGCGATCCGCCAGTTGCTCACCGCGCTGATCTCCAATGAGGCGTGGTAGCACTCGATCAGCGCGCGAATGGGTCTCGGTCGGATTGCGAATTCGACTCGCGTTCGCTCGCGTTCACGACTGCGACACTCCGCGCCGGTACGGTCATGCCCATGAAGCCACCGGCGATCGGATACCTGCGCCGCGACATCTCGGGTGTCGCCCAGTCCTGGGACGAAACGCAGATCCGATCCCTAGCCGAACGCCTCGGCTACCGCTTCACCAAAACGGTGGCCTTCAGCGACCGCACCACCGATCCGCTCGGCCGCCTGCTCGACGTGGTCGCCGCGACCTCCGCCGCGGCCGTCGTCATGCCGAGCCTGGCCCACCTCGGTGACGACTTCCCCCACACCCTCCTCGCCGCCTGCGACATCGTCACCGTCGCCCCCGAGGTGACCCACACCCGCAC
>NZ_JACBIU010000025.1:0-79737 GCF_013839555.1 Nocardia sp. GTS18 | reverse complement strand
CCCCACAACCCAACCCCCGCTCGCCCAATACCCAGGCACGGGGCACCCACCTGTCGCTCCGCTGACGAACCAACTTCCGTTCCAACCTGCCCACACACAGGAACCCACCTACGGCGCCCCACCGCCCATGCCGATGTCGGCGCCCCCGTCCACTGCCGCAGCGAACGGACACCCCGCCCGCAACTACCCCAGGACCATCTCGACCGACGGCCTGGTCGTACGTCCCTTCGCCGGCTACGGCGTCCGTTCCCTGTTCGACCCGATCACCGGTGCCCTGCAGGCCGGGCAGTCGGCAGGGCATGACAGCGGCGTCTACGGTGAGCTGAACGGTGTGAAGATGGTGTTCTACCGGTCGATGGACGGGTTGGCCGTGCGGGTGGGGGATCGGACGTTCCCGCTCGAGGGTGACGCCCGGGTCGACTGGGGAACGGTCGCCTGGCGGACGAATCGGTTCGCCATCGTCATCGGCGATACTGTCGTCTGTGAGCTGGTGTATCGGGCGCTGCCACCGGAGCTGGACCTCGGTGCCTACATCCGTGATGTGGTGCACGATGACCAGCGGCGGACCACGATTTTCGCCCGATGATGCTCAGGCCGCGACGATGTGAGGAGGCATGCGGTGCGGGAGACCGAACCGACCGAGGCCGAGATTCGGCAGAACTTCGACAAGATGCTCGCTTCGGTGCTCAGCGGTGGCGGCATCCATTCCGAGACCGGACTCGACATGAAGACCGAGGACGCGCTGTGGCAGGTGGCCCGCGCCTACCCGAACGCCTCCGACGACCTGGTCCGGGCTGCGCGGGCGGCGTTCGCGGGACAACTCGACGGGTCGAACGCGCGCGAAGCGGACCTGGTCCGGCAGCGCAGGCTCGCCGAGCTGGCGAAGAAGCGCCGATGACCGGGGAGGTGCAGGCATGAGCGAGGACCGCCGTCGGGTGCTGACCGACGAACAGCTCACCGAGATCGCCACCGGCCTGCGCGGGCTCGGTGGTGCCCAGCCGATGGATTCGCTGCCCGACCTGGCTGCCCGTTTCGGTTGGCGGGTGCTGAGCCCGCACGCGGACCGTGCCCGTCTCGATATCGGCTTCGGCCCGACCAGCGGCCGCGTCTTCGCCGAGGACGGCCGCATCGTCGACATCACCCTGTGGCTCACCAAGGGTGTCCCACAGGACGACGAGGGTCGCGCCTGGGCGCGTGACACCTTCGCCCGGTGGGTGGCACTGCTGACCGAACTGTTCGGCCCACCGACCACCCGCATCCCGGGCGAGGTGTCCGCGGTGCGCTGGCCGGGCGAGGACCATACCCTGATCCTGCGCGACGTGGACGGTTCCCTGCAGCTGACGCTGATGGACAACAACTGGCTCGCGCTCGGCGATCAAGCCGACGCCTTGGCTGCCGAGGAATCCCGGTGACCTGGGACGATTTCGCGAAATCCCTGGCGGGCGAGCTGGCTCGCCTGCCCGCGGGCGCGATCGTGAAGATCGTGGAATCCCGCGCGGAACGCCCGTCGAGGTTCGCTCAGTTCCTGCAGACCGATGCCGAACTGACAGCCGAACTCGTCGACGACGACCGGCTGGCCGCCGAACTCCGCGCAGGCAGGCAGGGCACGGCGGTGATCCGTGAACTCGGCTGGCAGCCGCGCGACCGCTACCACGAGAACTGGTGGACCCGACTGACCTGGCCCGCGCCGTCAGCCGACTACCAACGCCTCGCCGACATGGTCGTCGGCGGGTTGCGCGACGGATTCGGCCTGGCGACACCGGATTCGTTCACCTACGACGCCTGGAACGAACGCCGGGGCAACAGCCTGATCGAGCTGCCACAGCTCGGTCTGCCCCTGGCGACCTGACCGATCAACCGATGAACCAGATGAGGGGATTTCCGCCCGACATGACCAGCGGAGGCGACCGGCTCGACGAGCGCACCACCGAACCGGACCACGACGAATCCACCGAATCTGTTCCCGCGGAACCGAATCCCGTTCCGGCCGAACCGGACTCCGAACTCGCCCGAGTCGATACGTCCGCCGAGGACGAGCCCGCCGAGGACGAGCCCGATGTCGGTTTCACCATGGCCGACGACGAACCGGAATCCGAGGACCCTGCCGAGCGGGCCAGGAAGATCATGCACCAGGTCGCCCGCGATCTGGCTTCGCTCGCCCCACCGGACTGGCAGCGCCTGCACGCGGCCTTCGCTCTCACGGTGCTCGAGCATTCCTCGATCGCCCTGTTCTCCGGCGACACCATCGAACCCGTGCAGGTGACGCCGCCGCAGGAGATCATCGATCTGGTGTGGGAGCACCGGCTGCTGTCGGCCGAGCTCGGTGACGGCCCGTGGTGGCGCCTGGTGCTGAGTCTGTCGCGCGCAGGCGAGATCGACGTCGACTACGACTACGGTGACGAACCGTTTCCCGACGAACACCTCCTCGCCCAGGACTCCTATCGCGCCGACCTGGCGGCGTTCCCGCGCCGATCGGTGCCGGTCTGGTTGTCGGCATATGTGGGGCACGACGACAAACAGATCCGCGCACCACGCGCCGCCGCCGAACAGGAACTCGCCGACCGACGAAAAGGGCTGCGCGCCAGCGATTCCGACGTGGGCCTGCCACCCCTGCCGCTGATGGTGGCGCGCTGGGCGGTGCTGTCGGCGGCCTTCGTCGCGGTCGGTTCGGAATTCGGACCGCGCTCGCTGCCCTCGCTGAACTGGTTCGAAGGGGTGCGGCGCAGCGGGAGTTCGCTCTACCTGCTGCCCGGCAATCGCGCCGTGCTCTCCGGTGGCGTATGGAACTCGCCGGAACTCGCCGCCGCCTACGCCGAGGACGGACCGCCGACGGGGCTGTACACGGGTGCGCCGTCGTGGATTTCAGCGCAGGTGCTCAACCACCGTGCCGCAGGCGGGATGTTGTCGTTCTGCTACTGGTGGACCAATGGGCGCTGGTACCACGGTGATTCGCCCACCGCCGACGGGATCGCCGAGGCCGTACCCGGCTTCTGGAGCTCCGAGACCGTCGCCAGAATCGTCACCGACCTGCTCGGCGTTCGTGCCGACGAGCACCAGCGCGCGGGTGTCGAAACCCTGGTCGCGGCGGCCGAAGCCGGCGTGGTCACCCGCGACACGGTCGTCGAAGTCTTCAGCGACGCCGAGCTTTTCGATGTCGACGCCGCCTTCTTCCAGCTCACCATGGCCGGGGTCACCGCTCGCCTACCCGAGCCGATGCCGCGCGAAGACGCGATCGACGTGGTGCGCGCGCACCTGACCGAGACATCCGCCGACCCTGTGCTCTATCCACCCGACGAGTTGCACGCCGAACGCATCAGCGTCGGCTGGATGGTTTTCGTCCCGGTGCAACCCGGTGAGATCGCGGTCGGCCGGGCAATCTTCTACGTCGCCGACGACGGTGTGCTGCATCGTTCTTCGTCGGCGGTGGCGCCCGAGGTGTTCGCGGTGGAGTTCGCGGAGAATTTCTACGAGCGACATCGGTCGGTCGTCTCGTCCTGATGCGGATACGCGCCGGTAACCCTATAATCGTTAGCGTGATTTAAGAATGGTGTTGCCGCGTTGTAAGACTCGGCTGCCATGTTTGCGGGGGCACGACCGGCCGGTGTGCCAGCGATGAGGAGGGGCGTCTACGGATGAGGAACCGCACCGTCGAGACAGTGGGAGTGTGACCTCGTGGGCACACCGATGGACGACTGGCGGGGATACCGCAACTCGGGGTCGCTCAAGCTCGAGGACGGCGCGGCGACCGAAGCCGCCGGATACTGCGCGGATGTGCTCGATATCATCGCCTTGGTCGAGGGCAAGGTCGGTGAAATCATCTCGCCTGACACGACGGGGGCCGGTCAAACCGAGAACCTCCTCGGTCACCTCACCTCGGGCCGCGCGCTCACACAGGAGTTCTACACGCTGGGGCGCGAGTTCCGCGACGACATCTTGAAGGACCACAAGCAAGTTCTCAACGACATGGCCTTGTCGTTCCTGATCGCCGGGAACAACTACAAGAACAAGGACCAGGAGTCGAAAGACGAGTTGAGCAATATTCTGTCCACCCGGAATCCGGCCGACAGCATCGTCCACGCCGAACAGCACCTGGGACAGATCAATCCGCGTGACACCGCCTGGATCGACGACTCACGCGGTCGGGAACCAGGGGAATACAAGAAGACCGATACGGACAAGAGTGGTCAGTACGGCGGCCTTCCGTCGGGTGCCAACACCCCGAAGGAGAGCCTGAAAACGGTGTCGGCCTCGCACACCGCGGAACCGGGATCGACGCTGAACTACACGGACTTCTACAACCTGGGCATCTCGTTGCGGCGATCGAGCTGGTTGCGGGACATGTCGTCGGACTGGCACCGGATGGCCTCGCAGATGAGCCGCGGCTTCAGCGACTACGACACCAGAATCAGGACTCTGGTCGACAACAAGGAACGCTGGACCGGGCGCGGCGCCGGGGACGCGCGCGACGCCGTCCACCGGTACACCGGGCGGGGTCTCGAGTTGACCCGCACCATGTACCGAGTCAGCGAACTGCTGCTCGACGCCTACAACTGGGCCCAGACCACCCAGGCGAACATGCCGGACAAACCGGCCGAGCAACTCAATGCCCACGAGCGGAAGACGTGGGAAGACCACGCGCGCACCGTCTTCAACAACTGGTACCGCCCGGGTTACGCGGCGGCGATCGGTGCCCTGCCCGCACTGCCCGGACCAGCGGGCACCGCGAGGGTCACCGCGGACCCGCCCGGCAACCCCACCAATCCCGGTAATCCCGGAAGCCCCGGGAATCCCGCGGGTGGCGGTGGCGGGTCGCAGAACAACGACGCGGCGACGGCCGCACAGCTGAAAGCCCAGCAGGACGCCGCACACCAGCAACAGCTCGCGGCGCTGCAGCAGTCCGAGGCGCAGCGCAAAGCCCAGGAGCAGGCCGCCAAGGACGCGGAACGCGCTGCCGCGCAGCAGGCCGCACGGCAGCAACAGCAGCAAGCGCAGGAGACCGCCTCCCAGGCCTTGCAGCAGCTTGCCTCCCAGGCCGCCTCGCAGGCCTCGCAGATCGGCGAGCAGATCTCCGCCGCTGCCGAGCAGGCCGCGTCCCAGGCTGCCCAGCAGGCGAGTATGGCCGGGCTGAGTGGAATCCCCACCAGCGCTGCGGCATTGGACGAAGCGGCCAAGAAGATGGGTCTCGCCGGTTCCAAGGGCGGCGGTGGCGCGGGCGGTGGTGCCGGGGGTGGGCTCGGCGCCAAGGTCGAGGGCCAGAACCTCGAGAAGGCGTCGAAACTGTTCCCCCGCGCGACGGCCACGACCGATCTCGCTGCCATGGCAAGCCGGGCCGGTCTGGCCAATGCCGCCGGTGCCGGAGCGGGCATGCCGATGGGTGGACCCATGGGTGGCGGTGGCGCGGGCGCCGGTGCCGGTGGTCAGCAGAAGGACCACAAGCGGGCCGACTACCTGGATTCGGTCGAGCACCTGGAAGAGGCGATCGGCGAGGCGCAGACCGTGGTGAGGCCGGTCGTCGAGCAATGAACCGCACGTGGAACCTGACGGAACTGGAGATGTTCACCCTCTGGGAGTGGGCCACCTCCGATTTCGTGCCGTGGCCGTTCTTCTGCCGGACCAGAACCCTCGACGCCGATGAACTGGACCGGCAGAAGGCCGACGCGCTCGCGGGGTTGCAGCGCAACGAGCCGGAGTTCGTCGGCTTCGTGCTCGAAGCGCTGCTCGATCCCGACATCAAGGTCATCGTCCACGGCCACGACGGCGTGGACGACATGAAGGTCGACGCACTGGTGCGTGTCATGGGTTGCCGGCGGGGTGACCGGGGCTATGTGATCCGCCAGAAACCGGGCGACACCTATTGGGACAGCGGTGGTTACGTCGTCACCGAGTGCGACGCGGTCGGTCTGGCCGACTACGTGGTCCGCGAACTCCCGGAGAACGCGCCCGGCCGCGAGGCCGATCTGGTGCTCGAAACCGGTGACAGGGCAGCGCAACTCGACTACTCGTACGCCATCTCGTCGGTCCACGATTCCTTCGACGACCCGGCTCCGGTGCGCGCCAAGCAGTTCGAGTCCGCGCCGCTGCTGCGCGCAGGCGAGGTCGAGGTGATCCAGGGCCGCTCGCGGTTCGGGCCGCGCGGTGTCACCCGGCACAAGCTGAGCTGGCGCGACGTGGTCGACGACGGGCGCTATGTGATCGCCGAGGAGGTGCCGCGGGTCGCGGTGGCGGCGGATGCGAAGCGTTTCACCGAGCTGATCAATCAGCGCATCGCGGAAGTGGTGCGGGCCATCAAAGATGAACGAGTCTGAGGGGGGCGAGGCGATGACGTCGGCACAGCAGGACGAATTTCCCACCGAGTTCGTTTCCACGTCGGTGACGGGAGCGATCTCGGTGCGGACCACGGAAAATGGTCTGCCCCTGGGTCTTCGGCTGGAGCCCGACCAGTTGCGCCGCGACCCGGCGCAGCTGGCCGCCGAGGTGCTCCGCCTGTGCAAGCAGTCGGCCAACCGGGCGGGCATGGCGCGGCGCGAGCAGTTCCGCGCGGCGGGGATGTCCCCGGAGATGCTCGCGCTCACCGGCCTGCCGACCGAGGAAGAGGTGGCCCGCCAGGAGATCCTCGACGAGCAGGATTACGACACCGAACCGCAGAGCTGGCTGCGATCGGTCTGAGCGGCAAGCGGATTGGGGAGGCGACATGGTCGAAACGATGGACGAGCTCATCGCTCGGGTACAGAAACAGCTCTACCGGCTCACCGATCTCCAGGATGCGACCAAGGCCATCCTGGTGACCGAGACGTCGCCGGATGGAACGGTGACCGTCGAGGTCGACGCGAATGCCGCACTCGTCGGCCTGAGTTTCGCACCGGGTATCGCGAAACTGACGCCCGCCGAACTCGAGCAGACCCTCGTCGACACCGCGCGCACCGCCGCGCATCGTGCCTTCGCGCAACGCGGCGAACTCATCACCGCGTTCAACGAGGAGAGCACGGGTTAGTCATCGACTGTTTACCCTTGCGCGATCGTCGCGCGCCGTCTCGGCTGGTTAAGGTTGACTACGAAACATCAAGTGATGTTTCGAGATTGGACGATTGACATGAGCCACTTCGAAGTTGTCCCTGATGCGTTGCGTGCCTACGGAAGCGCGTCGGCGGCGATGGCGTCGGGTGTCGCCTCGGCCGCGGCGGTGGACCAGGCCGCGACAGTCGCCGCGGTCGTGCCGGTGTTCGGGCTGATCGGCCAGGAGCTGCTCGCCTCGTACGCCTTCGCGCAGGCCAACCACCTGTCCTCGGTCGCCGAACTGGCCGCAGTGCACGCGGGCACCGCGTTGACCGCGCACCAGGGTGCGGCCACCTACGAGGGTGTCGACGGCGCCTCGGGCATGGACATCGGTTCGGTACGCACCCAGTCATGACCTTCCCAGGAGCGACCCCGCCGCCCGGCGCGGATCCGCTGGATCCGACCGTGCTGGAACTGCTGCGCGGCAGTTCGCTTGCCCCCATGCTCGACATGCCGGTGAACGACATCCTCGGCTCGATGGGGCTGCCCGCCCTGCCGCAGGTGCCGGAGTTCGTGCAGCTGCCCGAACTGCCGCCGCTGCCGACGATCGATCTGAGCGCGCTGATGCGCCCGCTCACCGATCTGGCGTCCGCGTTCGGTACCGGTCAGCTCGGCGCCAACTCCACCGGCGACGGCACGGGAACCACGACCGACCCCACGGAAATGCTGTCGAACGTGAGCACCGTGATGCAGACGGTGATGTCGCTGGGCTCGACGGCGATCCAGACCGTGATGTCGGTGTGGCAGGGCATCGCGGCGATGGAGGCCGCGCAGAAGGCGAGCGAGGCGCAGACCGACGCGGGCAAGCTCGCGGCCCAGAGCACCCAGGAGAAGGCGGTTCTCGCCAACGGCGCCGTCAGCGTCGCCACCGGTGCGGGGCTGATGGCGGCGGTGATCGCGAAGTTCTCGGCGACCATGGCGATGGCGCCGCTGCTGATGGGCTCGGGCGCCGGCGCGGCCTTCCTGGTCGCCTCGGCCGCCTCGTCCACCGCCGAGGCGCTGGCGATCACCGTCAAGACCAAGACCGAACTGGTCGGGCACAGCGCGAGCATGACCGCGGCGGGCGAGAAGGTGCCGATCACCAACGCGCCCACCGGGGTGAACTCGACCGAGCAGCTAACGCAGCTGATGAGCATGATCACCCCGCTGATGTCGACGGCGACCACGGTCGCGCAGTCGCTCGGTGAGCTGGCCGCGGCGAATACCTCGCTGTCGGCGCCGAAGACCACTACCGAGGGCGACAACACGGCCGCCAAGGAAACCGTCGACGGTGCTGAATCCGACGGTGCGGGTGGTGGCGCGAGTGGCGGAATCGGTGGCGGAGCCGGTGGCGCCATCGGCGCGATCGCCGCGGCGAGCACCCCGTTGAGCCCGTTCCCCAACACCCGCTCGGTCGGCGGCGCATTGAGCACGCTGCCCGGCGCGATGGGTGCGGCGGCCGCCTCGACCACGTCGGCCGCGGCAGTCACCTCGGGTGGGTCGTCGGCGACCGGTACGGGGGCGATGCCGATGGGCGCGCCCATGGGCGCCGGTCTCGCGCGCGACGGCGAATCGTCCACCGACGACGCGGTGCGCGGTCAGCTGGTCACCGGCTCGCACGGCGACGAGGTGATCGGTCAGATCGAGGGTGTCTCGCTGCCGGTTGTCGGCGCGGCCGACACCACGACCTCGGAAGCGCCGCCCGACAAGGAACTGACGCTATGACGCAGATTTTCGTTCGCACACAGGAGGTTCACCATGGCCGACGTGACAGGTGAGATCTACGACGGCGTGCAGTTCGACGTCGCCACGGCAAGCCAGGCATCGTCCGGGCTCGACTCGCTGGCCGACCGGCTCGCGGCCGACCTGCAGGCGGCCGAGCACGCGCTGACCGTCGCACCCGCGGGCGCCGATGAGGTGTCGGGCCGCTCGGCGCAGACCGCCAACGAGGTGGCCGCGTCGTACCTGACCCGCGCGCAGGCCGGCGTCGAGGAGATGCGCAAGCTCGCCGCGACGCTTCGCCTGCAGGCGAACCGTTTCAGCGGGATGGAAAGCGACAACACGGCGGACTTCGGAGGTACTCCGCCGCAATGATCGAACCACCACAGCCAGGGTTCACCGGCGTGGTGTGGTCGGCGCGTCCGCCGGAACAGCTGGCGCGTGACCTCACCACGGGGGCGGGGTCTGTCCCCATGGCTGAGGCGATCGGCGCGTGGACACAACTGGCCGCGTCGTTCGGCGCGGCCGTACTGGAATACGAGAAGGTGCTCGCCGACCTGCGCGGCGCCTGGCAGTCCGGGCGCAGTGACGAAGTGGTGCAACGGGTTACGGCGCTGCGCGAGTGGCTGCTCGAGACCTCGACGGCCGCCGCCGCGAACGCCGCGAAATTCCAGGCGCAGGTCGCCGCCTACGAGGTGGCCCGGTTGGCGATGCCCAACACCGCCGACATCGAGGCCATCCAGCAGGTGCAGCGCACCCTCGAGTCGGTGAGCGGGATGCTAGGTGCGCCGATCAAGGCGGTCGCCGCCGATACCGACGCCGAGCACGATGTCGCCAAGGCCGTTGCCTCGCGGGTGATGGAGAACTACGAGAAGGCCACCGAGCCACTGGCGTCGGCGTGGCAGCACCAGGATCCGCCGCCGATCGCACCCGCCACGGCGCTGGCCGCCGAGCGAGCCGCCGTGCCGCCACAGCCGACCGCGACCCAGCCCGGTGCCATGCCGGGATTCGGTGGTATCCCGGGAATTCCTGTCCTGCAATCGGTTCCGCGCACGCTGACCACCTACAACGCGCCGGTGTACGCGCAGTCGGCCGGCAGCGCCGAGGTCACCGCCCGGCCGAACCCCGTGGTTACGCCCGCCGCGGGCACGCAGGCCGCGCCGATCGCGCCGGGCCCGGTCGGTCAGGCCGCGGCCCAGGACACCGCGCGGTTCCCGCGGGCGAGCCTGCCCGAGCACACCGAGGAGTTCAGCCTCGACGGCGAGATCCGCGCCGCGCCCGCGGTGCTCGGCGATCACGGCCAGGCGGCCAGGGCCGCGAGCACCGAACAGGGCGGGGCGGAGCCGGGAGGTGGGTCGTGACAACCCTGACCAACGACGCCCTGCTCGCCGTCGCCGACCGCCTCGGCGTGCAGACCTTGCCGCTGACGCTGCGCGTCGGCCTGCAACAGGACTCCTACGAACAGTGGCGACGCGCCCATGAGCAGGCGGTCGCGGGCCTGCGCGACAGCGGCCTCATCGACGCCGAGGGCGAGGTCGACCCCGGCCTGGCCGACGCCCTGTTCGTGCTTGCCCAACCGGATCGTGAGCTGGCCGTACGGGTCTACGCCGAAGACGGCGCCAAGCGCGTCTGCGTGGTGCGCCGGGGCGGCGCCCATGCCGTCGCCGTGCGCACCGACGACACCTTCGAGGTGAATTCGGTGTGGTGCGACGGTTCGGCCGAGGAGCTGGCGCGCCCGGTCCTGGCTGCGCTCGGTCACCGCGAACCCGCGCAGTTCAGCGGCTTCAGCGCCCCCGCCGACGAACTGACCCGGCGACTCGACGGTGCGACGACAGCCGCGGAATTCGCCGACGGCCTGTACGCCCTCGATGCCACCGAGCGCGATGCCACTGTGCTCGGCGCGGCGTTCGCCTCCTGCACGGGGCACGCGGAAATCGTCGCCTACAGCCACGAGGACGGCTCGACCACCCGCGCACCGGGTGCTGTCGCCGTCTACGACACGGGGCGCGGGCGCATCGTCGCCGCCCCGACGATCTCGCCGGATCGACAGATCTGGTCGACGCTCACCACGGGTACCGATCACCGGGTGACCCAAGCGGTCGCGGCGCTGATCGAGGGACTGCCCGGGGGGAGGTGGATGCCGCCGTAGTTCCGCGTCGCAGCGTCGGTCTGCGTCCAGCTCAGCGAGATCGATCGGATCCTCGCGCACACACAAGTTCTGATGAAAGGTTCTGAAATATGTCTCTTACCAACCTCGGTGGCGGCTCGGGCGACTACGGTGTCGACGAAGGCGGCATCAACAATGTCGTGAGCCGGATGGAGGACGCGATCTCCACGCTCAAGACCTCCATCAACCAGATCGACGACTCCGTGCAGGCCGTCGCCGCCGGCTGGTCGGGTGAAGCGCACGGTCAGTTCAAGACCGCCGCCACCGAATGGCACGACGAGGTCACCCGGCTCAACGAGAAGCTGGACCGCCTGTCGCAGGCCGTCACCTCCGGCAAGCAGACGATCGTCGCCTCCGACCAAGAGGGCCTGTAGCCCTCCGCGCTGAGTAGCCGTTCACGACAGACAAGGAACAGATCATGACGATTCAGTACAACTCGCCGAAGATCACCGAAATGGTCTCGGACCTCAACAACTACGGCTCCAACATGCGGGCCCAGATCGAAGAGCTCAACGGCGCCGCCAACGCGTTCCGGGAGAGCCTGCACGGTCAGTCGGCTGTGGAGAACTTCAACGCCGCGCACACCAACGTCACCAACGAGCTCGACGACACCCTCGTCAAGCTCGACAACCTCGGCAAGAAGGTGGAGAACGCGCTGGGTCGTGCCATCGAGGCCGACGGCAAGGTCGGCGACGGCTTCGCCGACTTCTGAGCTGTTCCGCCTCCCCGGGTCTTTTGGCCGGACTCAGGTGCGGGGGAGTTGTTGACGCGGCAAGACTTTGGGGGATGGGAGCGTTAGCCCGTTCCCGGTGAGTTACCCATGTTCTTGCCAGATCGGTCGAACGGCCCGACGGTTTGTGTCGGGCCGTTCGTCGTTTTGTGGGGTTGTCAGCGGGCGGCTAGGGATTCGCCGATGTAGTGCATTTCCTCCGGGGTGGTCACCATGTTCACCGTCGCTGTCGCGGCTGGTGTGCGGACCGTGATCCGGTTGGGCGCGGCGGGATCCTGGATGAGGGTGACGTCGGCGTCGATCCCACCGCTCTGCTCGTGCGGTGCGCGCACGTGGACGATGGTGGCGCCACCGGCATGGGTGGTCGGTTCGATGCCGTCGAACACCAGCACCGTCGTGCTCGGGTAGGGCGCGGCGGGCGTCGGCGGCGGGCCGGGCGGGTGGTAGCTGGCGCCCGCGGAGCGTGGTGCGAGTGAAAGCACCTGCGGTGCGTTGAGATTGGCCATCATCGAATGCCAGGCCTCGGGGCGGGCGGTGTGCACGATGGCGTGCGCACCGAGCGCGGTGGCGCGCAGGATCACCTGCTGGGCCAGATCGAGATTGCCGATCACCTCGAGATGGCGGGTGCCGTCACCGATGAGTGACACCGCGATGCCCTGGCCGCGTTCATCGGCGCCGATCAGCTGCCCGCAGCCCGCTGTCGGCACCGCGATGTCGGTGAGGGCGGTCAGCGTCCCCCGGTAGCCCTCGCCGTCGGACCAGCGGCCCAGCGATGCCACCGGGAGGGTGTCGAGCAGGGTGCGCAGGTGCCCACCGGTGATGTCGCGCAGACCCCGGATCGGGATGTCGGTGGGCTCGACCAGGGTGTCGAAGCGCACCACCGCGTTGAGCACCACGGTGCCCGCGTGATCGCTGCGCTGGTCGTGGCGCGGTGCACCCGGGCGAAGCCGCAGCGTGAGCGTGGTCGACAGGCTCGGCACCGCCCAGATATCGGCCAGCCCGCGCGGCGTGATGAGTTCGGCGCCCACCTGGTAGTGCGTCAGGCAGCGGCTCGGCGTGGTGAGCGCGGTCGGCGTCTCCTCGAGCTGATCGATCTCGAAACCGTGGGTGAGTTGCCGCACCGCGCTGTTCATCTCGGACGAGGTGAGCACGGAGGCGGCGATATCGCGGGCCGCCAGCCGGTTCGCCACCCGCCGCGTGGCGATGATCGCGGTGCGCAGCGCGCCCTCGGCGCCACCGCCCCGCTTGTCGACGGCTTCGGCATTGGTCAGTGGGTCCATCCGCAGCACCAGCCACAGGGTCCGGTGCGCGACGGCGGGCAGCGGGCCGAGGATGCGGTCGTAGAGATAGGACGCCACACCGGTACCCGCCGTGCGCGCGCCCGTGGACACCACGTCGATACCCGCGAGGGTGATGTCGAATTGATCGAGGCAGCGCGCGATCTCGGTGAGCGGCAGCAGCTGGTCGGTGCTGAGCGAACCGTGCCGCAGTAGCGTCAGCGTGTCCGGCGGCGGGTCGATCCGCAGCATGGTCAGCAGCAGGTCGCCGTCCCAGCGCACGCCGCAGTTGCCGCCGTCGGCCAGGGGGACATCGAACGCGGGCGCCTGGGCGAGTCGTTCGGTGGCGCCCCGGCCACGCCGCCGCCCGAACCCGACCGCCATCCGGCCGGCCAGCGTCGTCCCGCGCACGGGAACCAGGCCGATGAGCACGATCAGCGCACCCGCGCCGACCGAACCCCACACCGAGTCCGAAAGCGCCAGCACCACCCAGGCCACCGCCGCGGCGACCAGCACGACACCGACCACCGCCCGCAGCGGGAAGATCCGGAACAACCAGAACTCGGGATCGCGCAGAGTGTCGTACGGCGACAACGGCTTTCGCTGCGCTGGGTCCTGCTCCCCGGCCTGATCCCGTTCCCGCTCGGGTAGGGTTGCGGCGCCGGTTCTCCGGCCGTTCATCGTGTCGTTCCCCATCGTTGTCCCAGCTCGGCGTGCGTTCGAAAGTTGGTTCAGGGCAATGTCGGATTTAAGGTACCGTGTCGGCTGAGATGGTGATGGATAGCTCGATGGAGGGGCCGAGTGCCGGCACAGCTCACAACCCGCGCCCAGGTCAACGGCTACCGCTTCCTGCTGCGTCGTCTCGATCACGCGCTGGTGCGCCGAGACGTCCGGATGCTGCACGATCCGATGCGTTCGCAGGTTCGCTCACTCTGGGTGGGGGCGGCGCTCGGCCTGCTGGTCGTCGCCGGTGCGGCGATCCTGGGATTCCTGCGACCACAGGGCGCGATCGGTGACAACCTGATCGTGTCGGGCAAGGATTCCGGTGCCCTGTACGTGGTCCGCCATACCGCCGAAGGCGACAAGGTGCTGCACCCGGTGCTCAACCTGGCCTCCGCGCGGCTCATCACCCAGAGCAACGCCGAACCACACGCGGTGAAGGACAGCAAGCTCAACGATCTGCCGCGCGGTCCGCTGCTCGGCATCCCCGGTGCGCCGAGCGCGCTGCCGGGCTCCGGTCAGGGCGACAGCTCCACCTGGTCGCTGTGCGAGACCATCCAGCTGTCCCAGGGCGGCAGTGCGGCATCGGCGAGCGGGGCGACAACCGCCGTCGTCGCGGGCAAACCGGAACTGGGCGAGCGCATCCGCACCGCCGACCCCGCCGCCGCCCTGTTCGTGCGCCACGAGAACAAGAACTACCTCGTCTACGACGGTAAACACGCCGCGGTCGACCCGGACGACAAGGTGCTGGCGCGCTCGCTGGGGCTGTCCGCGCATCGGCCACGCCCGATCGGTCCCGGCCTGCTCGGCGCGACCGCCGAAGTGCCCCCGCTCGCGCCGCCGGTCATCCCGAACGCGGGTCAGCCTGGCCCCGGCCCGCTGTCCAAGATCCCGGTGGGCGGTGTGGTCGAGGTGGCCAGTTCCGACCGTACGGCGAAGGCCGAGACGTATGTGGTGCTGGCCGACGGTGTGCAGCCGGTGAGCCCGTTCACCGCGCGGGTCATCCGCAATGCCGATTCCCATGGGTTGAGCGAGATTCCGACCCTGCCGCCGGATGTGCTCCACGAGGTCGCCGTGGTGCGCACGCTGCCCGTCGACGACTTCCCGGAGCAGACACCGGAGATCCTGGCCGCCGAGGACGCGCCCGTCGCGTGTGTCTCCTGGACCAAGACACCGGGAACGAGTCCGGCGCAACGCAAGTCGGAGGCGGGTGACGGCCCCAACGAACGCGCGGTTGTCTCGCTGCTGGCAGGCACCCGCCTGCCCATCCCGGAATCGGCCAAGGTCGTGGAACTGTCGACCGGCGACGGCACCGGCGACCGGGTCGACGGGGTCTACGTGCCGCCGGGCACCGGCGAATTCATTCAGGTGACGGGCATGGAACCGGGCAGCCCGCGGCGGGGGAGCCTGTTCTACGTCGGCGACAACGGTGTGCGCTACGGCGTACCCGATGCAGCGGTGGCGACCGCGATCGGCCTGGGCAGCAACCCTCGGCTCGCGCCGTGGTCGGTCATCGGCCAGCTGGTTCCGGGCCCGACGCTCTCGCCCACCGAAGCGCTGGCGTCCTACGACTCGTTACCGTCGGGACGCTGAAACGAGAAAGGGCCGGACGCCTGTCGCGTCCGGCCCTCGTTTCGTCTGTCAGGCAGGCCAATTCACATTCAGCGTGCTCAGCAGGCTGGTGAGCGCGGTGCGCATATCCGGTTCCTCGATGCGCATGAGCACCGACTCGTCCACCGCCGACAGGTCGATCGAATCGTCGTTGGCCAGCCGGAACTCGCGCTCCTCCTCGGCCGCCTCGATGACGTTGCGGATGAAGCGGCCGTTACCGGCGAGGTCGACGCCGCGGCGCGGCTGCCCGCTCTGGTCGGTGCTCTCCTGGGCGTAGAGGTGCGCGCAGGCCTCGACGAGCAGCGCGGCGGCGTCGTCGGAGAGTTGCGAGTCGCGCTTCTTCGCGATCACCTGCCCGATCTGGCCGAGCTCTTCGGGCGTGTAGGACGGGAACTGCAGGCGCTTGGAGAACCGTGATGCCAGGCCGTCGTTGGCGGCCAGCAGCCGGTCGATCTCACCGTCGTACCCGGCGATGATCACCACCAGGCGGTCGCGGTCGTTCTCCATCCTGGCCAGCAGGGTGTCGACGGCTTCGCGGCCGAAGGCGTCACCGCCGGACAGGCCGGTCTGGATCAGCGTGTAGGCCTCGTCGATGAACAGCACACCGTCCATAGCCGTGTCGATCAGCTTCTCGGTCTTGATGGCGGTACCGCCGAGGTTCTGGCTCACGAAGTCCACACGTTTGGCCTCGACCACTTTGTCGGTCTTCAACAGGCCGACACCGCAGTAGATCTTGGCGACCACGCGGGCGATGGTCGTCTTACCCGTTCCCGGCGGGCCGGTGAAGGCCAGGTGCTGACCGCGGGCCGCCGAGGCGAGGCCCTTCTCGGCCCGGATCTTGGCCAGCTGCGCCGACGACTGCAACTTGGCCACCTGGGTTTTCACCGAGACGAGGCCGATCTGGTTGTCGAGTTCGGCGCGCGCCTCGGCGAGCACCCGCTTGGCCCGGTCCTCGGTCTCGGCCTGTTCGATCGCCTGCAGCGACGGCGCGGTCGCGGGATCCCACTTGTCGGTGCGGGCATCGATGGACTCGCGGGTGGTGACGGTGATCCGGTAGGTGCGGTCGCGCATCGCGGCGGTATTGGCGCTGAAATCCGGTGCCTGCGAATACACCTTCTCGAACAGCGCCTGCGCCTCGTCCTCGCTGCCGGTCTCACGCAGGCACAGCCCGCGGCAGAACATGGCGGTGGAGCGGGCCATCGGGATCGGCCCCCGCTCGGCGGCCTCCATGCGGCGGATGGCCTCACCGAACAGCCCGAGCTGCGCACACGCGGTGCCGACCATCACGTGCGCGCCCGCCGCCAGATACGGGTCGTCCCACTCGGCCGAACCGGCGAGCACCGTCATCACGTCGGGCCAGCGCTGAGTGTTGTAGTGCAGTACGCCACGGATGTAGGCGCTGATCCGGTTGTCGACATCGGGGTCCGGGTCCGAGAGCAGCGTGGCGCGATGGGCGGCGAGGTCGTCGAGCGTGCGCTCGGCCTCGTCGTACTCCTTCTCCGCGATCAGATGCGCGGCCCAGGCCAGCGCGACCTCGGTGTAACTCGCCAGCGGATAGTCGATGTAGAGGCCGGGCAGGAAGCGGCCCGCCAGCGCGCGCGGCGGCAGCCCGAGCCGGCGCTGCTCGCGGTACAGACTGGTGCCCGCGGTCTTGTACAGGTTGAACAGGACGTCCTTGGTCACCTCGCCGGCGGCGGCACGGCCGAGCCAGGCGTCACACATCGTCGGATCCCACTCGGTCGCGCGCTGGAACGCGAGTTTCGCGTATTCCAGATCGCGCTCGGATTCCTGTCCCTCGATGGACAGACCCAACGACAGGATTCCGGCGTCGAAGGCACGCTGAGCTTGGCGATTGCCGGTCATTTCTGTCGAGTCCCCGAAGTCTTGGTGTGTGGTTTCTGCGCTGTTCACTTATTACCCAGACTACCGATCGCGGGGGTCTGGTCTGTCCGTTACATTAGGTTCAGCTGCCGAGAGGTTGCAACGCAAACTGTCTTCTACGTGTGAGAGTTCTTGGCTGGTGTCAGAGTTGTTCACTCAGGGGGTGTTCCGCCGCGTGCGGTGTTTCGGGATCGAACGGGTGAACGGCAACTCGTGGTCGGCGGGTGCGAACCGTGATTGACGCACCAGCGGCGAATCAGCGTTCACTCGAGCCGGATCTGTGCCGGGTATCGGTGATCGGTGGCAACACTCAGGTGGACGTCGGTCTACCCGTGACGGTTCCGATCGCAGGGTTCATCGGCGATCTCGTCGAACTGATCGAGTCGCGCAACCCCGACCCCACCGATTCCGAGGACGAACCCGGCGCCTTACGCGCCAAGCACTGGACCCTCGCCCGGATCGGCCGCGACGCCATCCCACCGAGCCGCACGCTCACCGAAGCCGATGTCTACGACGGCGAACTGCTTGTGCTCCGGTCGGTTTCGGCCAAGGAAGCCCCTGCGCTGTTCGACGACGTGATCGACGCGGTCTCGCGCCTGACCACCGAGGAGTTCCGGGGCTGGACCGGTGTGTCGGCCCGCTGGCTCGGCCTGGTCGCGTCCACCCTCACCGTGCTCACCGCGCTGGTGATGCTGGTGATCTCGCGCGGCGAGGGCGATCCGCTCGCCCCGGCCTTCGGGCTCACCGGGTTCGGTGTACTCGCGCTCGCCGTGGCGGGGATCGCCGCGCGCAAGTACGAGGACCGGCTCACCGCCGACTGGCTGTCGCTCGACGCGTTGCTGCTGTTGTTCGGTGGCGCGGCGCTTTTCGTGCCCGGCACCCTCGGCGGACCACATCTGCTGCTCGGCGCGGCCGTGACGATCGTCGCCGCCGTCGTCGGCCACCGGGTCACCGGGAGCGGGCTCACCCTGTTCACGGCGGCGGCGTCACTGGGCATCGTCGCGTGTGTCGCGGGCGGTGTGTATCTGATCTGGCATCCCGGCCTGCCCAAACTCTCGGCCGCACTGTTGTTCGCGGGCATCGCGATCCTGTCGATGGCACCGCGCATGGCCGCGCTGCTCGGCAGGCTTCCGGTGCCGCCGGTGCCGACCGCGGGCGCCGCGATCGACCCGGCCGACCACGAACCGCGCCCGACCATCGAGGGCATCGGTGCCATCGGTGCCACCGCGCTGCCGTCGGCCGCAGGCCTCGGCGAAAGGGCGCGCGCGGCCAATCAGTACCAGTCCGGGCTCATCATCGCCTGCGCCGCGACGGCCGCCCTCGGTGCGTTCGGTGCCGCCGACCCGCTCGGTTCGGCCCGCTGGCAGGGCATCGTGCTGGCGATCGCCACCGCGATCATCCTGTGCCTGCGCGGTCGCTCCTTCGCCGACCTGGTCCAGGCGGCCACCCTGATCGCGGGTGGTTGCCTCGCGTTCGTCGCGCTGATCGTGGGAATCGGGCTGAGCGGCGACAATATCGAGCTGTTCGCCATCGGGCTGCTCGCCTTCGCGGCGGGCACCGTCGGCTTCGGTGTGATCGGGCCGACGATCGAGGTGTCGCCGGTGACCAGGCGCGCCATCGAGATCTTCGAGTACATCCTCATCATCGCGCTGATTCCGCTCGTCCTGTGGATCATGGGGGTGTACTCCATGGCCAGGAACATATGACCGGCTCCGGTCGCCGGGCGCTCCGATTCGGGTGTGCCACCTTGGTTCTCGGTGCGAGCCTGAGCTTCGCTTCGCCTGCGCAGGCCGTTTCGCCGCCACAGATCGACGCGGGCGCGCTCGGTGCGGCCGCGGGGCTCAGTGGGCGCCCGGCGCCGCTGGAACCAACCGAACCCTCGGCGCTGTGCAGCGAACCGCTGCTCACCGGGTCGCCGCCGTCGGAACCACCGATCTCCCAGCAGGTGCTCAACCTGCCTTCGGCCTGGAAGTTCAGCCGTGGCGCGGGACAGAAGGTGGCGGTGATCGACACCGGCGTGCAACGGCATCCGCGACTACCCGACCTCCAGCCGGGCGGTGACTACGTCGCCGGCTCCGACGGCACCGAGGACTGCGACGGGCACGGCACCCTCGTCGCGGGCATCATCGCCGCCAAGCCCAGCCCCGACGACGCTTTCGTCGGGGTGGCCCCCGATGCCCAGATCCTGTCCATCCGTCAGCTCAGCCTCGCCTTCGAACCGGTGAACAAACAGGGCGGTCAGGACCCCGGCGAGATCAGCAACGACGGCTACGGCAGTGTGCTCACCCTCGCCGCCGCGGTCGTCCGCGCCGTCGACATGGGTGCCACGGTCATCAATATCTCCGAAGTGGCTTGCAGCCCAGCGGGTTCCGATACCGCCGACGCCTCGTTGGGTGCCGCGGTGAAGTACGCCTACGACCGCAATGTCGTCGTCGTGGCGGCGGCGGGCAACGTCCAGACCGACGGGGCGTGCAAGGAGCAGAACAAGTCCTCGGGGTGGTCGTCGGTGAGCACCGTCGCCAGCCCCGCCTGGTTCGCGCCCTACGTGCTGACGGTCGGCTCGGTGGACGCCGACGGCGGCCCGTCGGAGCTGTCGCTGCGCGGACCGTGGGTGGGCGTCGCCGCGATCGGGCGCAACATCGTCTCCCTCGACAGCAAACCCGGCGGTACCGGGCTGGTCAACGGCGTGCAGACCACCGAGGGCGTCCGGCCCATCGAAGGCACCAGTTTCGCGGCTCCCTACGTGGCAGGCCTTGCCGCCCTTGTTCGTTCGCGTTTCCCCGAACTCACCGCGCAACAGGTGATGGACCGCATCACCCGCACCGCGCACGGACCGGGCAACGGCCGCGACGACGGCATCGGCCACGGCCTGATCGACCCGCTGGCCGCCCTCACCGCGCAGCTGCCCGACCAGCCCGTCGCCGAGGGCGCCGAGGTGCCGCACCTGGTCGCCGCCCCGGTGCTGCCGCCCGGCCCCGACCCCCGCGCGCGCCGCATCGCCGTGATCGGCACGACCGCGGTACTCGGCGGCCTGCTCATCGGGCTCGGCCTGGCCTACCCCTACCGACGAAAACGGGCCGAGCTCGACCTCGAGCCGTAATCGAAAGGAACCATGGCTACCGAAGGATTCGTCCGTCGCCCACGGATCGCGCCGCCGCGCGCGCCGGGTGGCGAGGTGGCACTCACCGCGCCACCCGAAGTGCCGCGCGCGCTGCCCGCGCCGTTGATGATGAAGATCATGCCGGTAGTCATGATCGTCGCGGTGATCGGCATGATCGCGATGATGGCGACCATGGGCCGCAATATGCTCGCCAACCCCATGTCGATGATGTTCCCGATGATGATGATCATGTCGATGGCGGGCATGATGGCCGGCGTTCGCGGTGGCGGCGGCAAGCGCGCCGTCGAACTGAACGAGGAGCGCAAGGACTACTTCCGCTACCTCGACCAGGTGCGCAAGGACGTGCGACGCACGGGCGGCAAGCAGCTCGAAGCGCTCGGCTGGAGTCACCCGGAGCCCGCGGACCTGCCCTCGCTGATCGGCGGCCGCCGGATGTGGGAACGCCGACCCGCCGACCCCGACTTCGGGCATGTCCGCGTCGGCGTCGGCAGCCACCGGCTCGCCACCAAACTGGCCCGCCCCGAGACCGGTCCACTCGAAGACCTCGAACCCGTCTCCACCGTTGCCCTTCGCCGCTTCGTCCGCACCCACTCCGTGGTGCACGAGCTGCCGACCGCGGTGTCGCTGCGCGCCTTCCCGGCCATCAATATCGCAGGTCCCACCGAGGACTCGCGGATGCTTGTGCGCTCCATGCTGATGGAGCTGGCCACCTTCCACGGTCCCGATCACCTGGCCGTCGCCATCGTCTGCGCAGACCCGGATGGGCCGTGGGCATGGGCGAAGTGGCTGCCGCACCTGCAACACCCGAACCAGCGCGACGGCCTTGGTTCGGCCCGGATGATGTACACCTCGCTCGGTGAGCTCGAGACCGCCCTCGCCTCGGAGCTGATGGAACGCGGCCGCTTCATGCGCAATCCGCAACCGACCCAGGGGCGTTTGCACCTGGTCGTCATCATCGACGACGGGTACGTCAGCGGCAACGAACGCCTCATCAGCGAATCCGGCCTCGACTCGGTGACCGTCCTCGACCTCACCGCCCCGGAGAACGGCCTGGCCGCGCGCCGCGGCCTGCAACTGGTGGCCGAGGCGGGCGAGGTGTCGGCGCGCAGCGCCTCCGGTGTGGAGAAGTTCGCCACCGCCGACACCGTGAGCCCGGCCGAAGCCGAGTCCTTCGCCCGCACCCTGGCCAGGTACCGACTGGCCACGGCGGCCCAGATCGTGAGCCTGGGGGAGGGGACCACCGCCGATCCGGGCCTGATGGCGTTGCTCAAGATCCCCGATGCCGCCCAGATCGACCCGTCGAAGGTGTGGCGTCCGCGTACGGCTCGCGAACGTCTTCGGGTGCCGATCGGCATCACCCCCGACGGCACCCCCGTCGAGATCGACATCAAGGAATCCGCCGAGAACGGTATGGGCCCGCACGGTCTGTGCATCGGCGCCACCGGTTCCGGCAAGTCGGAATTCCTTCGCACACTGGTGCTTTCGCTGGTCACCACGCATTCGCCGGACGCGCTGAACCTGGTGCTCGTCGACTTCAAGGGTGGCGCCACCTTCCTCGGTCTCGACTCGCTGCCGCACGTGGCGGCGGTCATCACCAACCTCGAGGAAGAACTCTCGCTGGTCGACCGCATGAAGGACGCGCTGGCCGGTGAGATGAACCGCCGCCAGGAGCTGCTGCGTTCGGCGGGCAACTACGCCAACGTCACCGACTACGAAAAGGCCAGGGCCGCAGGCGTTCCACTCGACCCGCTACCCGCGCTGTTCGTGGTCGTCGACGAGTTCTCCGAATTGCTCTCGCAGAAACCGGACTTCGCGGAACTGTTCGTGATGATCGGCCGACTCGGCCGCTCGCTGCACGTGCATCTGCTGCTGGCCTCGCAGCGGCTCGAGGAGAACAAACTGCGCGGCCTGGAGTCGCACCTGTCCTACCGGATCGGTCTTCGCACGTTCTCGGCCAACGAGTCGCGCGCGGTGCTCGGCATCACCGACGCCTACCATCTGCCGAGCGTGCCCGGCGCGGGCTATCTGAAAAGCGATGCGTCCGAACCGCTCCGGTTCAACGCGAGCTATGTGTCCGGCCCGTACGTCGCACCGGCGGGCACTGTCGTCGACGACGACGGCGCCCCGGTCGGCAGGCAGCGCCTGGTGGAATTCACCGCCGCGCCGGTCGAGGTCACCGAGGCGGCAGCCGAAGAGGCAGACGAGCCGGCCCAGCGTGCCAGGCCGGAACTGCCGCCGCCACCGCCGAGCGGCGCTGTCGCAGGCGAGGAGGGCATCCCGGACTCGCTGCTCGACGTCGTCGTCAAGCGGCTCACCGGTCACGGCCGCCCCGCCCACGAGGTGTGGTTGCCGCCGCTGGAGGAGTCTCCCACCGCCGACATGCTGCTACCCGACCCCGACTGGCGTTCGCCGGTGAACCGGCACGGTCAGCTGTGGATGCCGATCGGCGTCGTCGACAAGCCCTACGAGCAGCGCCGCGATGTGCTCACCATCAGCCTCGCAGGCGCCCAGGGCAATGTGGCCGTGGTCGGTGGTCCGCAGTCGGGCAAGTCGACGACCCTGCGCACCATCATCATGGCCGCCGCCGCGACCCACACCCCCGAACAGGTGCAGTTCTACTGCCTCGACTTCGGTGGCGGCAGTATGGCCGGTCTGGTCGGCGTCCCGCATGTCGGCTCGGTCGCCGGTCGCCTCGACGGCGACCGGGTGCGCCGCACCGTCGCCGAACTCACCTCGCTCATGCGCCAGCGCGAGGAGCGCTTCGCCGAACTCGGCATCGAATCCATGGCCGAGTTCCGCAGGCGCAAGTTCTCCGCTCTCGAGGCCCGCCAGATCAACGGGACCAAGGCCCCGGCAGGCGACCCGCTCGCCGCCGACCTGTTCGGCGACGTGTTCCTCGTCATCGACGGCTGGAGCGCCATCCGCGAGGAGTTCGAGGTACTCGAACCGCAGATCAACGCCATTGCCACCCAGGGTCTTTCCTTCGGTATCCACCTGATGATCGGTGCCTCGCGCTGGGCCGAGATCCGCCCGGTCGTCAAGGACCAGATCGGCACCCGGCTCGAGCTGCGCCTCGGTGACCCCGGCGACTCGGAGATGAATCGCCGGACCGCCCACCAGGTTCCGGTCGGCAGGCCGGGCCGCGGTCTCACGCCGGAACAGCTGCACATGCTGATCGCGTTGCCGCGCTTGGATTCCGACTCCGATCCCACGACCATCGCCGACGGTGTCACCCGGGCCCGCGAGGAACTCACGACCCTCTATCAGGGCAGGCGGGCTCCCGAAGTGCGCATGCTGCCGCTGAGCGTGCCCCGCGACCAGGTGGTCGCCGCCGCCAAGGCCGAGGGCGTGCACCTGGACCGCAGCAAGATCGTCGTGGGTCTGGGCGAGTCCGAATTGCAGCCGCTGGTCCTGGATTTCGCTGTGGAACCGCACTTCATGGCCTTCGCCGACGTGGAATGCGGCAAGACCACGCTGCTGCGCAATATCGTGATGAGCATCGCCGAACAGTCCACCGCCGACGAGGCGCGGGTGATCCTCATCGACTACCGGCGCACCATGCTCGGCGTGCTCGACGGCGACCAGCTCGCCGGATATTCCACGTCGTCACAGACCTGCGGGCCGATGATCTCGGAGGTGGCGGGCTATCTCAGCAAGCGCATCCCCGGCTCCGACATCACCCAGCAGCAGCTGCGTGATCGCAGCTGGTGGTCGGGCCCGGAGATCTACGTCGTGGTCGACGACTACGACATGGTCGTCACCGGATCGACGAACCCGTTCTCCCCACTACTCGAGTACCTGCCCCAGGCGCGCGACATCGGCCTGCACCTGATCGTGGCGCGCCGCATCGGTGGCGCTTCCCGCGCGCTCTTCGATTCGGTACTCGGCGGAATGAAGAACATGTCGGTGCAAACGCTCATCATGAGCGGCTCACGCGAGGAAGGAAAACTGGTCGGCGACGTACGCCCGAGCAAGATGCCACCCGGCCGAGGCACCCTCGTCTCGCGCAGTCTCGGCATCGAACTCGTGCAGATCGCCGACCTGCCACCGCTCTGATCGAACCCCCACCCGGGCAGCAGATGAAATCTTCTGCCACACACTATGTTACGGCTCATAATCGCGGTATCGTCGCCGTGAAACGCTGTGCGTAACAGCGCTCGGGTGGGGAATCGAAGGGGAGCAGTATCGATGTCAGCACAAGGGGGGTCGGCGTCGCACGCCGATGTGTTCTTCGCGTTGTCTCGCACGGGGGCGATCGAGGTTCGCACCACCGAACAGGGACTGCCGCTGGGAATCACCATCGAAGCCGACGAATTGCGTCGTGCGCCTGGTGAGCTGGCCGCCGAGGTATTGCGGTTGTGCAAGCAGTCGGCCGATCGCGCGGCTTTGGCGCGCCGTGCCGAGCTGTCGGCTGCCGGTGTGAGCTCCGACGTGCTCACGTCGTTGGGTCTGCCCACTCCGGAGTCGGTGGCCGCCGCGGAGGTCGTTGCCGAGCAGGACTACGACACCGAGCCGGACAGCTGGCTGCGGTCGGTGTGATCAGAAATCGCTAGGAGAGATTGTCATGAATACGGTAGCTACCGAGCCTTCGGCCATGGAGCTGTTGCGTGCGAGCGCGATCGGACCGGCGCTCGATCTCCCGGTGAGTTCGGCGCTCGCGAACATGGGAGTGCCCACCCTGCCGCAACTTCCGGCGTTGCCCGCACTGCCGGATCTGCCCGCGCTGCCCCTGATCGATATGTCGGCGCTCGTCCAACCGCTCACCGACCTGGCCGCTGGTTTCGGCACCGGGCAGATCGGGACCGGCACGGCTTTCGATCCTACCGAGGCGTTGTCGAACGCGGGCACCATCTTGCAGACGGCGCTGGAAGTCGGGGTGAGCGCCTTACAGACGCTCATGCAGGAATGGGAGGGTGAGGGCGCCGACGCCGCGTCTTCGAAAGCGCAAGCCGTGCAGCAGGATTCGACGGAGGTCGCCGCGCAGAGCGCCGAACAGAAGTCGGTGGTCACCCAGGCGGCCGCCTCGGTGGCCAAAGGGCTGGCCCAGCTGACAGCCATCACCGCGAGGTTCATCGCCACCGCGACCGCCGCCGCTCCGCTGGCGGCCACACCGGGTGGTCAGGTGGCGCTGCTCGGTCTCGCAGCCGAGGCCGGTGCCGAGGCGCTGGCGGTCGTCGCGCAAACGCGTGCGGAGATGACCGCCCACACCGCGTCGATGAACGCGGCAGGCACCAAAGTGGATGTGACGAGCGCACCCTCCGGTATGGATTCCTCGAACATGCTCTCGCAGCTGTCCAGCCTCATCACGCCGCTGCTCTCGTTGGCGACGACCGCGTCCGAACAGCTCACCTCCGCGTTGACCGGTGAGACGACCACCGACACGAGCACCGTGGAAGATGTCGCACTGGAACAGGATGCGAATATCGGTGCATCGGCCGGTGGCCTCGGTGGTGGAGCCGGCGGTGGCGTCGGAGGTATCGGCGCGGTGAGTGCGGTCGCACCGGCTCTCGGGGCGTGGTCCGGTGGACGTGGGTCCACCGGTGGCGCCACCACCACGGGTGCCGCCACCGAGGCCACTGCCAGCGCGTCGAGCGGTGGTCGTGGCGCGGTCACCGGTGGGCCCGGCATGCTGCCGCTCGGTCAGGGCATGGCCAACGCCGCCCGGGCGGGCGACGCGAGCAGCGGTCTGGACGTGCGAACCAATCTGGTCACCGGCGAGCACGGTGACGAGGTCATCGGCGATATCGCCGATACGGCCCAGCCGGTGGTCGGTGCGGCGGCGCAACGCGCACCGCGATCGGGGCAGGTCGACCTTTCGGTCTGACGATCGCGATGCGATGGTTCGCAGCACCTCGAGCGGGTGCTGCGAACCGGATCGTCTAGAAGTAGGCAGTGATGGCCGCGTCGTAGATCTCGTCGGCCAGATCGACATCCGCTACCGGCTGATAGTTCCGCGCGCGAACATGTTCGACGAATTCATCCGGAATCGCGAGATCGTAGCGGGTCAGATAGTGAATCGAATCGACCCGCCACAGCCACGTGCCGTCCGAGATCAACGACTGGCCACTCCTGATCGACGTATTCGGGTCGAACAGGTCGACCACGCTACCCATGACGTCGAATACCGGCGTGGCAGCGACCATGTATTCGAGGATCCGGGCGCGATCTTCGAGCTGATGCGTGGTGCGTGATTCACGCAGCGAGGGCAGGTCGTCATGACCGCTCCGATACATTTCCCGGTAGATGCCGACCGGTTCGAGTTCCAGCATGTGCTTCCTTTCAGGAGCAATTCCCCGATTTGCTTCCCGCAGCGGAGGCCGCGGCCCTCCGATCCTCGCGAAGTTTCGTCGACGTGAGCATAGCGCGCGACGATGTCGAACCCGTTGTGGCAGTCCGGGTCCTGCATTTTCGGATCTACATTTCGAAGATCACAGGCGAGCCGCCGGAAGTTGTATCAAAGGTTGCCCATTCGCCGCATTTGCGGAATGCTGTATGGAGCAAGATCTTTCAGGGGGGAAATCTCGTGGTTCAGTCAGATTCCGGTGTGCCGGAGGCCGATCCGGCGACCTTCACCGCGACATCCGCATCGGGGGCGATCGCGGTTCGCACCACCGAACGCGGCCAGCCGCTGCGGTTGCGGATTCGCCAGGACGAACTCTACCGACAGCCCGACGACCTCGCCGCCGAGATCGTCGCGCTGTGCCGCCACGCCGCCGACCGGGGCGCCCTGGCCAGGCGGGCGCAGCTGGAAGCCGCGGGAATGAGCGCGCAGTCGCTCGCCGCCATCGGCGTTCCCACACGCGAACAGGTCGCGCGCGCGGAATTCGAGTACGAACAGCGATACGGTGCCGACCCGCAGATCTGGTCCCCGTCGAACTGAGGAGAGCGATCATGGTCGGTTCGATGGACGAATTGATGGATCGGGTAATGCGCAAGGCATACCGGCTGCAAGATCTGAGCGATCAGCTCGCGGCGATCCGCGTGCGCGTCGGTGCCGCGGACGGAGCGGTGATCGTCGTGATGGACGGCACCGGCGCGCTGGTCGATCTCGAATTGACCGAGGACATTTCCGAACTGACGGCCACCGAGTTCGAAACGGCGGTTGTCGCGGCGGCGGAGGCAGGCGCGAAACGCGCACTCGAACAACATAACCGGCTCGTGGCCGAATTCACCGAAGCGACCACGTCCTGACGTTGCCGACTTTACTCATCCAAGCTCGAAGGAGAATTCAATGAACCAGGTTTTGCAGACCTCACAGGCCGCGATCACCCAATTCGGCAGCGAGCACGCCGCTCTCGCCGGTCAGGTCGCGAGCGCAGGCGCGGGTGCGGCCGGCATGGTCGCCGCGGCGGTTCCGATCTTCGGCCTCATCGGCCAGGACTTCCTCGCGTCGTTCGCGGTGGCCTCCGGCAACCACTTGAGCACCATCGGTGAGATCGCGGCCGTCCACGCCGCCACTTCGGCCGCGGCCGTCAGCGCAGCCGGTGCGTACCAGACCACCGAAGTCAGCTCCGCGGCCGATTTCAACACGGTTATGCCCTAGCCATGGCGACTGAAGACAGCGCGCCCGCGGAAGGGATGGTCGCAGATCCTGCCGCGGCTACCCAAACCGCCGAGGGCGAGACACAGCAGACCGTCGAGGAGATCATCCGCGAGCTGCTCGAAGCCCACGGGCTGGGATCGCTGCTCGACATGTCGGTGCCGGACGCGCTCAGTTCGTTGCAGCTTCCGCAGCTGCCCGATCTGTCCTCCGTGGCCGAGGCGGCCTCTTCGATTCCCCTGTCGAGCCTGATCGAGCCGGTGCTGGAAATGGCGTCCGCGTTCGGCAGCGGTGATACCGGTGGTAGCTCGGGCGGCGGTTCCACCGGCGGTTCCACCGGCGGTTCAGGCGGCGGCTCGAGCAGCTCTCCCACCTCGGCACTGTCCGGCATCACCGACACGCTCTCGACGGTGGTCGATCTGGCCAAAGACGCGCTGTCGGCGGCGACCGCGCTCTGGGAGGGCACCGGCGCCGATGCCGCGGCGACCAAGTCCACCGAGGTCGCGCAGAACACCACCGATACCGCCGCCCAGGCGGAGAAGATGAACCAGCTGGTGGCAGCGGGCGCTGCCGATGTCAGCACCGGCGTGGCCGAAATCAACGCCGTCATCGCACGTTTCGTCGCGGGGATCACCGCGCTCGCACCGATGCTGTGGACCCCGTGGGGTCAGGCCGCCGCGATCGCGCTGGCCAACGAGAGCATCGCCGAGGGCGGCGCGATCGTCGCGAAAACCCAAGCGGCGCTCACCACCAAGGCCGGCGAAATGACCGCGGCCGGCCAGAAGATCGCCGTCACCGAGGCGCCCAACATCATCTCCGGGCTGACCACCGCACTCAACGTGGCAACACCCCTGATGAGCATGGCCTCGACCGGCGTGGAGGCACTGTCGGGCCTGGCGAGCAGCGCCACCAGCGCGGTCAGCGAGGGTGTCGACGCGGCGACCGAAGCGGCATCGACCGGCGCCGATGTCATGAGCACCCTGACCGACGCGGCCACCCAGCTCGGTGAAACGGTGTCCTCCGAGCTCGCCGAAGCCAACAGCCTCACCGAGAACCTCGGTGCCACCACAGGTTCCGAAGACAGCAGTGCCGCACTGTCCACCGACCCGAGCTCCGCCTCGGCCGGTGCGGGCGGTGGAGGCGGCGGAATGGGCATGGTCGGCATGGGTGGCATGGGCGGACTCGGCGGCATGCCACCGAGCAGCTCCCCACTCAGCAGCACCCCACTCGCCGGTCGGCAGAGTATCGACGTGGCAGCAACCGGCCAGGCCGCGGACTCCGCGCGCCAGACAACGGCCGGTGCACCGGGCGGTATGGTTCCCGGCGCGGGCGCGGCCCGTCGCGCGGGTGACGCCGGAACACACGACCCCGAGCGCACCGGGTTGGTCGCCGGTTCACACGGTGACGAGTTGGTCGGTGCTGTGAGCGGTACGTCGATGCCGGTGATCGGCGCGGACGAGGAGACGTTCGACGAATCGTCGGGAAGTTTGGTGGTCTGACCCGGGCGCCCGGAAACACTTCGCGGTGTCCGGGCACCCGGTCGGTCAATTCCTGCTGACGGTGCCGCCGTCGATTCTCTGGCGTAGGCGCGTTCCGTCCAGGTCGATGTAAGGGCAGTCGGTCGCCCCTTCACGGAGAGTTGCGGTGGGGTCGTCGGGGGCGATCCAGAGCAGCTTGCCGGTGTCGAACCAAGGGCGAAGGTCGAAGTCGTGATCACCGAATGCAAAGGTGTGTTCGTCCCAGCCACGCCAGACCCCATCGACGTCATAGGTGTCGTAGTTGTCGGCGCCCCAGGTGTTTTCGAGGGGCACCCCCAGCTCGCGGACGGTGCTGTAGTAGGTGGTGGCCCACCCGGTGTGTGGGCCGATGGTGATCTGAGTGATGACCGCACGGACGGTCGGGTGGTTCAGAATCGCTGGGATGACGTAGGGAACGTCGGGTCCGGGCCGGCGCGAGAAAGGCGCGGGGGCAACAGGTTCGGTGAGGCGGACAGCGCCACCCATGGCGAGCCAGGTGCGCGGCACGATACTCGACCGACGACGATGGGGCTTGTCGTATTCCCAGTACCAGCCGTCGAGGTCGACGTTGTCCATCGGCCACCGGAAAGCGGCGCCGGAGAACGGGCACCGCGAGACGAGTACTTCCGGGAGCAGCTCGACATATCGTTCGAAGTATTCGAAGGCGTCGTAGATGATCGCGTCGCCCTCTTCGGTATCGGGCGCCGACTTGTACAGCTCGACTATCCGGTTCCCCGCGTCGAGCAGATTTCTGCGCTCCGCCCTGAAGATATCGCTCATTTCCTATGAATCCTATGCATCGTCGCCCGAGTTCGTGGAGGCGAGGCCCAGCAGCGGAAGGTCCAGATCCCTGTTGCCCGCCTTGCCGTTCCACGCCCGGTAGGTGAGCAGTGCCGGTGCCGCGATACCGAAGACATCGCGCAGACCGACAACCGCCATCGACGCCAGTTTCCGGTAGCTGGTCGAGGGCGCGGGCCAGGGAAGTTCGACCCACCAGTTGTCGACGTGATCGGGATGAGGTTCCTGCCAACCGGTTTCGATGAGCAGTCGATATTCCTCGGCGGTGATGCGATCGCTCTCATCTATCCACTCGTCGCCGGCCAGCTGGCCGTAGAGTTCGTCATCGGTCTGGGCGAACTGGACGAATCTGCGTGAATCGTGGGGTGGTCGCGACGCGGTGATGACGAGGAAGGCGCCGGCGGGGAGCCACATCAGTTGCTGTGCGAGTCCGTCGGCGAACTCGGTCCAGTCGGTCAAATCACTCCTTCTGCTTCGAGCCGCACGGTTTCGTCGTGTACCGCCAAGCCCGCGTTCGTGTCCAAATACAGGTGGATGCTGCTGGTCATCTCGATCAGTCGGAGTGTGGTGTCAGGGCCGGCCCAGCGGACTTCGGCGTACTCGCCGGGAATACTGTTCGTCGGCGCGCCGACCGCACCGGTGATCGCGGTTGCCATCACGACAAAGGCGTCTCGGATATCGGCACGGGTAGCGGTTGTCTCGCTCGTGAACCCGGTGACGGCCAGGTCGATCTCGTTGGCGCGACCCCGATAGCCCTGCACCGAACCACTGGCGCGACCGAAGCCGGTGTCCAGGCGCACCGAGTGCGGTCGGGTGGCCTCGACCCGCCAACCGAAACGCGCGGCGAGGGCGTCGACGTCGGTCATCTGCCAAGACCAGTCGAGGTCGCGCAACCGGGTAGCCAGATCGGCGATCTCGTTCTCCGAAAGTGTTTTCCACTCTTTCATATTCGAGTCCTGTTCTTCCCCGCCGGACGTATTCGGCAAGAATAAGTCAGGTATACGCAACGTCCCCTGCTCGAACCGCCCGACCAGCCCCTTGGCGTGCTCCGGTGCGCCGAGCGCGACATCGAGATCGTTGATCGTCTTGTCTTTGATCGCCATCGGTTTGGGCGCGGCGCCGGCTTTCAGTGCGGCACCGAGTCAGGATTGGTCGGCCGGACCTGGGCCGATGGAAGGTGCGCGAAGTGGGGTCGGTTCCGAGGTGGGTGCTCGTAGGCCATGAAAACCATGTCCGGACCACCTGCGTTGTGCAGATGGAACGAATCCCGACCGGGCGGGGCATATTCATCATTCCAGGTCAGAATCCGTGGAACTCCGCTTCCTCGATCATCTCGTCCGGCCAGCTCTGTTCGATCGCCAGACGTTTGTCCGCCGGGAGGTCGGGGCGCCAACCCCGGGTCCGCCAGAAGGCTTCGCGTCGGGCCTGTGTCATCGGAGCTGTGTGATCCGTCGGCGGGTAGACCTGCCTGCCCGGCAGTCGTATTCCGTTCTCGAGTGCCTGGCTGTATCTGGTCGCTACCATTTTCGCCGACCAGCTCGGGCACTCCAGGATCACGCCCGTCTCGGCGTTCAGCACCAGCTTCGGAAGGACCGCGTGGTGCGCGTCGGGCGGCTGTGGTGTCGGCGACACCACCCACCCGTACTGGAACGGCAGGATCCGGAACTCGCGATCCCCCAGCACGGGAGTCAGGTACTGACGTGCCTGCTCGGGCGTTCGAATCGGTGTGGACATGGTAGGGGCTCCCGTCTGAAAGCAATGGAATCGCAGAGAACGGCGGTGTCTTCGAACAGCGGAGTCGTCGCCGGTGACGACCGAACCACTTGCCGCGGTCAGTAGTCGAGATTCATCTGCCCGCCGACCGGTGGTCTGTTCTCGCGCAGCGATCGCTGATAGCTCTCGATCACTCGGCTGGTCGACCAGCTCGGATACTCGAGGATCACGCCCGTCTCGGAGTTCAGGATCAGTACCGGGATTCCGGTTGCCGCGGTGAGCGCGACCGCGCCATGTGTGAGGGCAGTGGGTGGATGGTTCCAGGTCTCGCGAGATTGTGGGTTCCACCAGATGGGTCCGGTTCCGTCGGCGGGATAGACGATGACCATCATGTGTCAAGCTCCTGGGCCACTCCTTGCCACGTAATATAGTGACACACACTGGAATTCGCGTATCCTTGCCGATCGCCTCGGTATCGCGCACCCAACAAGTGTCGAAGGTATGGGGCGAGTACGGGGTCTAACCGTGGCGAGCCGAGACCTTCGAGTTCTCCACCGATCCGGAGCTGACCGGCAAAGTCACCGGCGCCTGCGAACCCAGGCACCGCCACCAGGAATTTCTCGCTTTCCTGCACCGCGTGGCCCGCGCGTATCCGACCGGTGGGTGCACCTGATGATGGCCGACTACGCCGCCTGCAAGAAGGTCGAGCTGTCCAAGATGTGCTGGGCTAGATGTGCTGGACCTCAGAATGTAATGCAGTTGTTGTCCTCGCAGACTTCGCGCACCACTCGTCAGGCGCGGATCGGAGTTCCTCATGTCGATCGATATGAGGGTTTTCCGTGCGGCGGTGTGGAAGGTAGCCTATTGCGGACGGTCCGCGAAGAGGGAAAGCTGATCTGTGTTGTCCCGTGCGTTTTTCCGTGGCTTTGTCGCGTGGCCGAGGCGGTGGGGGAGGGTGGTTCATGACTTCGTTCGATGACGACACGATTTATGGCGATGATCCCGAGGTGGTTGTCGAGGCCGCGACGGGACGGTTGTTCTATCGGGGTGAGCCGTATACAGGCTTGGTGGTGCAGCGGCATCCCGATGGGCGGTGGCTGGAGCTGTGGTCATATGACGGTGGCGACCGGGACGGGGGCTGGTGGGGTTGGTACCCCGACGGTACGGACCGCTATTCCGGCGACTTCTACCGGAACGTGCCGATCGGTGTGTGGGAGGAGTGGTATCCATCCGGACGACTGCGCCGAATCGCGAAGTACGACAGGGAAAACGGATTGGTCTCGTCGGTGGTGTACGACGAGGACGGCCGGACCGTGGAGATCTGGGACGAGCTGACGGTCAAGGGGATTTCCCGGGAAGCGGTGGAGAAGGGTGATCCGGAGCTGGTCATCGATCCGGAGACGGGTTGTGCTGTCTATCGGGGTGAGCCGTTCACCGGTGAGTTGATCGAGCGGATGTGGGAGGGCGGCCCGGTGGCCGAAGCCACCGCGTATGTCGATGGGGAACTCGACGGCCCGATCCGTGATTGGTATATGGATGGTTCGCTCAGGTTCTCCGGCGAATATACGCGCGGCAGGGAAACCGGAACTTGGCGTGATTACGCTCCGGACGGGACGTTACGCCGGGAAAGTGTGCAGGTTGCCGACGGTCGGTTGGTGTCGGTGCGAACCTGGGATGAGACCGGCGCGTTGATCAGTTCTGTCGGACCACCGGCGCCAGGTCACCCGTCAGAGGACCGGAGGAGAGACGGATGACAAGCGTGGCGGCTGGTGAACAGATCGGTGTCGCCGCAGACGATGTGCGAATTCCCCGAGGAGTGGTATGACGATGCGAGCGTTCCTGGAGGAACGTCCACAGTTGCTCACGGAGGGAAATCGGCTCACCGCCTTGTATAAGCGCGGTGGCGGCTCCGAGGAAGCAGCGACGGCGATCTATACCGCATTCGAGTTACAGGATCGGTACGTCGAGTTGCTACCCGAGGTGACGGTGTCCCGGTGCCCGTTCACCGGCGCGGCGGTGTCCTGGCCGATCGATGTCGTTGGTTTCGACGGGTGGTTCTGGGATGTGAGCAACCCGTTGCGGCGCTTGGTCGATCAAGTGCTTCCCACCTGGTTGGCGATGGGAGGCGCGGTGCGTTTCACCGAACCTGTCCCTCCGGCGCCGTTCCCCCGCGACCCCGGGCCCGATCGTCCTTATGTTGTTCCCCGTATCCTCGGACAGCCGGATACCCGTGCGGTGATCAACCAGACCCGAATCGGGCCACACATCGGCTGGAACACCACCTATTTCACGACCAGCCGGTTCCATCGCATTCCGTTGGAGAACCTTTGGGGCGGCAATCAGTACGAGCTGTACGACGCCGATGGACGCTGGCGGGCCTGGGGCGAACACACGCAGGTGGAGACCGATTACGACTTCGAGCTGCGGCCCTGGATCGAGTCGGGGAAGCTGTTCTGGATCCTGCCGGACGATCCGGACTTGGTGCTGCGGAATGGAATAGTGAACTGCCCTTATCTGGACATTCCCGGAACCGAGATCATCCAGGATCTCCCGGTTGTCGCGCTCCGTTGACTGGTTGACGTGGGGCTGGTCCGGGCGAAGGATCGGAGGGTGGGGCGCCGGGGTGCGTCTCGGAGGGGGAGACTGGAATGATGTTGCGACCGGTGGCCATGTACCGGGAGATGTATCAGGATCGGCATCAAGACCTGCCGTCCCTGTGGCTCGCCGAAACTGGAGGCGTCGAGCCGGACCGGGCCCGGATCCTCGACTACATGTACAACGTGAAGGTCGTGTTCGACGTGATGGAGGCGGTCGCGGACCTGGTCGCAGGCGACGGCTGGATCGAGGGTGGATCCTCGCTGTACTCGGACGGAGTCTGGGTCTGGCGCGAGGATTCGTTGCACTACCTCACCCGTCGACCGATCGTGCTCCCTGCGGAGTTCGTCGCGAGGGTGCGTGAATTCGACTACTCCCCGCCGGACTTCGATACCCGCGATGCAGGTTTCAATGCGGCGTTCATGTCCTATTTCTGATCGGCCGCCGACAGATTCGATGTCTGGTCCGGTCCGCTCGGTTACCTACCGATCCTGCTGCGAGGTCCGATCTGCCTTCCATTGCTGGACGTGATGATCGTCCTCCCAGGAAAAATCGTCTTGGTCCGGCGGGTTCCCTTCCCATGAAAAGAACCATTCGATCCAGTCCTCGCTGGGCAGCTCGCTGGCTGTCGAGTTGTCAACCGCGAGTTTGCGCGAGAATTCCTCGGCCGCCGCACGGTCGACGGTCGAAATCCGATCATCGTTGCGATAGTCAGTGGTGAACCGGACCACTCGGGCTGGGTCGTATTGCCACATCTGGATCCCTTGGTTCCATACCAGCGCAGCATTCGATGCGTCAGTCGTTACAAATATGGTGAAGGGTGGCGTAGCGCCGAATTTCCCTTCGCAAACTGCTTGGTAAAAAAACAAATGGACCTCCGGTCGATGGGCGGTATGGGTTTCAGGTACGTGGCGTCGCTGATGGTCGAGATCTGTTTACCAGCGTAGATATTATCAGAGCTGAATGGGCGATCGTGGTTGAGATGCTATCGCAGACGACTCTCGATCGACAGGTGATTTATGTATCAATCCGTGGATCGAGCCGACACCAAACTGGTGGGATGCAGACCGAACTGGGCGGCCACCCAGTCCAGGTCTCGGCCATTTTCGTCCAACCAGCGTGCGTACTGTTGCCAGGGTGCGGGGTTCTTCAGAATCCATTTCTCAAAACTGGTGTCGATGGCCCTCCATTGTTTATCGAGCCCAATGGGAATTTTGCTGCTCAAGTTCAGCTCGCTGTTGACGCGCAATATACTCAAGAAGGCATGTATTCGGCGTTCGATGGGCTCTTCTGGTCGTCGGAACACCTCGTAGAGTTCGTGAGTGATCTTGCCGGCGCGCCAGGCGTCCTCGGTGGGAAACTGTATCTCGAATTCCCGACCATTTGGCGCACGAATCGTAGTATTCGTGCCGAAGTAGCGGTTACCTGGGCGCCAGAAATTCTTTACCTCGACAACGTCGTATCCGTTGTCGCGCAAACCCTGGAACGTTGACACCAGGGCGGGGAGATAGTTTACCCCATCGGGTAGCCTGACGGAGAATCGTACCAAGTCATTAACGTGGTTCAGGAACTCGGCTACTGTTTGGTTGGGTGCACGCTCACTTAGGTATTTGCGTGCCAGTGATTCCGTAGACTTTACGCGATAGTCCTCGCCTCGCAGTTCGAGACTGTCACGCGCTAGGCCGAGGTTGCGAGTCACCAGCGAAGCAATCGTTCGGAGATCTGCCAGGATTGCATCGGCCTCGGGGCGAGCACCCCGGACAGCGGCTGCGATCTCATGGTGATCGTCCTCCGGTATTTCCAGTTCCAGCATTTTCGCCGGCTTGGCGGCGAAGACCGGCGGATGTTCAGAACCTTCAAGAATGCCGGGCAGGAGACTTCGCTGTTCGGCGGCGCGGAACAAGGCGATCTCTCCCCAGGTATCAGCAACGTGACCGCGGTGGTATACGATTTCTCCTTGATCTCCGCCGACGCGCAAAGTGCCGTCTTCAAGACGACGTATGTCGACTCCTAACGGATTTCTTTCGCGTCTTGCTGTGTCCCATTCGTTGGGCCAGTCTGCCAGCCGGTCGTTCGGTGCGTGCAATGCCGTCGGAACATGCTCGAGCTGCGCCATTCTGGCGGCAATCAGGCGACGATTATCCAGGCTTGATATGTTTCCGTTCTCCCACATGACTGCATGGATCGGCCCTCCTCGCCACCCATGTTCGGCCATTGCCCCAGAGAGCTGCGGAAGCGGCATTCCTTCTGACGTTTCCCGACTCACGCTGCGCTGAGTGAACCTCACTTGCTCTGGCGGTATCATTCTGGTGCTACTCAGTGCCGAAGTTATCTGTTCCCGCTCAGTCGGGGGAAGCTCATTGATGTCCTGGAAGCCGAGGTCTGACAACGCGGCGGCTCGATACTGCGCAGCATTGATTCGGCTGGGGTCGTTCGCCGATGCTTCCCTCCCAGCCGGGAGCGAGGACACCGATGCATCGGTCGCGGCATCGAGCTCATTGCTGAGCTGGGAGATCCCCGTCAAGTCCAGGCCATCGGCGTCGTATGTGATTTCCAGATGTCCGCAGATCACTTGAACTACTGCGTCGACCTGCACATTCGGTGCCAAATGCGACCCGTCCTCGGCACCCTCGGGCGCTACGGATGCACGCAGGTGCGCGTGGTCGGGGGCACCGACGAACTCGAGATCGACGCGTAGGTCGTTGCCGTTGAGCAGAGTGTGTCTCGCCGTGGAAGAGGTTGTCCCGGCGGTTTTTTCGGTGAACAATACGGCGGGCGGCGCTTTCGACGGCTCGCCGAACAGTCGTGAACTGGCCTCGATCATCGTGCGTGCGACTGCTTGCATCTGCGCCGTTGTGACGCCTCGCATCTGCTCGAGGTAGACGCGTAGCGTCAGTTCGGTCGTTCGTCGGCCGCCGTCATCGACGGTTTGATGGAAGTCGAATCGTGCGGTGCTGACGACAGCGGCTCCCGATTCGGGTGCAGTCTCCTCCGTTGACTCGGCACCGCGCGCCTCGGTCGTGCCAGCCGATGGTTCGGTGTCTGGGGCAAGCTCGTATTCCGGTTCGTGGGTCGGTCGGCGTTGTGTTCCGTCGTTCTCGGTGTCGGTAAGTTCTTGCGCAGCGGCGATCCCCGCGTCGTAGTCGGTGACCTGGTTGTCAAGCCGTCCGAGGCGCTGGTCCACCGCCGCGCGGATCGCGTCGAGGCTCTGACCCTTGCGCGCTTCATCACGCAGCGCGGCGAGTTCGTGCTCGGGGGAGTCGGTGCGCAAGAGCACCGGTGGTTCGCCTTCGACGATCTCGATCGCGGTCATCGGCACCCCGTCGATCAGGGCGTTGCTTGTGGCTTGGTGGCCCATCCACGCGCGATAAGCGGTGAGGTCGAAGATCGGGTCGGATACAAGATCTTCAGCGCGCCCCCGGAGCTGTTCGGCTTCCGCACGGACAGTGTGGGATTCGTCGGCCGGCACGTCTGTGAGTGGCCCGCCAGGGGTGGCCTCCAGACCGGGTAGTCGTGCGAGGCTGCCGAGGCGCCGCGTGGTGCCGTGGTCGATATCGCTCTGGACATGCCACAGCGTCATTTCGCGGTCGATGTCGGTCAGAGATTGTTCGGCCCAGCGGACGGTCGGGTGGCCGTCGGGGGTGATTCGGATGACCGGCTCGTGGGTGGTGTCCGGGTCGGGATCGTATTGGTGGTCGGTGATGATCTTTTCGAAGTTGTTGGCGCGTTGGTAAGGGTCGAAGGTTTCCCAGTAGGTGTGCGGCCCGTGCTGAATGCCCGCACCGAGCGCAATCAGCCTGGACTGGTGTTTGCGCAGCTCGTCGCTGGTGAGACGTTGCCCGTCCGCGTGACGGATATCGAACAGGTCGTGGTCGCCGGTGACCGGCTTCCACACGCCGTCGACCTTGCCCTCGACGATGCCGTCGGTGACCCGGAAGTGCCCGTTCTTTCCGGTCAGTTTGTCCATGTGCTCGGCGTACTGCACCCAATCGTCGTTTCGCCGATTCAGTCTTGCCCGCAATTGTTCACGGTGCGCACCGGACATTTCCGTGGTGTCCGGCATCGACAGCATCCCCGGCTCGAAACGGCCGACCAACCCCTTGGCGGCAGCCGGTGCACCGAGCTCGATGTCGAGGTCGTTGATGGTTTTGTCCTTGATGGACATCGGTTTGGGCATCGCGCCGTTCTTCAAATGTGGCACGGCATCGGGGTTGGTCGGGCGGACGTCGATCACCAGGCCGTTGGCCTCGGCATAGCGCCGCAGTTTGGCCTGATTCTCCAGCGGAATTCCGTACTTGGACTCGATCTGTTCCGGTGTGACCGGCAGGGCTTCGGGGGTGGAGTCGTGGTCGCTGGACAACCACTCCATATCGCTGTCACCGGGTCGGTGCGCCTGCGGGTGCACTTCGGGATAGTCGGTGGAGGCAAGGCGCGGCCGGACCGATTGCGTGTCGTCTGCTGCTCGGGCCAGGTCGAGATGGCGGACGGGGTCGACCCGGGGTGCGCCCTCGTCGATGATGTGACCCGCGGTGCTCTCGGTGCCGGTGAGGACGCGGGTGCAGTTCGCGCAGTACGGCGCCTCGACTCCGCGTCGTGGCACGAAGGGCGAATTGAGCAGCGATGACAGACCGTCGTGGTCGGTGGGGTAACGCCCGCTGTGCTCCGCCGTGCTGTTCAGCTGCTCGCGATCGTGTAGCGCGGCGTCGGTGGATCGGACTTCGGCATGTCCGAGTGGGTGGTCATGGTGTGGGAACTTGGTGTGATCAGGGTTGTCGTCGATCGTGTTCGGATCTTGATACCGTGCGATGTTGTCGATGAGCGTCGGGTGCAGGCTATTCGGATGGATGTGGTCGGTGGACGGGCCGTTGGCGGCTTCGAACACCCGACCGGTGAGCCGGTCGATGGTGACCGCGCTGCAGTTGCCGCGCTTGGCTGCGGACAGTGTTTCCGCTCTGGACTGTTCGAGAGCCTTTGCGGCAAGCTGCAACTGGCCTTCCTGGTGAAACAGATCCTGCGCCAGCTTGGCCCGCCGGGCAGCCTCCCGAGCTGTCTGGAACTCCTCCTGCCGCTGCCGGACCAGTTCCTCCGCGGCCGGGCGTTGCTCCGGCGTCGCGGACCGCAGAGCGACCTCGGCGCGGCTCAGCTCCAACCTCGCGTTCTTGATCTGCACACCGGAGTCGCGTTTTTCCGCGTCCAGGCGATATTCCTCCGCTTTGAGCGCTGTGTACTCCGAGACAAGGGTTGGGTCGGGTTCGGCCGCGCGGACGAAGGCCTCGCCGCGTTCGGCACTGAGCCGGCGGGCGAAGTCGTCGACCGGCTCACCGTCGATATGAGTGATCGAAGGCGGTTCACCGCCATCGGTTGTGATTCGCGGGTCGCCGATATCAAGTGACCCGAGGAACTGCGCGTCCACTCTCGGCCTGGGCAGCCCCGACAGCTCCGTCGGTGGCCGCAAGTAGCCCGATGCCGACTCGCGCGGCGGTGTGTCGGCTACCCAGTCGGTGCGGGCCTGATAATGCTGTGTGGAGTCGTTGCCTGCCGACAGGTCACCTGCTGCCCGCAGCTCCGGCTCGAATCGCGGGCCGGTGGTTTCGATGAGGGACTGTGGTCGGAACACGCGCCAACGGCCGCCGTTGTCGATGATCGGGGCGGAGTGCAGTTCGCGAGGAACACCGATCCGGTCGGTCGCCGCTGTGACGGTCACGCCGAGCGCATCCGCGACGTACTGGGCCCAGCCCTTGCCGTTGCCCGCGTAACAGGACACGAGCCGAATGGGTGTTCCCTGGCGATAGTTCGGATTCTCCCGGATCGCGTCGACAATCTCCTGCGGATGGACCGCCCTGACCTTGCCCGGTATCGGGAAGCCGTCCGGCCGACCGTGCACGATGACGTCGTGGGCTCCGTCGTTGCGGATGTTCTCCCGGACGCGCGCAGTGTGTGAGTCCTGCCCGATCGATGTGCTGGTCGGTCGATGCAGGACGCCCTCCCCACGCGGCAGTCGCGCGTCGTAGGCTGGGTGGGCGTCGCTCGGAAGGCCCTGTGCCTGGGCTGTGCCGTCTTGCTGCTCAGTAGGGCCCGCCGCCGAGGTCAGTGCTCGATCGTCTCCCGTTTCGGCCAGGTCCCGTCGCTGCGGTTGCGCATCTGAGCCCAACCGTTCACTGTGATGCTGCTCGGATGGATGGCTGCGGGATCTGTTCGATAGCTCAGTGTCTGCTTGTCGATTATCAGGATTTGTCTCGAATCCGCGGCCGGTGGTTCCGTCAGTGACGTCGCCTCCACCAGGTACCGGATCTCGTTGTGGTCCTCGCGGATTCGAATGTAGGTCGTGCGCCATTGCGGGGGATACATCTGGAACGCTTCGATCGTCTCGCCGTTCGCTACCGCCTGGTCGTATTTCTGGCCGATCAGGTGTGGTGGTCGGCCGCTCGGGTGTGACGTCACCACTCCGGTCGTCTTGTTCACCACGTAGGTCGCCCCGCCGATTCGTCGCTGCGTTTCCTCCGGCGTCCGGATCGGATTGGCCACCCAGCAATGCTGGAACTCCATGAGCCGGAACTCCTTGTCCAACCGCAGGACTCGGGCCAGATACTGTTGTACCTGGGGTCTGGTTTCCAGTTGATCCTGCATTGACCGTGCCTCCGTTGGAATCGATGGACATAAAAGTGAGACCGACGGAATGGTCGACCAGTTCAGTCGGTGGGAACGCCGTCATTTCCCCGGACTGAGGATCCCACCAGACCGGGGAATCGGCGCCGTGCGGGAAAACGATCGCCGTCGCGTGGTGGTCGCCGCCGACGGGTTGGCCGTCCTCGTCGAACATCAGGTCGCCCGCATCGTCGCGGGCATGCCACTGGTTGTAGACGAATGCCGCTGAGCCGGGCCCCATCTGGCTGATCCAGTCATGGAGTGCGTCGAATTGCTCGGCGGCGGACAAGCCTTGGCCATCGAAGTCTTCCCACGTGCCGCCGATCCAGCTTTCGGCGCGGTCCAGACCACCGAGTTCACCCCTGGTGTCGAGCTCGCCGCTGGGAAGATATTCCTCGAAGCGTGGGAGCGCGACCGCAGGCCGGCCGAAGAAGGAAGACAGCGCGGCGAGCGCGGTGTCGACGCAGTTGTATCCGCGCCCATTCCTCTTCGGCCCGCCGTCGTTGATGAGTTGCCCGTAGTCGTTGGTACGTGGATCGGCGCCGACGACGAACCGGTCGCCGTCGAGCAGGGCTTCCTGGACGGCTGTCAGATATGAGTCGTCCTCGAGCTGGGCGAGCCTTTCAGGACCGATGGTGCGGGTGTTGTGGAGGTCGGGCACCAGAGCAGGGGTGTTGGCCTGGGCGGTTTCGGCACTGACCTGGGCGAGGTCGCTCGGCGTCGGGGTTTCGAGTTGTCCCGTGATATCGGGTGGCGATGTCGGCTCGGCCGGTACGGCGTCGCTGAGGTCGGGGCTAGCTGGTCGTGATCCGGGACGGATGTCGGTCGTATTCGCTGTTGTTGCGGTGGTGCGGTTTTCGATCTGGTCGAGCGCAGCGGCCTCGGCGAATACGCGGTTGACCTCGTCACGCTGAGCAGGCGTGAGTGGGATATACGGCTTGTAGACGGTGTTGTGGTTGATGTCGGCGGCGATGGACGCGCGCCGGGTGGTGAGCTGGAGTTCGTAGGTGTAAGGCAAGCCATCGACGTCGATCCGGATGACCATCGGGATGACCCGGTATTCGGGATTCCGTGATTTCGGTGTGGCGTACATGTTTTCGATCTCGACGATGCGGCTGTTGTCGCCGGTGCCGAGTTGTTGTTGGATCCGGGTGAGGAGTGCGGCGAGTTGTTCGGTGCTGTCGACGGTGATGCGGGCGCCGACCGCGTCGATGGCGTCGCCGACTTGGTAATGGGGGCGTGGGGGGCGGTTTTCGGCGCCGTTGACCATGCGGTGGACTTTGTCGAGGATGGCGTCGGCGGGTTTGGTGCGAGAGTTTGTCGTTGCGCCCTCGAGTCCGGCGGTCAGTCGGGCGAGCTCAGCCTTTACCGCAGGCTGAACGGCGAGCTTGAGGCGGTCGGCGTAGTCCTCTAGCAGTGCGATCTCGTCGGTCGAGGGCTGTGCACCGATGCTGCGGGCGGGGTCGAGGGCTTTGGATTCGGCGACGAGGGCAGCCATTCGGGATCGGCCGTCGGGCAGGTGGTTGATGTCGGAGGGGAGCGGATCGAAAAGTGGGCCGCGACCGGGGTTGGCAGTGATGAATTCGGTGAGCGTCTGGTGGGTAAGGAGCTCGGAGTCAGCGAGTTGGTGTAACAGAGCCAGGGTTTGGGCTCGCAGTGCCGGGCGCTTCAGAGCACGAGTGAGGTCGAGGGCGTGGGGGTCGTCGAGGAGGCCGTGGAGTATGCGCGCGAGATCGGGGTGGTTCGGTAGCGCCTCGTCGATCGCATCGTGAACTACCCGGGCGCTCTGTGCGTCGGAAGAGGCTGCAGGTGTGGTGTCCTGCGAGATCGGTATCTCATCGACGTCCGCCGTGGCCGCCATCGAATACGCTGCGTCGCTGGCTGGCTCAGGTGCACTGACGGTTGCTTCGATCCCCGTCCGTTGTGCTTGCACCGGGATTTCGATCGGCGTATCCGCTGTGCTCGGCCCGGCGACCTGTTCCTGAGCGCGACTCCGGGGCGCACCGGGGTCGGCGGAGGTCGACGATGTCTGGTCGGGACGGGGGGACTCGTTGCCAGGTGCGGCGCCCGGACGTGCGGTGTCGCGTACTGCCCGCGCCCGGGGCGCGTCTCCGTCCGACACCGCTCGCGTCATCGGAGATGCCGTCGTCGCCGCTCCGGTAGTCGCGGCCGCGGAGGTCGCGCCCAGGGGAAGGCCGAAACCGGTTGCCGTCGATGTAGTGGCAGAAGAGGTTGCTACGGAGGCAGGCGTACCGCCATGGGCTGGTGGGTGCTCGAGGGCGGCGGCAGATGTCATTCCACCGCTGTCGGCGACCACGGCGGGATTCTCGATCGTTGCGATATCGGTGGCAACGGTCTGCGCCGGTTCGGCGCTATTCGACGACGCCGTCACATCGCGCGGCGAGCCAGTATCCGGTGCTCCGGTGTCAGCGGCGTGTGCTGTTGCCTCGTGCGCGGGTGAACCGACCGCCGTGGGATTGGTGGAGGCGGTGGTAGACGGCACGCCGGTCTGGTCGGTGGTGGGCGACCCTGCCTCGATCTCGGACTGTTCGGTGGTTGTGTCGGTGCTTAGTCCGGCTGCGGCGGTAGTTGGCTGCCCGGCAGGGAGGTCGGCTCGTGGTGTGGTGGCCGAGTTCTCTCCGGATTCAGCGGAATTTGCCGGGGCGGTGGCATCGGTGTCGGTCGAGTCACTGGTAGTGGTGGGGTCGGTGTCCGATCCTGCATCGTTACCGTTGGTGGTGGTATCTGAGGTTGTGTTCGTTTCGGTGTTGTTCCGCTCGGTGGGGATGCCCGCGTGGGCGGTGTCGTGGGGGTCGGTGAAGGGTTGACCGGCGAAGTCGGAGTTGCCGCGGTAGCCGTGGATGGCGGAGGGGCCGGCGCCGGAGGCGGCGCCGCCGGTGAAGGAGCGTGGGTCGAAGTCCCATTGGCCGGTGAAGGCGCCGGTGGCGAGGTAGGCGGCGGTCGCGCCGGCGAGGCCTGCGCCTGCGCCAGTGGTGGCGCCGTTGCGGGCCCCTGTCCAGCCGCCGTTGGTGGTGGGGAGTTTGCGGCCGAGGCCGAAGCCTGCGGCGCCGCCGACGCCGCCGGCGATGGCGGAGATGCCGGCGTTGAGGCCGACCGCTTTCCAGTCGTAGCCGTTGATGTGGCCGGTCTTGTTCTGGATGTATTGGACGGCAAGTTCTTGGCTGGTGCCTTGTCCGAGTTCGACGAGGGATTCTTGGACGATTTCGTAGACGAGTTTGACCGCTATGCGTTCGAGGACTTCTTCGGTGACGTTGCGTGCGACGGTGTGGCCGATCGCGGTGAGGAGCTTTTTGCCCATCCATCGGAACACGGTGCGGGCTTGGGAGATGACGATGGCGTGGGCTAGTGGTGCGCCGGGTCCGGCGGCGGCGGCCCAGGCGAGTTCTGTGAGGAGCCAGGCGCCGGCGATGTAGAAGTTGAGTTTGGCGGCTTGGAGTTGGTCGCCGCCGGAGTCGGCCGCGGTGGCGAGTTTGGTCCAGTGTTGGGCGAGGTGGGCGAGGGATCCGTTTTTGTCGGGTCCTTGGCCGTCGATGAGGGGTTGGATCCATTGCAGGATGGATTCACCGCCGCGGCCTTGGGGGTAGGCGGCGTTGACAGTTGTGACGATGGCTTCGAGGTCGGGGACGAGTGCTTGGGCGTCGTCTGCGGCCGCTAGGAGGTCTTTGCCCATTTGCCACATGAGGTCTTCGTTGCCGTGTGGCCAGTCGGCTCCGACGAGCCATTCGAGAGGTTCGAGCCAAGACGGGAACTGCAAAGCCACCGCAGGTCACCGGTACTCGGTGCGGAACACCCGCGCATCGACCGGCCTGTCCCACCATGGATATAGGTCGACAACAGCCTTCGACATCAGACCCCCCACGGCTGATACAACCAACGTTCACACTGCCGACATCAACGCGCCGAACCGAAATTGACTGTGCCACAGGTAGTTACAAAGAGCAACACATGAGTCGCCACACGTTGTCTCCGGCGCGCTATCTGGGCCAGGCCTTCAGCGGCTCAGCTTGCCGAGCTCGGACTCGAATGACATCCTCGCAATGCGAGCTCGTCTGTGTCGCAGCCGATTAGGGCGCGAGCGGGAAGGGGATGAGGCCCGGCTCGGGGCGCCGTACCAGTGACCAGTCGTCGGGCCGCAGAAAATTCTGCTGCTAGCGTTCGGTAGCAGCTATTGACGTGACGAATGAGGTGAATTACTTATGCCGTTTCGCGATTCGGGTCGCAAGGTTTGTGTTGTGACTGTGTTGCGTGGTGACGATGATTGGGTGGTTGCTTTTGTGATCGATGGGCGCAAGTATCCGACGCCGGAGGATTTCACGCGCGTGAAGCGGGAGGCGTTTCGGGCGATCAATCGGCGTTGGCGGTTGGTGATGGAGTTCGAGACCAGCGCGGTTGATGCGGATGAGCCTGATTTTCCGTATCCGTCGTGGGAGGAGTTCGAGGCGATGCTCGAGCGTGGTGAGTGGTCTGGGTAAGCGGGTGGTTACGTGGTTCTGCTGATTTCTCTTCGAAGGGTGGGGTGGTGCTGATGCCGTTTCAGGATTCGGGCCGTGAGGTCTGTATTGTCACCGTATTGCGTGGTGAGGACGATTGGGTGGTTGCTTTTGTGATCGATGGGCGCAAGTATCCGACACCGGAGGATTTTACAAGAGTGGAGAATGAGGCGTTTAGGGCAATCAATCGGCGTTGGCGGTTGGTGATGGAGTTCGAGACCAGCGCGGTTGATGCGGATGAGCCTGATTTTCCGTATCCGTCGTGGGAGGAGTTCGAGGCGATGCTCGAGCGTGGTGAGTGGTCGGGGTAACGGTGCGCTCAGGCGTCTTCTAGCCGCTTCGGTACATAGCCTGCCAGGTATTCACCGAAGAAGTGGGCGAGGTCCGGCGGGTACGGCTGAATGCAGGACAGCGAGTAATCGAGCACCAAGCCGAAGCGATTCCGCCCGGAGTCCAGGTAGTGATACCGCGGCTCGAGCGTATCCAGCATGTCCTGGTACAGATCGCGCACATCGAGAAAGTCCAAGAGCTCCGGCAGATCCCAGTTCGACACATCGACTTGGGGGTCACCGCTCAAGAGGACGGACCGCCCACCATCGCTGCCACGTACACGTTCGCTCCGGCCGAGCGCCTGCGCGCGATTCATATCGATGAAGTGCAGAGGCCCCGATTCCTCGACATAGGCCCATTCGTTGAACCGCGGATTCTCGTAGATCACACCGCTGGGTAGCTGCGCCAGCAGATCCGTATAGCCGAGTCCGCGCCGAGGTACTTCGCGCAGCACGCCGTCGCTGCCCCGGATTTGCACCAGATCCTCGACCGTCGAGATCCAGGTGGCGGCTTCACGCCGGAACATGGCGCGCTCGGGGAAGTTTCGAATGCACCCGAGGTGGAACGAACCCCAGAAGAAGTTCGTGTTCGCATCCCACGAGGCCCGGATCTGGTGGTACGGCTGGATGACCTCCGCCCACCCCTCCACTTCCAACACGAAGCGGCCACAGAAGCGGCACGCCTCGTCTTCGTCGATCACTCCCGTCCTCTCGGCGTCGACTCGGTGGTGGGAATGGTTCGCGGTCGACAGTAGGACGCCGCCCCTGCGAACAACAGCTCAGTTACCAGCCCGAATCCGTCACGCCCGTCCGGCGTTCGGCAGTCCACCTGGCGTGATCCTCTGCATCGTCGAAGGTCGGTGCAGCCTCCTCGGTGCTGGTGCGCTCGGGGGAGTTGGGTGGTGCCAGTGAGGCGGTAGGCAGCGTAGGTGCCTGGCTGTCGAGGTCGGGGAGGTTGTCGAGGAGCTCGTGCAGCTTCGGCATCGTCGCGCGCTGATCGGTGACCGGTTGCATCAGCTCCTGCGACTGCCGACCGACATCCTCGAGAGCGCGTTGCGCGGCCGTCGTCACGCCCTTGGCGATCTCGTCGTAGGTGAGTTCATCGATGTCGGAGGAGAACTTCGTCTCGATCACCGCACCGTCGGCGTTCACCGTCACAATGACACGTCTGTCACTGGTGAACCCGGTGCCGGTCAGCAGCGCACGCTTCTGCGCTACTTCCGCGATCGCGCTGATCTGCTGGCTGAAAGCATCCAGGAGCGCGGCGGTTTCGGCCTCGTTGTTGTCGATCATGGTCTACTTCCCGAAGCCGTCGGCGTTTTCCTGCTCCCGCTCATCGCTGCGTTTGCTACTCGACAAGATCCCGCTGGACAGGTTGCCCATGGAGATAGACAGGGTGCTCGTGCTCTCGACGATGTTCTCAGCGCCGGCTTCGAAGCCTTCGGCTCCGTCGGCGAACTTGCTTCCGAACCGGTCGTCGCCCCATGCGGCCGCGCCGGGTGCGACAGCTGCCTTGCCTGCGGCGGCGATCGTATTCAGCTGGTCCGCGATAGCGGCGATGTCATGGATGACCTGCGCCAGTTTAACGGTGTTGACTTCGATCGGCTCTGTCATCGGATCCCCCGTACTGCTCGATAGTGACCGGATATGCGGTCATCACCTATTCGACTGTGCCACAGGAACTATGAAGGCACAATGGCTGTGGTGGCGGCTTCACCGCCGGCAGTCAGCTGTATGCCTTGCGTTCATCCCTGATCGCCCGAATGATCGCGGCGATCCGAGCATTGATCATCGAGATCAGCTGAGCTGAATCCACCGGGATCGCTTTGGAACTCGGCTCAGGGCTGATCGCGTATCGGCCGTCGTCTGTCAGATCCCGCCAATCCAGCCAGCGCTCGGTGATGCCACGTGGCCCGAATTCGGAGTGGCCTTGCACCACACCTATCGATCCGACGGATGTTGTCGGCATCGCCAGGAATTTGTTGGAACGGACCTTCGCCCGCTCGTCGAAATCGTCCTCTACCAACGACCGGCCGTAGTCGTACTCCACATCGTCCACGGCAGTCTCGATCAACGGGATCTCTGGCATCTTCCCAGCATCGGCCGAGGGCAATGCGCTGACAGTGACGTCCGCGAGCTTCAGCGGATCGCACTCGGCCACCGTGTACCCGCCACTGTGCATATGCGTTTCGCCGGGTAATTGCGTGATCAGATAGCCACGGTTCGCGCGTCGCAACGCCAGCATCCTGACCCGCCCGTCGGCGCGCAGCGGGTCGCTGGGATCTAGACCATTGACCACGATCCGAACATCTGGCTTAGTCATTGCTTCTAATACGTTCTCGAATGAATTGCCCAGTTTGGTAGGCAGACGCTCGCTGACTATCTGCTTCTCGCGCAGATAGTCGTAGTACATCGGGGTCCGGCTGGTGAAGACGAACGGGCGGGGCAGGACGCCGGCTTCGCCCAGTGACTCCCAGATCACCACGAGTTCGAGATCGGTCAGCTGCCATGCCCGGCTCATCGCTCTACCACGGGCCGGACGACAACAGGCGCATCGCCGAGCGCCTCGTCGAGATTCTCGGTGGAGTTCAGGTATTGCGAGCGCTTGTGCTCCTTGCCTTGACCCTGTCCCTGACCCGCGGCGGCGGGGGACATGCCCGGCGTGCCGGGAACACCCGCGGCCCCCGCAGCGATTCCCGCGCGACCGACCATGGCGTCGGCAGTCGTGATCGCCGCCGCGCGCGGAAACAATCTGGACTGCGCGGCATCACGAGCCATTGGGGCGGCTGTGGACGCTCCGCCGCCGAGCCCTGCCCGGGCACCACCCACCCCACTGCCACCGCCACCGCTACCCGCCGAGGCAGGAAGCCCTGCGAGCCCAGGTGCCGCATTCAACGTACTCGTCTCTTGGGCCGCTTCTAGGCTGTCTTGTGCAGCTTGCAGACTTTCCTCCGCTGCTTGCTGCGCCGCATCCAACCCTTGCTGGAGTGCACTCGAGGTGTCGTCGGTGGCTTGTTGCGCGACGTCCTGCGCGCCGTCCGCCACGTCCTGCAGAGACGAACCTTCCGTGGCGGCATCCGAGGCGGACGACAGAAGGCTCTCGGCAGCGTCTGACACATCCGACAGCGCCGAGGACAGATCGCTGATATCGGGTGTCGTCGTAACTGGTGTTGTCGGTGTAGTCGGTGTCGTCGGCGTTGTCGGCTGGGTGATTTCCGGGGTTGTCGGGAGCGGAGTTCCGCCCCCACCCCCGCCCGCACCGCCGTTGTCGCCGACGCCGCCAAGTCCAGGGTCTTGGGGCAGTGGGGGTACCGCTGGAGCTGCAGCAACAGAGTTCTTCGGCGATTCCAGTGTGGTCAGATTGTCGTTATATCTTATGATGCCGGCAGTGTAGTACGCATCACAATTCTCGCGATATTTATTGGTCTCGTCTTCGATCTTCGGATCGGTATCGTGAGGATTTGTCCGAGTTGGAGGCATTGTGTCGCGTGTAACCATGAGGGTGCCGGCAATATTCAACAGGCTATTGCCGATTTTTTCGATAGCCTTCGAAAGGTTGTCGGCTTCTGTCTCGTGATCGGTTATGGCTTGAATCGCTGCGGCGACCGAATTTCCGCGCCAACCGTTTTTCAATGTCGGCGAGCCTGCTTTGTAATCCGCAAATGCGCTCTTCACCTCTTTCGCCATCCAGATCCACTCATTGCCGGCGCTTGCGATGCGGTAGGTCGAGATGCTCACCCCGAGATCGTATAGATTCGCCCAACTCTTTTCGAACGCGTTCTCCGGCGTCACCGCTCGCGCGTCCGTGGGGGCGGTGTATTTGGTCAATACGGAAATCCGCTTTCCATCGCCGTTTAGCAACGCCTTGAGATCTGGTCGGAAACGATGTATCAGCGGAATTTGCTCGAACTTTAGCGTGGCCTCTGGCTTCGATACAGACGCCCATGGGTTCGAACTATCCGGTCTGGGTGTGTTGGGATTCGTCAACTTGGGTGCGACAGCCATGCCCTCGATCAGTCGAATATCCTCCGCCGACTGCTGCTCTGCTGTCGCAAACGCCTTTGCTGCGCTCTTGAAGGCCTCCGCCATGGCGCTCACCATATCGATGTGCTGCTGTAGCACGGCGTTGAGAGAGACCGCCTGACTCGAGAATTCACGTGCGAGCTTCGTTCCTGAGGAAAATATCTCGGGCGGTCCGGCGAACGCGGCTAGATTGTTTATCGAATTCGTGCGTTGTTGTACGGACAGGAGGCGTCCTGTAAGCGTATTGCACAAGTCGAGTGCGACTCCAATCAATTTGGAATCGAACTCAAAGGTTTGGTCGCCACTGTTTATGCGGTTTTGTATATCATTCCATACTCCGCTACCCACGCAAGTTCCCCTCCGTTACGTGGCTTCACTCCGTCGCAAATACCACTATTGGTCAGTGTCTGCTGGTCCGCACGATTGTCGTGCTGTACGACGCTCCCCGTGTGCCGTGCAGTAAGGCGTCGAGCCTCGACGCGTGTTCCATGGTGCCTTACTCGCACCCTACTTGCCACCGGCGGATGCAGATCATGTTGCGGACGAATCGCACGCAGCTGTGCGGCAGGATGAGTATGCCGTTGCCCGCGAGTGTGCGGTGCGCGAACGAGAGGGGTGGCGAAATGGGGAACTCGGGACCAAGTGGGGAAGAAGCCATCCCGACGGAGGTCGGTTTCAAGCTGGAGGTGGATTCCGTCGGCACGGCTGCTGCTGGCAAGGACCGGCTTCGTGTGCGGGCATCCGCGATCGGATCTGTGCCCGTTGGGTCGTCGACTCCGCTGGGCGAGCTCGACGCGCGGCCATCGGACGCGGTACGGCCCGTGACTCGGGCGGAATCCGACACATGGCTGGTGGCTCTGACCCGCAAACTGGGGACGGTTGGGCCATCGGGTTGGGCTCGACTGGAGGCGGTGTTCGCATTGGCTGCAGGTGGCGGCGTTGCTCGGGTCGATTGCTTCTATGGGAACGGTCCGGCTGTGCGGTTCGAGATTCCCGACGAAGTCCTCGAGTCTGTTCGTGCGCAACGCATCCGCGAATCGGGTTCGGACCTGGGGCCATGGTGGCGGATGGTTGTGAGGGCAACGGCCGAGGGTGACTTCGAGGCCGAATACGACTACGGCAGCGAGCCGTTTCCGGCCGACCAGTTGCTTGCGCCCGAAGCGTATCTGGCCGACCTGCAGGCCTTTCCACGCACGCGGCTGCCAGCCTGGCTGGCAGCTTATGTACGACAGGAGGATTCGCAGCGACGCTCGGCGCGGCAGGCGGCTGCGCGGGCGCGTTCGGTAGGGGTGGCTTCGGCGCGAGAGGTGGAGGGGCTGCCTGGGTTGGCGGCGGTGTGGGGACGGTGGGCAGTGCTCTCGGCCGCGTTCGTCGCGGGTGAGTCGGAGCGGGGGCCTCGGGTGTTCCCGTCGATGGGGATCTTCGAGGGGGATGGGCGGAGCGGGTCGACGTTGTATCTGCTGCCGGGGGACCGTGCCGTGTTGTCCGGCGGTGTCTGGGGGGCTCCGGATCTGGAGGTGGCGTACAACAGCACCGGAGTGCTTCCGGACTACTACGCGGGTGCTCCCGAGTGGGTGGCCAACCAGGTACTCAATCCCCGTGCGGCGAATGGGCTCTTGTCGTTCTGCTTCTGGTGGGATCGCGGGAAGTTGTATCGGGGCGAGTCGGCCGAGGTCGAGCAGTTGGCTGTCGCGATGCCGGGGATCCGGACTGCCGAGGAGGTCGTGGACGCCGTGTGTGCCGCTGGTTCCGCCGATGCGCCGCGGTCCGCTGCGGCGGTCTTGGTCGCGGCGGCGGAGGTGGGGGCGGTCACCCGCGATCTCCTGAAGGATGCTTTGGGTTCAGTCGGCGATGTCGACGGCGCGTGGTATCAGCTTTCGCTGGCGGGACTGGTCGACGCGCGCGGGTAGTCGCCGATGAACTCCCGAAGTGAATGACTCGCTGCGCGAGAATCGAAAATCCCGCCGACAAAATGTCGGACATGATCAGCGGTCATCATTTCGGCGCTTGTCGAATGCCATGAACACTTTCAGGTATTGCGACCCGTCGGCTCGACCGTTCTGCCGCCGATAGTGACAGAAAGACGATGATCTATGGTGTTTTCGGTGCCGAGATGGTAGTTGTAACAACAGGTTTGGAGTCTCGTCGGTAGATGACGAGATGGAAGGGGGGAATCGTGGTCGATTCCATGGACGAGTTGGTCGATCGGGTGCAGCGACAGGTCTATCGTATGCGCGATCTGCATGACCAACTCACGCGGATCAGGGAGCGCGAGGCGTCCGAGGACGATGCGATGACGGTCGAGGTCGACGGAAATGGTGCGATGACGGCGCTGGAATTCTCCGCCGCCGTCACCCGCATGACGCCCGACGGCTTCGAATCCGCCCTTGTCGCTACCGCCGCCGCGGCCGCGGCCAGCGCTTTTGCGCGCCGCGCGCAGTTGATCGAGGAGTTCAACGCCGAGGTCGCGCGGTAATGTCTCGTTAACTTTCGAGCTCCTTATGATTACCTTAAGCCTTGTAGCACAACGTTTTTCAGCAATGTATGCTGATGTCGACCATCAAATATTCTGGAGGGGACGATGGCCGTTCTGATTCGTACCGATACCGCGGCGATTTCTTCTTATGGTGCCGCCAACGCTGCTATGGCTACGCAGGTGGCGGCCGCCGGCGCTGCCGATGTCGGCGCATCGATGGCGGCCGCGGTGCCGATCTTCGGTTTGATCGGGCAGGATTTTCTTGCCGCGTTCGCTGTCGCACAGGGCAACAACCTGGCATCGGTAACCGAGATCGCGGCGGTGCATGCGGGTACTGCCCTGGTATCGGCGCAAACTGTCGGCGCGGTTCAGCTCGACGAGCAGATCGGCGCCGCCGCAATGAATTCCGTCAGGTCGCGCTGACCTTCGGTCGAATTCGTAACCGCTGCGAACTATTTCGGAGCGGGATTTTCGTTCGCAATTAGGAGCAGTGGCAATGGGGATTGATACAAACGCTTCTGTCGGGGGTGAGTCGGGCGAGATCCGGTTCGATTCGGTCGCGGCAGCCAACGCGGCCGCGCAGCTGGATGCGCTGGCTCAGCGGCTCGAAAACGATCTGCGTCTCGAACAGCACGCACTTTCTCCCGCGCCGGCGGGCAGTGACGCGGTGTCTGTGCGGGCCGCGCAGACGCTCACCACCGTCGGTGAATCGTTTCAGCGCAACCTGATCGACGGGGTGCTCGAGCTACGCAAGATCGCCGCGAACCTGCGCGCCCAGTCCGATCGGGTTGTGCGGAACGAGGAAATCAGTGCCGACGAGTTCCGTTCGCGGAACGTCTGACGGGACTCGCTGATGCTCGAACCGGCACCCCCGGGTTTCACCGGCCAGGTCTGGGAGGCGAAGTCGCCTCAGGATCTTTCCCGGGACTTGTCCACCGGGGCAGGCGCACGGACCCCGGCCGAGACAGGATTGGCGTGGGCGCGGCTCGGCGCCGGTCTCGGACTCGCGGTGGTGGAATTCGAGAAGATTCTCGGCGGTATCGACGGTGCGTGGCAGTCCGACGGAGCCAGAGCAACGGTCGAGAAGATTTCCGCGCTGCGGCATTGGTTCCTCGACATGGCGACCGCCGCCGCGTCGAACGCCGCGCAAGCGGAAGCACACGCCGCCGCCCACCAGGTGGCCAGGTTGGCGATGCCTGACGCAGGCGCGATCGCCGCGATCCAGTCCGCACAGCAGGCATTGGAAGCGGTGAGTGCCACCCTCGGCGCGCCGATGCTGGCGAAGGCCGCGCAGATCGACGGAGAAGCCGACATCGCCAAGGCGACAGCCGCGCGGGTGATGCGGACCTACGAGCTCGTCACCGAGCCGTTGGCGACACCATGGGAACAGCCGCAGCCGCCGGTCATCGCGACAGCCGACGCGTTGCACGCTGAAACAACCACGGCGACAACGACACCCACCTCGACCGGCAGCATCGCCATGCCGCTCGGCCTCGGCGCACTGTCGGTTCCGATGCGGCAGACGGCATATCGTGGCCGGATGGTTGCCGCCGGGGTGACCTCGGTCGCCGCACCGGTGACTACTGCTCAGCCCGTCACCGTGCCGCAGGGTTCGGTGCCGATGGCACCGGGCGCCATAGCGGCGTCGAAGGCGGAAGAAGAGCACACGAGCCGGGCAGGTCTGTTGTCGGCGGGCGAGGGTGATTTCGTCGACGCCGGAGTGCAAGCCGCGCCCGCCGTGCTCGGTGGTTCCGCGGCCAACGTGCAGCAGGCAGCCGCACCGGCGCAGGAGGCGAGCGCGTGACGACTCTGACCACCGACGGGCTGCTGACGCTGACCGATCGGCTCGGCGTGCAGACATTGCCCACCGTGCTCGCGGTATGGCCGCGGTGGGAGACATACGACGAACTGCTGAAAGCACGCGAAGATGCGTCCGTCGAGCTGAAAGCCGATGGTTCGATCGACGCCTACGGCGAGGTCGCGCTCGAGCTGAGCGACGCGCTGACCGCACTCGCCAATCCAGAACGCGAGTTGGTCGTCCGTGTCTACGGCGAGGGCGAAACCGTGCGGATGTGTCTGGTCCGGCGTGGCGAGCACCATGCGTTCGCGATCCGGCGCGGTGACCACTTCGAGATCAGCTCGATCTGGAGCGACGGATCGGGGGCCGCGCTCGCGCGCCCGATCCTGGACACTCTCGGCCGCTGTGACGCCGCCCAGGTGGCGAGTTTCAGCGCACCGGCGGCCGAGGTCGCCGAACGACTCGACGGTGCGACGGAGTCATCCGACTACGCCGACGCGGTATACGCCCTCGGAGTGCAGGGACGTGACGCCACGGCATACGGGTTGGCATTTGGTTCGTGCCGTTCATACGCCGAAATCGTTGCCTATGCGCACGAGGACGGCGCCACCACAAGTTCTCCGGGAGCCGTTGTCGTCTACGACACCGCGCAGGGCCGCATCGCGGCCGCTCCCGGTTCAGCCCCGGACCAGCAGGCGTGGTCGACCGTCACGCCTGGGACCGATCACCGGGTCGCGCAGGCGATTGCGGGGTTGGTCGAATCTCTGCCGGGGGGGAGGTGGATGCCCAGCTAGATCAGGGTTTCTCCACCAGAAGTAGAAGCCGGTGCTGCCGAATTCGGCGAATCGGTCCGGAAGGTCCGGAACACTTTCAGGAAGGTGCCTTTCATGGCTCAGTTTCAGGATGAAGTGAAGGCTGTCGCGGCAGCCAATGTAATGGAGACCTCTATCGCGTCCGTCCGTCGGACGTTGCAGGAGATCACGTCGTCTATCGAAGCGTCACGGCCCGGCTGGGTGGGTGACGCGCAGACTCAGTTCGACAAGGTGTCCACCCAGTGGAACCAGGAGTCCGCGGATCTGAACCAGAAGCTCGATGCGATCCACGAGGCAGTTCAGAGCGGCACCCAGGGCCTGTCGCAGATGAACCAGGCCAACGCCGCAGAGTTCACAGTTCTCAAAGTCTAATCGCAAACTTTATAAACGGAGGCAATCATGTCCGAACAGCTTTATAACCCGACTTACATCAACCCGCTGATCACTTCGCTTCGTGACGAGGTCACGAAGCTGAACACCGTCGCGGGCGAGATGGAGCACGGCTACACCGAGATGCAGAACGCCTGGATCGATCCGAATTCCGGCGAGACCAGTGAGTCCTTCACCGGTTTCAACACCGTGTACCAGGTCTGGAAGACCGACTTCAGCGACACCGCGGCTCAGCTGACCGACCTGGCGAACAAGGTGGAGACCGCGCTGCAGAACGCGACCACCACCGACCAGAAGGTCGGTGACTGGTTCATCCAGTAGCGGCCATCGGCTAGGCACCCCTTTCGAACAACCGAAAGGGGTGCCTAGCCATATCGGCGACTACTGTGCACCGGTTCGAATAGTTCATTGGAGGAACAGTGCCTGCCCAGCTGACCACCCGCGCGCAGGTCAACGGCTACCGCTTCTTATTGCGCAGGCTGGACCATGCCCTGATCCGGCGTGATGTGCGAATGCTGCACGACCCCATGCGTTCTCAGTTGCGCTCACTGGTGGCCGGTGCGATCCTCGCACTGCTGATCGTCGCCGGGGCGGCGATCATGGCGTTTCTGCGGCCGCAGGGCGCGATCGGCGATGCGAATATCGTCATGGGGAAGGACAGTGGTGCGCTCTATGTTGTTGTCCGGGACAACAACAAGAACATCACCGCGCTTCATCCGGTGCTGAATCTGGCGTCGGCCCGGTTGATCACCGGGAGTAGTGAAACGCCTACTTCGGTGAAGGATCGAAAGCTGGATTCGGCGCCACGCGGGCCTATTCTCGGCTTGCCGGGTGCGCCGGGGGCGCTGCCCGGTTCGAAGCAGAGCGAACGATCGGATTGGACGCTGTGCGACACGGTGCAGCTGTCCAAGTCGGGTAGCGCGATTTCCTCGCCCGGTGTGGTGACCACGTTGGTTGCCGGCCGGCCGCACGTGAACGCGGTGATCCGCGAGGCGGATCCGGCGGCGACGCTACTGGTGAGCCGGGGTGACAAGACCTACCTGATCTACGACGGCAAGCGCGCCGAGATCGACACGAAGAACACGGCGGTCGCACGGACGCTGCGGCTTTCGGAGTATCAGCCTCGGGCGGTGAGCACCGGGCTGCTCGATGCCGCGCGGGAGGTGCCCGTGTTGACCCCGCCGAATATCGCGCTGGCCGGTCAGCCGGGGCCGGGCAGGTTGAGCGACGTGCCGATCGGTGGCGTGATCAAGGTGTCCACCGCGGAGGGGGAAGCGCTGTATGTCGTGCAGGCCGGTGGCGTGCAGCGGATCTCGCCGTTCACCGCGCAGGTGATCAGGAACGCGAATTCCCAAGGGATGTCGGAAATCAAATCGATGCCGCCGGACATCCTCGATGGCATGGCGACGGTGTCGGGACTGCCGGTGAACGAGTTCCCCGACGAGATTCCGAAGATTCTCACGGCGGAGGACGCTCCGGTGGCTTGCCTGTCGTGGACGAAGGCGAAGGCGATCCCGACCAAAGCCCCGGATGCCACCGAGGCGCCCGCCGACCGGGCCGTTGTCACACTGCTGGCCGGTACCCGGTTGCCGCTCCCGGACTCGGCGAAGGCGGTGACCGTGGCCACCTCGGACGGCACCGGAGACCGGATCGACGGTGCGTACATCCCGCCGTCGTCCGGCGAGTTCCTCCAGATCACGGGAATCAGCTCGGGCAGCCCGCGACGTGGCAGTTTGTTCTACGTCGCCGACAACGGGATCCGTTACGGCATCCCCGATCTCGATACCGCCGAAGTCCTCGGCCTCGGACGTACCCCGAAGCTGGCTCCGTGGGAGATCGTCGGCCAGCTCGTGCCGGGAGCGACGCTGTCCAAGCAGTCGGCCCTCACGAAATACGACTCCCTGCCCACCGGCAGCTGAGCCCGTCGACACAACAGAGCCCGTCCAGCCGACCCGGCCGGACGGGCTCTGTTGTCTGTAGGGGACCGCTCAGGCCCCGAGGTAGTACTGCTCGGTGGGCGTGGTGACCAAGGTGGCGGTGGCCTTCGAGGCCGGGGTATGCACGGTGATCGTGGTGGCCGACCGAGGATCCTGGATGATGGTGACATCGACTTCCGGCCTCGGTACCGAGGTGAATTCGCGGGCGATATTCACAACGGTCGCCGATCCGGGAGGTGCGGAGGCCGGAACACCGTCGAACACGATGACGATCGCGGGCGCGTGTGGTCCGCCGCCGGCGGGCGTCACCCGGGCACCCGCATTGCGCGGTGCCAACGTAAGAGCGTTCGGCGCACCGACATTGGCGACCATCGTGTGCCACGCGGCCGGACGATCCGTGTGGACGATCGCACCGGCCCCGAGCGCGATCGCGCGCAGAATCACCTGCTGGGCCAGATAGAGGTTGCCGACGATCTCGATCCGGCGGCTGCCGACACCGACCAGCGGAATGGCGACGCCCCGGCCCGAGCTGTCGGCACCGATCAGCTGCCCGCATCCGGTGGTGGGGATGCTGAGGTCGGCGAGCGCGTCGAGCCCACCCCGATAGCCCACCGCCCCGGTGTCGCGGCTACCGATCGGCAGGCTGTCGGCCAAGGCCCAGAGCTGACGGCGGGGCAGCGGTCGCAGGCCCGCCAGCGGTACTTCCTCGAATTCGGTGTAGGTGTCGTAGCGAACTCGCGCGTCCACTTCGATCATCCTGCGCCGCTGCCCGAGTCGGGCTCGGGTGTCGTCGCCGGACAGCAGCCGCACCATCACCGTCGTCGCCAGACTCGGCACCGCCCACACCCGCGCGAAGCCGTCGGCGGTGATGAGTTCGTCGCCGATCTGGTAGCTCGTCAGAAATACGTCGGCTTGTTCCAGGGTGTCGGGGTGTTCGTCGAACTGGTCGATCGCGATGCCGCGACTGAGTTCCCTGATCGCGACGCTCATGTCGGCCGAGGTCAGAATCGCGGCCTTGATGCCGTTGGTCGCGAGCCGGTTGGTCACCCGCAGGGTCGCGATGATGGCCGCGCGCAGCGTGCCTTCGTGTCCGCTGCCCCGGTTGGCGATGGCCTCGGCGTTGGCCAACGGATCGAGGCGGAGCACGATCCACATGGTGCGCTGGGCGATGGCGGGCAGCGGGCCGAGGATCTGGTCGTACATGCGGCCCAGCGGTGCCACCTGGGCGGCGTACCCGGTGAGCACGGCGTCGGTGCTCGTGGTCCGGGTCCCGGTGCTCACCACGTCGATGGAGTCGAGCGCGATATCGAATTGCCGTAGGCAATGGGCGATTTCGGTGAGCGGCAGCACCTGATCGGTGCTGAGCGAACCACGGTCGAGCAGGGTCAGCGTGTCCGGTGGCGAGTCCACGCGCAGCATGGTGACCAGGCATCGGCCGTCCCAGCGCACACCGGCGCTGCCGCCGTCGGGTAGTGGGACGTCGAAGGTCGAATCCTGTTCGATGATGGTACGGGTGCGCCGGCGCCACCGGTAGTGGACCCAGGCGCCGATCCGCAGACCGATCGGCACCCCGCGCACCGGAGCGAATCCGCAGGCGGCCACCACGAGGCAGACGATCATCGTCGCCCACCACGGCGCGTCGAGCGCGAGCGAGATCAGCGATGCCGCGACCTCGATGAGGGCCATCGGGATGACCAAACCCAGTGGTAGGTGCCGAAACAACCAGAACTCCTGCGAGCTCAACCCGGCGGTGCCGGGCTCCTCGGGTTCCGGCTCCTGGGATGTCCGGTCTTCTGACAGCTGCTGAATACTCACCGATCTCCCCCGACCCGAGCGCATCACCGACAGCTGTGCGCTCGTCTGCCTATCTCAGTTGGTGTCCGCGCAGGTCGATCCCGAGCCGCGCGGGTGCGCCGCGCGCTAGTTCGCCGAAAACCCCAGCGAGGCCAGCAGCCCGTCCAGAGCCACCGCCATGTCGGGTTCCTCGATGCGCATCAAAACCGAGTCGTCGACGTCGGCCAGGTCGAGGGAATCGTCGTTGGCGAGCCGGAACTCGCGTTCTTCCTCGGCCGCCTCGACGACATTGCGGATGAAACGGCCGTTGCCCGCGAGGTCGACACCGCGGCGAGGCTGGCCGCTCTGATCGGTGCTGTGTGTTTCGTACAGATCCCGGCAGGCGAGGACCAGTCGGTTGAGCGCGCCTTCGGAGAGCGTGGAGTCACGTGACGCCGCGATCACCTCACCGATCTGACCGAGCTCTTCCGGTGTGTAGGACGGAAACTGCAACCGCTTCGAAAAGCGCGATGCCAGACCGTCGTTCGCGGCGAGGAAGCGGTCGATCTCGCCGTCGTAGCCGGCGATGATCACCACGAGCCGGTCGCGGTCGTTCTCCATGCGGGCCAGCAGGGTGTCCACGGCCTCACGTCCGAAGGCGTCACCGCCGGACAGGCCGGTCTGGATGAGCGTGTAGGCCTCGTCGATGAACAGCACGCCGTCCATCGCGCTGTCGATCACCTTCTCGGTCTTGAGCGCGGTGCCGCCGAGATTCTGGCTGACGAAGTCGACGCGCTTGGCCTCGACGACCTTGTCGGTCTTGAGAATGCCTACGCCGCAATAGATCTTGGCGACGACCCGCGCGATGGTGGTCTTGCCGGTTCCCGGTGGACCGGTGAACGCGAGATGCTGTCCGCGAGGCGCACTCGACAAACCCTTCTCCGCGCGGATCCGGGCCAGCTGGGCGGTGGACTGCAGCTTGGCGACCTGCGTTTTGACCGAGGCCAGCCCGATCTGTTTGGTCAGTTCGGCGCGCGCCTCGGCGAGCACGGACTTGGCCCGATCCTGGATTTGCGCGTCCTCGAGATCGGACATCGACGGCGCCGAGGCCGGATCCCACTTGTCGGTCCTCGCTTCGAGGGCCTCGCGGGTGGTCACCGTGAGCCGGTAGGTCTTGTCCCGCATGGCAGCGGTGTTGGCCTCGAAGTCCGGTGCCTGCGAATAGACCTGCTCGAAAAGTTTCTGCGCTTCCTCGGCCTTGCCGGATTCCCGCAGGCACAGGCCGCGACAGAACATGGCGGTGGTGCGTGCCGCGGGAATGGGGCCCGCCTCGGCTTGCTCGAGCCGCCGGATGGCCTCACCGAACAAACCGAGTTGCGCACAGGCCGAACCGACCATGACGTGCGCGCCCGCGGCCAGATACGGGTCGTCCCATTCGGCGGATCCTGGCAGCACCGACATCACGTCGGACCAGCGTTGCGTCTGGTAGTGCAGCACGCCGCGGATGTAGGCGCAGATCCGGTCGTCGGCGAGTTTGTCGGGATCGGCCGGTTTCGCGGCCCGATGCGCGGCCAGTTCGTCGAGGACCCGCTCGGCGTCGCCGTACTGCTTGTCCGCGATCAGATGTGCCGCGTAGGCGAGCCAGATCTCGGTGAAGCTTGACAGCGGGTAGTCGATGTAGAGACCGGGTGTGAACCGGCCCGCGAGCTGACGCGGCGCCAAACCGACCCTGCGCTGCTCGCGATTGAGTGAAATGGTGCTCGTCCGGTGCAGATTGACGAGTACTTCCTGGGTGAGTTCGCCTGCGGCGGCGCGGCCCAGCCAGGCGTCGCACATTCCGTCGTCCCATTCGGTGGCTCGCGTGAATGCCAATCTCGCGTACTCGAGGTCGCGGCTGGATTCCTGTCCGTCGATGCTCAGGCCGAGCGATAGGACCCCCGCGTCGAATGCCCGTTGTGCCTGGCGAATATCAGCCATCCGCGCTTCCCCCGAAATCTTTGTTCCCCGTGTAGCTTTCGCCACTGTAGCGTCCGAACGTCGTGGCCGTGCACCGACTCGAACGGTCGGATACATTATGAACGATTGCCCGATTCGGGCAAACCTGACATGCAGGGGGAGTAGTTAGCAAGTGTCAGCACAATCGAGCGGTGGCCTGGGAACCACCGAACCCGAATTGTGCCGTGTGTCCGTCATCGGGGGAAACACCCAGCTCGACGTCGGCCTACCGGCAAATGTTCCGATCATCGCATTCATCGACGACCTGGTGGCCCTGATCGAGTCCCGGGATCCGCAGCAGCCCGATCAGGAGGACGGCGCGGCGCCGTTGGAGGCGCGTCACCACACGCTCGCCCGGCTCGGCCGCGACGCGCTCGCGCCCAACCAGACACTGTCCGAGGCAGAGGTTTTCGACGGTGAGCTGCTGGTGTTGCGGTCGGTAGCCTCGACCGAATCGCCGGCGTTGTTCGACGATGTCATCGATGCCGTTTCCCGGCTGACCGCCGAGGTGTTCCATGGCTGGTCGGCGGACGCGGCGCGGATGGTCGGCTTGGTCCTCGCCGCGATCGCGATCGTCGCCGGTCTCGGGCTTTCCGCGCTGACCCGTGGCCAGGGGGCCGACCTGATCGCGCCGATCATGCTGGCCGGTGGGGCGATCGGCTCGCTGGTCGCCGCGGTGATCGCTGTGCGCAAGCTCGGCGCCGAGTTCGTCGGCGCCATGCTGGTGCTGTACACGCTGCTGCTGGTTTTCGGGACGGGCGCGCTGATCGTGCCGGGAGCCCTTGGCGCGCCGCACGTTCTGCTCGGCTGCACAGCCACTTTCGTCGCCGCGATCGGGTGCTATCGCCTTGCGCGGGTGGGGACGACGATGATCGCCGCGGCCGGGACCGTGAGTGCGCTCGGTGCCGTTGCGGCCGCGGTCCGGTTGTTCTGGGAGCCGAGTCTCGACTCGATCGCCGCCGGGCTCGTGGTCGGTGCGACTGTGCTCTTCTCCGCGGCGGCGAGGCTGGCGGCGGGCTTCGCCAAGCTGCCCATCCCACCAGTCCCCACGGCCGGCGCGGCGATCGACCCGGCCGACCATGAGCCGCGCCCGACGATCGAGGGCATCGGCGCGATCGGTGCGACCGTGCTGCCCTCGGCGACCGGCCTCGGCCTAAGAGCCCGATATGCCAACAACTTTCAGACCGGAATCGTCGCCGCCGCCGCGTTCGTCGCGGCAGCGGCCGCAGTCGTCGCGGCCGACCCGTTCGGTGACGCGGGGCGCCCCGGAATCGCCCTGGCGGTTGTCACCGCGACGATCCTCTGCCTGCGTGGCCGCTCGTTCGCGGACCTGGCCCAGGCATGCGTCATGATCACCGCCGGTTGCCTGAGCTTCATCGCGCTGATCGTCACGCTGGCGCTCGGCGACTCGGACATGCTGCTGACCTCGGTCGGGTTGCTGTTGTTGTTCGCGATCGGCTCGGTGGTGTTCGGTGTCCTCGGGCCGCACACCGAGGCGACCCCGCCGACACAGCGCGCCATCGAGATCTTCGAGTACATCCTGATCATCTCGATGGTGCCGCTGGTGGTGTGGATCATGGATGTGTATTCGATCGCTCGAAATCTATGACGCGCCGAGTACCCGCGCGCCGCACAAGAGCGCGAATGATTTGTGCGGCAGCACTTCTCGTGGCATCGACACCGATCGTGGCGCAGCTCGGCGGACAGCAGGCCGCCGCCGCACCGCTGTCGCCGACGATTCTGCCGCCCGGAATCGACTCCGCCGCGCTCGGTGTCGCCCAGGACATCAGCGGACGGGCCGCACCGCTCGAGCCGACGGAGCAGCGAACGGTCTGCGCTCAGCCCCGCCTGATCGGCTCACCGCCGAAGGAAGCACCTGTCGCGCAACGTGTTCTCGACCTCGAGTCGGCCTGGCAGTTCAGTCGAGGTGCCGGTCAGAAGGTCGCTGTCATCGATACGGGAGTCAATCGGCATCCGCGTCTGCCAGCCCTGCAGAGCGGTGGGGACTATGTCGCCGATTCCGACGGAACAGTGGACTGCGACGGTCACGGCACCCTGGTCGCGGGCATCATCGCCGCGCGGCCGAGCCCGGACGACGCCTTCGTCGGGGTGGCGCCCGAGGCCGAGATCCTGACCATCAGACAGCTCAGTCTCGCGTACCAGGCCAAGAACAAGCGGGGCGACCCGCCACCGGGCACCATCGACGACTCCGGCTACGGAAACGTGCTCACGCTGGCGGGGGCGGTCGTGCGCGCTGTCGATTTCGGTGCGACGGTCATCAATATCTCCGAGGTCGCCTGTGCGGCGGCCGGTAGCGACACCGCCGACGGCGCGCTCGGTGCCGCCGTTCGTTACGCCTACGAGCGCAATGTGGTGGTGGTCGCGGCCGCTGGAAATGTGCAGAGCGACGGTGGGTGTGCGGCGCAGAACGACGGCACCGGCTGGGGGAGCGTGAAGACGATCGCGAGCCCGGCCTGGTTCTCGCCGTATGTGCTCGCGGTCGCGTCGGTGGATCCGAGCGGGGCACCGTCGGAGCTGTCGCTCAACGGCCCGTGGATCGGTGTCGCCGCGATCGGCAGGCAGATCGTTTCCCTCGACAGCAAGCCGGGCGGTACCGGATTGGTCGATGCCGTCGAGACATCGGAGGGACCGGCCACGATCGAGGGGACAAGTTTCGCCGCACCTTATGTCGCCGGCCTGGCGGCGCTGGTGCGGGCGAGGTTTCCGCATCTGACTGCACAGCAGGTCATCGACCGGATCGTCCGGACGGCGCACCAGCCGGGTGCGGGCCGCGACGACCGGATCGGTGCGGGCCTCATCGATCCGACCGCCGCACTGACCGACCAGTTGCCCGATCTGCCGATCAGCGCGAACGCGCAGAGCCCGCAGGCGTATGTGCCGCCGCCGCCACCCGCGGCCGAGAGCCCATGGCCTCGGCGCATCGCTGTCTTCGGGTCGTTGGCCTGCCTGAGCGGTCTGGTGATCGGCTTCGCGGCCGCGGCGCCGTACCGGCGTAGGCAGGCGAATGAGCAACTGCCCGAATTTGATTCGTAACCCGGAGGGGGAACCATGGTTACCGAAGGTTTTGTCAGACGCCCACGGATAGCACCACCGAGGGCACCGGGGGGCGAAGTGACGCTGAGCCCGCCGCCGGAGATCCAGCGACCGATTCCCACCCCGATGCTGCTGAAGCTGATGCCGGTGGTGATGGTCGTCGCGGTGGTCGGCATGCTCGCGATGTTCGTGATGATGGGCCGCAACCTGCTGGCCAATCCCATGATGATGATGTTTCCGATGATGATGCTGATGTCCATGGTCGGCATGTTCGCGGGCATGGGACGCGGGGGCGGCCCGAAGGCGGCCGGTGAGCTCAACGAGGAGCGCAAGGACTATTTCCGTTACCTCGACCAGATCCGCAAAGACGTGCGCCGGACGGGTAACAAGCAGCTGGAAACCCTGATCTGGAGCCATCCGGCCCCCGCCGACCTGCGGTCGCTGCTCGGCACCCGGCGGATGTGGGAGCGCAGGCCCAACGATCCCGATTTCGGGCACGTTCGGGTCGGCCTGGGCAGTCATCGTCTCGCCACCAAGCTGGCCCGCCCGGAGACCGGTCCACTCGAGGATCTGGAGCCGGTATCGACCGTGGCGTTGCGACGCTTCGTGCGCACCCATTCGGTGGTGCATCTGCTGCCGACCGCGATATCGCTTCGCGCGTTTCCGGCGATCAATGTCGGCGGCTCGATCGAGGACGCCCGTGGGCTGATGCGGGTGGTGCTGATGGAGCTCACCGCTTTCCACGGGCCGGATCACCTGTCTGTCGCCATCGTGTGCGCCGAGGCCGACGGGCCCGCGTGGTCCTGGGCGAAGTGGTTGCCGCATCTGCAGCATCCCACCGTGAAGGACGGAATGGGATCGGCGCGGATGATGTATCAATCCCTCGCCGAACTCGAGACCGCGATGGGCGACGAGCTCCTCGACCGTGGCCGGTTCATGCGCAACTCCCAGGTGCCCGACGGTCGTTCGCATCTCGTGGTCGTCATCGACGACGGGTATGTCAGCGGCTCCGAGCGTCTGATCAGCGAATCGGGTCTGGACGCGGTCACCGTCTTCGACCTGACCGCGCCAGAGAACGGTCTGGCCGCTCGACGTGGGTTGCAGCTGGTGGCCGTCGCGGACGAGCTCTTCGCGCGCAGCGCCGCCGGGACGGAGAAATTCGCCACCGCGGATCTGGTCACCGTGGAGGAGGCCGCGACGTTCGCCAGGCACCTGGCCCGGTATCGGCTGGCCACCGCGGCCCAGATCGTCAGCCTCGGCGACAACACGTCGGGGTCGACCGATCCCGGTCTGATGGCCTTGCTGCGGATCCCGGATGCGGCCCAGATCGACCCGGCCCAGGTGTGGCGGCCGCGCACCGGCCGTGAGCGGCTGCGGGTACCGATCGGGATCACACCCGACGGCAGCCCGGTCGAGCTCGACATCAAGGAATCCGCCGAGAACGGTATGGGCCCGCACGGCTTGTGCATCGGTGCCACCGGCTCTGGCAAGTCGGAATTCCTTCGGACGCTGGTGCTTTCGATGGTCACGACACACTCGCCCGACCAGCTGAACCTCGTGCTCGTCGACTTCAAGGGTGGCGCGACCTTCCTCGGCCTCGACCCGCTTCCACACGTGGCCGCGGTGATCACCAACCTCGAGGACGAACTCGAACTCGTCGACCGCATGAAGGACGCGCTCGCCGGTGAGATGAACCGTCGTCAGGAGCTGCTGCGTTCGGCTGGCAACTTCGCCAATGTGAACGACTACGAGAAGGCGCGTGCGGCAGGCCAGCCACTCGACCCACTGCCCGCGCTGTTCGTCGTGGTCGACGAGTTCTCCGAACTGCTCTCGCAGAAGCCGGATTTCGCGGACCTGTTCGTCATGATCGGTCGGCTCGGCCGGTCGCTGCACGTGCACCTACTGCTCGCCTCGCAGCGGTTGGAGGAGAACAAGTTGCGCGGCCTCGATTCACACCTGTCGTACCGGATCGGTCTGCGCACCTTCTCTGCCAACGAATCCCGCGCGGTACTCGGGATCACCGACGCCTATCACCTTCCCGGCGTCCCCGGTTCGGCCTATCTGAAGAGCGACTCGGCGGACCCGTTGCGATTCAACGCGACCTATGTGTCCGGCGCCTACATCGCGCCGCGAACCGTCACGCGTCGATCCAACGGTGAGGTCGTTCTCGACCTGCCCGCCCGCGTTTTCACCGGTGCGCCGGTCGAGTTACCGGAACTTCCCGAACGGGCACCGGAACCTGCGGACCTGGACGACCCACTCGGGCTGCCGCCTTCACCGGACGAGGGCGTGCCGGACACGTTGCTGCAGGTCGTCGTGAAAAGGCTTGTCGGACATGGCCGCCCGGCGCACGAGGTGTGGCTGCCGCCGCTGGAGGAATCACCGTCGGTCGACATGCTGCTGCCCGAACCCGATTGGCGTTCGCCGGTCAACCGCAACGGTCAGCTGGTGATGCCGATCGGCATCATCGACAAGCCGTACGAACAGCGCCGTGACGTGCTCACCCTCAATCTCGCAGGCGCCCAGGGCAATATCGCGGTGGTCGGTGGCCCGCAGTCGGGCAAGTCGACCACCCTGCGCACCATCATCATGGCCGCGGCCGCCACACATTCACCGGTACAGGTGCAGTTCTATTGCCTGGATTTCGGTGGCGGCAGCCTGGCCGGTCTGGTCGGACTTCCCCACGTGGGCTCGGTGGCAGGCAGGCAGGACGTCGACTTGGTCCGGCGCACCATCGCCGAACTGAGCACGCTGGCCCGCCAGCGCGAGGAACGGTTCAGCGCGCTGCGGATCGAATCGATGGCGGACTTCCGGCGGCGGAAGTTCTCCGCGCTCGCCGCGAACGGTGGGGTACTGCCCGCCGACCACCCGCTCGCCGACGACCTGTTCGGCGACGTGTTCCTCGTCATCGACGGCTGGAGCGTGATCCGCGAGGAGTTCGAGTCGCTGGAGACCCAGATCAACGGCCTCGCCGAGCGCGGGCTCTCCTACGGCATCCACGTGATCATCGCCGCTTCTCGCTGGGCGCAGATCCGCCCCGTTGTCAAAGACCAGATCGGCACCCGCATCGAGCTGCGGCTCGGCGACCCGTCCGATTCCGAAATGGGCCGCCGCGCAGCCGTTCTGGTTCCGGTCGGCCGTCCCGGTCGAGGACTCACCGCAGACCAGCTGCACCTGCTGATCGCACTACCTCGCATGGACTCGGACTCCGACCCGCAGACCGTGTCCGACGGAGCGGCCCGCGCGAAAGCCGACCTCGTCGCGTTGTACGGCGACGTCCGGGCGCCCGCGGTGCGCATGCTGTCACACCAGATCGAGCGCGCGGAACTGCTCGACCGAGCCCGCGCCGATGGCATACAGCTCGGCCCGACCAGGGTGATCGTCGGCATCGGCGAATCCGAACTGCAGCCACTTGTCCTCGACTTCGGCACCGAGCCGCACTTCATGGCCTTCGCCGATGTCGAATCGGGCAAGACGACCCTGCTGCGCAACATCGTGATGGGAATCATCGAGAACTCCACGCCGGAGGCCGCGAAGGTAGTTCTCATCGACTACCGGCGAACAATGCTCGGCGTGGTGGACGAGGCCCACTTGGCCGGTTACTCGTCGACATCGCAGACCGCGGGAACGCTGGTCAAGGAAATCGCGCACTACATGAGCACCCGGCTGCCCGGCGACGACATCACCCCGCAGCAACTGCGCGAACGCAACTGGTGGACCGGGCCCGAGTTGTATGTCGTGGTAGACGATTACGACATGGTGGCCGGTGCCAGCCCAGCCTCAGACCCGCTGGCTCCCTTGCTGGAGTACTTGCCCCAGGCGCGTGACATCGGACTGCACCTGGTCATCGCCCGCCGTGCCGGTGGTGTCTCGCGAGCATTGTTCGCCGGCGTGCTCGGTGCAATGAAGAACATGTCGGTCGACGCGTTGGTGATGAGTGGTCCACGAGACGAGGGGCGGATCTTCGGCGATGTGCGCCCGTCCAAGCTGCCGCCCGGACGCGGCATTCTTGTCTCGCGTACGCGTGGGGAAGAGATGATTCAGATCGCACATCTGCCGCCGTTGTAAGCAGAGGCACAGGTGACGTGCCGTCAACCAGTTCGCCACCGAGCGGCCCGGCACGCCCGGATAGCGATGCGGCCGAGCGAAATTCATGGCTCGGTGATCACCGAGAGGGCACGCTGTGCGGTCTCGTCATCGACCTCAGCGACTCGGAATCCGTGGTCGATGGCGTGCTGGATCAGCCCGGGTTCCGGGGGGAACCTGTGTTTGCGCAGGTAATGCGGAACGGCGCCGGACCAAATCCAGGTGCCGTCGGTATGGAAATTCAAGGGGACATCGTGGTCGCCGGGGACGAATTCATCGGCGTCGAAACTGCGGGCGGACAGAATGATCGGGGCTGACTCGAGGTAGGTCAGCAGGGGTGTGAGGATCTCGTGGGGCACGGGTGGTCGGTCGGCGACAGGCCTGCCGTCGGCGCCACGTCCGTCGTAGACGTGTGCCAGACGCGGAACGCCGACTCCTGATGTCCGGAGCCGTGCGACGACTTCCCTGGCGTGCGACAGTCTGTCGTCGTCGACGGCGATTGGGGGAAACTCGTTGTCGATGATGTGTCGCTTGAGTTCGCGGGCCGGTGGAAAGCCGTGCTTGCGAAAGTAGTGGGGGACGGCGCCGGCCCAGATCCAGGCTCCGTCGGTGCGGTAGTTCAGCGGTACGTCGAATGCGCCCGGCGCGAATTCGTCCTCGCCGAACCCTGGTTCCGACCAGATGATGGGGGCGGATTCCAGGTAGTTCAGAAGGGGTTGGTGCAGCTTCTTCAGCAGCGGGCGTCGGTGCAATGGGCGACCACCCTCTTCGTGCCCGTCGAAGACCGGGGCGACACGGGGAGATTCGGTGAAGGCTCTGCGCCGCTCGGCGCGTATGTCGGCCTTCTGGTGCCACGTGGATTCCAGCTCCGTCCGCTGGACGAAGAACTCCACTTCGAGATCTTCCGGCCACAGCGAGCGGTCCGAGCTCAGACCGTTTCGTTCGACGAAGTCCGCAAAATGATCCGACATCGCCTTGTCGCGCTCGGCGATGAATTCCAGGTCGTCAGAGTCCATGGTTCAACTCGATCCTGCCCCACCATTCGGAGCCTCGTAAGATTCGCTTTCCAAGCGTTCCGTCGTCGCCTGCCAGATCGGCGATCTCCCTCGGCTTGGGGTAGTGGTCGATATTGCCGGTACGGGTGGAGAGTCGCTTCGCCATCTCATCCAAGACCACCTGTTCCGCAGGTGAGCACCGAGGGTAGACGGAGCGAATTCTTTTCAATATATTCTGGATCGAACTCTTCAACTTGCTGGGTGACGGATCGAAGAGAAAGTCTCGCCGGGCCCACACGTAGCCGCCCTCGCTCAGCCCCGCCTTTATTTCGACAACATCCAGGTCGGAGCGTCGGTAGTATGCGTTCATGGCAAGCGTGTAGTGGCCGGCGAACCCCTTGCCTCGAGCGGAATCGTTCAGCTTGATGAGCTGGTGGAAGAGGACTAGTTCTCCATCGTCGTTGAGATAGATGAAGTATTCGATTCTGCCGATATTCCCGGATTCGGGGTCGTGGACCGTGGCTTTCACATCGAATCGAGCCTCCATAGTGGGGAGGTTGGCGACATCATGATATTCGGCTTCATCGATCCGCACGTCGAAGGGCCCGTAACGGCCGTTCATCGCGGAGAGGATGCTCATGAGCTCGTCGTCGCTCGATCCCTCGACGAAATCACGCAGCGGCGGCATCGCGGAGAGGTCGGGTGCGACGTAGTCCACAGCCGCCGATTCGGCGACGGTCGGCGCCGCTGACAGGGTGAACGGCACATCGGCTGGTGGCTGCTGCGTCGCATTCGTCGGCTCGGCGACCGACTGCGAGGTGCTCGACTCGCGGCTCGGGTGCTCAGGTGTGGCGGCGGGCGAGGGCTGGTGGGGGTCTGTCGTGGCAGTCTCGGTCGAGGCATCCTGTGCAGACCCGGGTCGACTGCGGAAGCGGTCGCGCCAACCGCGCTCACGGGCACTGTTCGGGTCGAGTGACGAGCGGTCCGTCGCAGGGGTTCTGGGCGCGAAGCCGTCAGTGGTGGTGCGTGTGGTTGTGCCGTCGGGGTGATGGGTTATCCATTGGCCATCGGGTGGGATGCGCGGGCGGCGGTTGCCGGTCGAGTCGATCTCGAAGCCGCTGGTGTAGACGCGGCCATGTTCGTCGGTCCATGCGCGGGCTGTCGGTGCCAGGACGTCTGTGCCCAGATGGGCAGCCAGGCGGGCGGCTTCGGTGTCTGATCCGTACTGTGCGTGGGCTTCGGCGACGAGGGGACTCAGTACACGACTGTCCCGTGGGTCGGCCAACTGCTCTCGCTGTGGTTCCGCATGCGTATCCACGCTGCCGCGTGTGCCGATTCCTCGCATGTCGGTCGGTGATGACCGGTGCGCTGGTCGATCAGCATCGAGTACTCCGTCACCGGTGCCTTCGGTGACTCCAGGGACTCGACCCGGATCAGGTATTCCAGCTCGGCCGGATCGTGTCGCCGCAGTGTCAGACGCAACCGGACGCGGTGCGGGTAGATCTGCACCCCGGTCGGCGGCATACCCGATCTCATCGATTCTCGGTAACTCTCGGCCACCGCTCGCTCCGACCAACTCGGATACTGGAGGATCTGCCGAGTCCGGTTGTCCAGCACCAGCATCGGTAGGCTCATGTACTCCTCGTCCGCGAGTTCCTGGTCCGTCGGTTCCGGTGAGGCGATCCAGCCGAACTCCGCCGGGACGAGCTGCCATTTCCGGCCGTGGCCAAGTGCTGTCGACAGGTAGGTCTCGGCTTCGGCCTCGGTTCGGATCGGTTTCGGCACGGTAGATGCTCCCGTCGGGTCGCAGGACGATGACTCGTAGTTGGCCGGCATCGGAGAGAAACTTCGCCGACGGATGGTCGTCGGTGGCACCCGACTGCGGATCCCACCACACCGGGCCGTCGGCTTCGAGCGGGAACACGACGGTACTGGCATGTCCACCTTTGAGAACTCGGCTGCCGTCGGACCGGAACGCCCGCCGGCCGGCCCCGTCGATCCGTTGCCAGCGGGTGGCGACGAATGCGGCGGAGCCGGGCCCGAGTTCGGTGATCAGGTCGTGCAATTGCTGATAGTGCTCGGTGACATCGAGCGCGGGGTCGAAGTGCAGCAGCTCCGCGCCGACCCATTGCGCGACCCGCTGTGGACTCTCCCCGCTGGTGTAGCCCTGGGTGCCGTCCGAGCGGAGCTGGATCTCACGAGGGAAGGCGACTGTCGGTCGTCCGAAGAACGACGACAGGCCTGCCATCACACATTCGACGCAGTTGGTGAAGCGACCCGGAACCGACATGCCACCGTCGTTGATCGGCACCGGATCGGACCGCGGATCGAATCCGGCTCTACCGCCCGCTGTTCGCTCCACCGCTTCCTGATATGCCGCCGTTTCCAACGGCGCTATGCGTCCCGGTCCGAACTCCCGGGTTCCGGCTATATCGGGCAGGGGTGAGGCGCCAGGGGCGAGGTCGTGCCGATCGGCTGTATCTTCGGCCGGCGCGTATTGATCGCCAAAATCTAGATCTCCAGTACGCCCGTCTCCGGCCAGTCGCCCGTCCGGGCTCGCTGCTCCAGAATCCAATCCGCTGCTCGAGTGTCGAGAAGCGACGTCGGGCTGTATTCCGAGTCCAGCTTGTCGATCGTCAGCAGGTATCCCGGGGCCGGTGCGCTGTCCTCGGACAGGGACTGAAGCCGGATCAGGTAGCGGACCTGCATTATTTCGTTGGACGTCAGTTGCAGGTGTATCCGCGTGAGCGGTGGGTACAGCTGGTGCCCGGGTAGTGGTGCCCCAGTTTTCATCGCCTCGATGTATCGGTCGATCAAGGGATTCTTCGCCGAGCTCGGAAGGCTGGTGATCACTCCGGTTCGGGAGTTCAGAATGAATCGGGGAGTTCCGGCCGGCATGTCCAGTGGGTCCGCCGGGGTCGGCAGTACCAACGTCGCTATCCAGCCGTACTCGAACGGGTAGACCGACACGGGGTCGGTGAGCCGCAGAGCTCGGATAATGTACTGCTGGGCTTCCTCCGGCGTTCGGATCGGTGTATTCAAGTGCGGCTGTCCCATCGGGTAGTAGCGGAATGGCGGTCAGGATTCGCGCGTTCTCGACGTATTTGCTCGGGGGCCGATCCCAGGTGGCTTGTTCCTGCGGGCACCACCACACCGGATGGGGCGCGTCGAGGGGATATACAACGAGGAGGGCGTGGCCGATGAGGACGGGGGTTCCGTCCGCGCGGTACTCCAGATTGCCGTCCTGGTCCGTGTCCTGCCAACCGACGAACACTGGTGCGGCGGAACCGGGCCCGAGTTCGGCTACTTGTCGCTGCAGCATCTCGAACGAAGACGGGTCGATTTCTCGGTTGCCCCATGACATGAGGCCCGCGCGTAACCAATCAGCCATTGTGGCCGCGGTCCCGGCAGCCCTGTCGCCGCGCACGGGCGGCGCGACTTGCGGATCACCGAGAAAAGTCAGCAACGCCGACGCCACAACTGCCCAGCAGTTGCCGCCGCGACCGGGCGCGGTGTCGCCGCCAGGGTTGATCAGGTCGGCAACCGCGCTGGTTCGTGGATCGAACCCACGAACATATCCGCCTTCGGGTACGCGAGCCGCCTGTTCCAGCGCGGCCTGCAGGGACCGACTTTCCAGTGGCGCCAGCGTTTCTCGCCCCCTGGTGGTCATGAACGCGTAGTGGGCGTCCGGGACCGCCAGCCGGAGGCCGCCCAACCGGGCTTCCCTCGTCAGTGCCTCGACATCACCCTCGTCGACGGTGAGCCCATTCGACATGGAGCTTGTCGGAGGCAGGCCGAGGTGATCGCGTAGGGCGACTGCGAGCAGCCGCGCGGCGTCGCCGATATCGGTCGTCTCGGCAGGTAGACCGAGGCGCAGGTGCGCGGTGGGCGAATCGACCGGGTCCAGAGTGAACTGATAGGGCTCGCCAGTGAGTGGTGAATACCATTTTCCGGGCCCGAAAACGATGCTCTGGGCCGCGTCCACGATCGACTGGGCCAGTTCGCCGGACTCGGACGGATCCAGCTCGAGTCGCAGCCGGATGCGCAGTTCGAAAGCTGCGTCGTCGTTGGTCGGCCCGCGGATGATGTCGTAGTGCGGACCGGTGATCACCGCAGGGGCCGTGGGTGTCACGGCCACAGCGGTGTGGGTGATCGATGGCGACCCGCCCGAGTTCGGGCCTCTGACCGGAGTATCGAGTCCATCGTCGCGTGTGCCGCCGCAAAGCTCGGCGTCGACGACATGCACCTGGCCGTGTTCGTCGACGAAGACACGTTGGAAAAGAAGCTGTTCACCGCGTGCTAGTCGTTGCCGATGGTCCTTGGCCGACAGGGCGCTCAGGTGTGGATCGGCTCCCTCGAAGGTGACCAGTATGCGGCCGGGCGCCCCCGGCAGTACACCGATCCCTTGGACAGCCTGGGTGACGCCTGCCGCGGCGAGGACATCGGCGATGGCCAGTTCAGTGGCCGCGTCCGACAATCGTTGGGCTTCGGCGCGCGCCCAGAGGTAGGTCGAGAGATGCTTTGCCGCTGCTCTTTTCAGCGAGTTGAGGGCGCGGATTTCCTGATAGAGGGCAATCTGGTCGGCCTGCGGTGCACCGTCGCGGCCGACTGCTTCCCGCGCTGCGGCGATCGCCGTCTCGATGTGCTGATCGATCCGGTCGCGGGTGACGCGTGGCCCGGTTGCCGTAGCGCCGTTGTCGAGTGCGCTGTGAATCCCGGTGAGTGCGTCAGCGGCCGACTTCGCGCGCCGTATCGCCCGGGCGGCCTGGGCGGTCTGGTCGGTGATCGTCGCGGCGACCTGCGGCGAGGTCGTGTGCGGACGCGGGGTGCCGTAGAACCAGGTGGCGTCCGGTGCGCGAGAAATCTCGTGGGCTTGTTGCTCCTGTGCGACCGTTGCGGTGAATTCGTGTACGACGTCGGAAAGTTCGGCGGTCAGATGCGCACCTGCCTGCACAGGCCGGACATCGGGGCCTTCGGCCATTTCCGACACGGCCGACTGGCGGGCGGCCGCGAGTTGGGCGATCGCCTGCTGTCGAGCCTCTTCGATCCGCTCTGCGAACGCGGGATCGACCACGAATTGCCTGACGGAAGATGTTGCGGTAAGCGCGATCTCGTCGATCCGGCGGCGCGCGCTTCCTTCGATGACGTCGAGGCGCTCATTGGCGGTGCGATACCGTCCGTCCTCGCGCGGCACCTGCCAATCGACCAGGTGTGGTCGTCCCGCGTCGTCGAGTACTACCCGCTTGAAAGTGATCTCGGTGTCGGCGTCTGTGAGTCCCCGCCAGCCTTGGTCGTCTACGAGGGGCTCGGTTGCGGAGTTCGTGCTCAGGACGAGCGCGCGAGGGACGTCTCCGTCGATGATGCCGATCCGGTCGGCAAGCACCCGTGCGCCGGCTGCCCGTAATGCCTCGCCTGCGGCGACGTCGTGCAGTTGACGACGAAGCTCGCGTTCAGCGGCGCGTGCATCCAGGTAGCGGGTGAGCTGTTGCTCGACATCGGCCCGGACGCCTGCCAGGCGCTCGTGCTCCCGGTCGCGCGCCAAGCGCTCCCAGACCGAGCGCACCATGTCGTCCGGGCCGGTCGGCACGGTGTTCGGTTCCGGTTCCGGGCGCGTCAGCTCGGCATCGATGTGGTCGATGACACTGCGACCGAGTGTGCGCGGGCTCGGGCCCGGTGTCACCGGACCGGCTACCGCAGCGGCGATCTCGGAAATTCGGGCGGCGGCCCTGCGCTGCTCGGCTTCGGCCGCCTCGGCCCGCGCCAGGAGGCCGGATATCGACGCTGTCGGTCTCGCCCCGGGCTCGGACGGGATCGCTGGTGTCGGATCCGGTGCGGTAGCCCGCCGTGAGAGGGGGAGTGGTGAACTCGGGGCCTCGAGCGGTTGAGGCGCGTATTTGATGTCGATGCGCCACGGCGCGGCAGGCGGACGATGGTTGTTCCAGTCGAAGCCTTGACCGATGGCGTGCCGATCAGCCTCGCGCCACAGCGCGTCCGGGTTCTCGGCGAGATACCGGCTGCCGGCCGAGCTGTTGCGGAGCAGCAGGATGTCCTCGTCCACCGGTACGCCGTACGCGAGCCGAATCCAGGCTTCCGCGATATCCGCGACGGCGTCCATTCGCTGCCGCACCGGATCTCCGGTACGACGATCGATCGCCAGATGCAGATCGCGCATCAGATAGTTCTTGATCTGCGTGATCTCGCTGTGCGAGAAGGTCGACCCGGCGAGGCGATCGGCAACCGTACCGGCGATACTCGTTTCGCGATGGACGATGGCGTCGACGATGTCCGGCGCTTGCTCGCGGAAGTCCTCGTGTAGTTGTTCGGCGACCCAGTCGGTGAGTTTCGCGAGGGTTTCGTCGTTGGCTCGGCCGAAGTCAGGATTCAGCCGTGCGATGGTCGCCTGTACTTTGTCGATGACCTTGTCCGCGTGCCGGATTCGATAATCCTCGTCGCGTGCCGCGAGGTTGGCGACGATGCGATCGATGTCGTGATCGCCGGCACGGAATCGACGATATTCCGTATCCGCCCATTCCTGGACACGAGCCCATGCCTGTTGTTCCGCACGCTCGCGCTCTTGCAGCGGGATGGACGGCGGATCGAGGACCGTGGCGTGCTCGGCTGCGTCCCACTGATGGATACGCGGCTGGACATCGATGGGCGGCCGGTAGTCGGGGTTGGTTCTGCGTGCGAACCAACTCAGCTGACGGTGCCATTTGAAGGTGACCATCAGTCGCGCGGGATTGAGCGGATCGCGACGCAGCCGCATTCCCGCGAACACGCCGACCGTCTCCAGCACCAGGCGGGCGGCGTTGTAGAGCAGGCCGTCGATGGGTGACGAGTAGACATCCATCGGTACTTCGAAGTGATCCGGCGCGCCCGGCAGGGCAGGCGTGAGCTCGGTGAATACGTGTCCCGGTGGGAGCGTTTCGAAATTGCCGAGCACCGACGTCTGGAGCGGATCCATCGCCCAGCCGGTGATTCCCTTCGGCGGCTCCTTGGTCGGGTCGCGTTCCTTGCCGTCGCCGAACCACTCCGGTTCGCGGCTGTGGCCCGTCGTCCACGGCTTGGTCTCGTCGACGAACCGATGATTGCCGGTGGCGTCGAGCCAGCCGACGATCGTCGCGGGCATGTGCTGGGCGAGGCGGGTTCGTTGTGGCTCGGCGATGAGCCGCTGCGGGGACGGCACGTCGGCGAGTCGCCACCCGCCGTTGTCGTCGGCGAGTACGCGCTTGAACTCGATACTCGTGGCGGGCGTACGAAATGCGATCGCCGCCGCCGGGGACCGGAGGAGGGCCGATTCGAGGGCTGTGTCCAACTCGTGCAGCGGGGTGTCCGATGCCTCGCGGGCGGCGAACACGATCAGGCGTGGGGTCTCACCGGGGACGAGGCCGACGCGCTCGGTGAGCATCCGACCGCCCTGCTCGAGCACCTCGGATCGGCCCGCACCGCGCAGCAGTGACATCTGGTCGAGAACGCGGCCGATCGCGTTCTCGGCCAGTTCGACTCGGTGCGTGGCCTCGGCGAGCAGCTCGGTGAGGTGCTGACGTCCCAGCGGCCCGATGTTGTCCTCGGCCAGTCGGGCTGTGATGTCGTCGCGCATGACCCGGTACGGTTCGACGGCAACAGTGGCCTCGACCCGCGCCAGGGCCAGGGCATCCAGTTCCGTGAGCACCGAGGGGGAGATCGCTGTGTCGTTGGTTTCGCCGGTCGACTCGAAGATCCGTCGGCTGTAAGCCGACCAGTCCCAGTCCAGTTTGACCACTCGCCACGCGGCCGCCTGAAGTTTGGCGATCTCTTTGCGCCGGTCGATCAAGGTCTCCTCCGAGACCTCCTCGGCGACGGTGTAGTCGTCGAGGTCCACTCGCGCACCGACGTACTCGCGACCGACGATGCTGTCGGACAGCCGGCGAATGGTCGTCTCGATATTGCTCGCGCTCAGGGCTTGCGCGGGGTCATCGATCCCGAAGCGTTCGGCCCGCTCGTCCCGCTTGATCCGTTGCAGGTGACGCTCGTGATTGAGCGCGTCGCGTTGGCTGACCAGATTCTCGACCGCGTCGGCGTGACTCGCATCCGGGTCGGCACTCGACAGTGGCCCGGCCTCGATCCAGGCCGCCACGTCGGCGGCGGTCTCAGTGCGGAGGACTCGGATATGAGCTGCCGAATCGGCGAGCAGGACGCGGAGAAATTCGACCCGGGTGTCGGGACGTGCCAGCGCGGCGGACAACTCTGGGCTGCTCGTCAGAGCTTTGGTAAGCAATTGCTGCATCCGTGATCGGTCCGGGATGTCGCCGTTGGCGAGAAGCAGGATCCGGGTCGGCTCGGAACGCAGCAGCGCGACGCGCTCGGTCACCAACTCCGCACCGATCGCGGTGAGATAGTCGGCGCCTGCGAGTGCGGCGGCCGCCGCGGTCTTGACCGCGGCCTGTTGGATGCGCGGATCGTCGTAGGCGAGCGCCGACTCGGTGCGCATCGTATCCATCAGCTGGTCACGTTCTCGCGCAAGCGATTCGACACGACGCAGTGTCTGTTCGGAGAGATCGAATCGGATCGAGTGGAGGCTGGGTTCGATGCGTGTGTCCGCGCGCGCAGGATCTGGCAGGCCGCCGCTCTCCGGTCGGGCGGGTTGGGATGGAGTCGTGCCCGGTTCAGGGGTACGACGATCTCCGGCTACGTTGTCGTCGAGCTGGTTTCGCTCGGCCCGATGTGTTCGATGATCGTCGGGGTTCGGTTGTTCCGCTCGGCCGGCGCCGTCGTCATCGATTCGGCCGTGGGCAGGTACGTGTATGTCGGCTGGTTCGACCCTTGCACCGGGTGGAGCTGTGGGTTCGGGCGTCGTAGCCGGTTCTGATCGTGGTGTGGTGGTGGGCGGCGTCGGCGGGACGCGATTCTCGGTGTCGTCGATGATCGCGGGATCGGACGAGCTGGTGGGGGATTCGATTTCCGTCGCCTGTGCCTGCAGAGGGACGTCGATCGGGGTGGTGTTCGCTCCCGCGAGCGGTTCCGGCACCCGTCCACCACGCGACGCTGAGTCGACGGTGGACGCTGGTATCGGGTTCGGCGTGGTATCGGGAGTGACGCCCGGGCGGGATGGTCTGCGTCGAATACGTGCCTCGGGGGCCGATCCGCCGCTGGGTGTGGGCGTTGCGGGAGAGTTCGTCTGCGTCGACCCTGCGACCGTTGCTGCGGGCGGTGCGCCGACCTGAGGTGTGGAACTCTGTTTGATCGCTGTTGTCGCAGTGGGCGTGCTCGGTTCTGCGGACGAGGGTGTATCGGCCTGAACCGGTGTGGAATCGACGCCCGTGGCGGGCATCGCACCGCTGGTGGTCGTCGGTGCCGAGTCTCCGACGTCGCTGGTGACAGAGGATTCGGCCGTCACGCCCGGCGAGGTGGGAGCGCCGTTGTCCGGTTCCGTCGTCGTGCCGCTTGGCGAGCCGGAACCGGTCGTCTCGTTTGCTGGATGGGTGGGCGAGTCGCCTGCGACGGGGTTTGTGGTGGTCTCGGCCGATGCTGTGCCGATTTGTGGGGTAACCGTGGGGGATTGGATGGACTCGGCGGTGGGTCCGGCAGCGATGGATGGTTCGGTCGCGGCGTCTGTGCCGAGTCCGGCTGGGACGGTGGCTGCTTGTTCGGCGGGTTGGCTGGTATGTGATGTGGAGGACGAGTTCTGAACGGATTCGGCGGGATCGGCTGTAGATGAGGCGCTGGCATCGGTGGTGTCGGTGTCGTTCGTGGTGCCGGCGGTGCCCGATCCTGCGCCGTTGCCGTTGCCCGTGTTGGTTTCGGTGTTGTTCGTAGGGCTGGGGTTTCCCGCGCGGGTGGTGTTGCCGGTGTAGTTCATGGGTCCGGCGTTGTCGGTGTGTCCGCGGTAGCCGTGGATGGCGGAGGGGCCGGCGCCGGAGGCGGCGCCGCCGGTGAAGGAGCGTGGGTCGAAGTCCCATTGGCCGGTGAAGGCGCCGGTGGCGAGGTAGGCGGCGGTGGCTCCGGCGAGGCCTGCGCCTGCGCCGGTGGTGGCGCCGTTGCGGGCACCTGTCAAGCCGCCGTTGGTGGTGGGGAGTTTGCGGCCGAGGCCGAAGCCGGTGGCGCCGCCGACGCCGCCGGCGATGGCGGAGATGCCGGCGTTGAGTCCGACGGCTTTCCAGTCGTAGCCGTTGATGTGGCCGGTTGTGTTCTGGATGTGTTGGACGGCGAGTTCTTGGCTGGTGCCTTGTCCGAGTTCGACGAGGGATTCTTGGACGGTTTCGTAGACGAGTTTGACGCTGATGCGTTCGAGGACTTCTTCGGTGACGTTGGTGGTGATGGTGTGGGCGATGGCTCTGGCGAGGCGGTTGCCCATCCAGGTGAAGAGTTTTCGGGCTTGGGCGATGACGATGGCGTGGGCTAGTGGTGCGCCGGGTCCGGCGGCGGCGGCCCAGGCGAGTTCTGTGAGGAGCCAGGCGCCGGCGATGTAGAAGTTGAGTTTGGCGGCTTGGAGTTGGTCGCCGCCGGAGTCGGC